>JBBQAG010000021.1:0-32143 GCA_038315875.1 Sphingomonadales bacterium | reverse complement strand
CACGGCATTGTGCGTGACGATCAGGTAGCGCGTCTGCGTTTCGCGCGTCATCGCGTCGAGCAGATCGCAGAAGCGCTCGATATTGGCGTCGTCCAGCGGCGCATCGACTTCGTCGAGCACGCAGATTGGCGCGGGATTGGTGAGGAACAGGCCAAAGATCAGCGCGATCGCCGTCAGCGCCTGTTCGCCGCCCGAAAGCAGGGTCAGCGATTGGAGCTTCTTGCCCGGCGGCTGGGCCATGATCTCAAGCCCCGCCTCCAGCGGATCGTCCGAATCGACCAATTCGAGATGCGCCTGGCCGCCATTGAACAGCGTGGTGAACAACCGCCGGAAATGCCCGTCGACCGCCTCGAACGCAGCGAGCAGGCGTTGCCGCCCCTCGCGGTTCAACGTGCCGATCGATCCGCGTAGCCGGTTGACCGCCTGCGCCAGTTCATCGCGCTCGGCAGCGTTGGTTGCACTCGCAGCCTCGATTTCGGCGAGCTCGCTCTCGGCGACGAGATTGACTGGCCCGATCCGCTCGCGATCGAGCGTGAGCCGTTCATGCCGCGCCGATTCGTCAGCGGGCGTTCGCACAGTATCGGCGGCAAAACCTGCGCGCTCCGGCAAAACGGGCGGCGGGCACTCGAAGCGTTCGCCCGATAACCGCCCCATCTCGATCCGCCGCAACTCCTGGTTTTCGGCGCGGGCGGCAGCACCGGCGCGCTGTTCACGGGCCTGGGACAATGCCTCCGCTGCCTGGCGGGCAATGTCTTCGGCTTCGCGCAATACCACCTCACCCGCACGCTCGGCGGCCAGCAAGGCTTCGACATCGACCCGCGCGGCTTGGTGTGTCGCCTCGGCTTCGGCAATCCGGCGATCGAGGATTTCGGGGCGCACCGCGAGGATCGCGGCTTCCTCCCCCAGTGCCTCCTCACGCCTGGCCATATCGGCGATCCGCCGAGCCGCTTCTCCAGCGCGCGCGCGCCAGCTCTTGGCGTCGGCCTGGCCGACCGCCAGACGCTCGCGGTCCGCCGCCACATCGCGGTCGAGCGTGGCGCGATCGGCACGCCCCTGCGCCACGGCCGTCCGGCATGCTTCCGCGGCAGCCTGAAGATTTGCCACCCGGTCGCGCGTGGTGCCGCCATCGGGAAGCGCTGCCACCTGGGCTTCCGCGCGGGCAAGATCGCCCCCGGCTTCATCATGTTCGGCAGCGATGCGGCGCTCGCGCGCGTCGAGATCGGTCCGTTGCGCCTCGATCCGCTCGATC
The DNA here is from genome assembly GCA_038315875.1 of Sphingomonadales bacterium. Lineage (GTDB taxonomy): Bacteria > Pseudomonadota > Alphaproteobacteria > Sphingomonadales > Sphingomonadaceae > Sphingomonas. The sequence goes on along the minus strand of JBBQAG010000021.1, from coordinate 30,894 downwards.
GCGGATGCGGCGCGGTCCTCGTTGCGGCTGGCGTCGCGCCCGCTGTTCTCTGCAGCATCGAGAACGCGTCGCGCCTCGCCGGCGGTGCGGCGCGCATCGACAATTGTCTGGTCGATCCGCGCAAGCTGTGCGTCTGCCGATTCCACCGCGCTTACCGCCGGGCCGCGTGCCTGTTCGAGCGCGCGCAGCCGGTTCATCCGTTCGAGCCGTTCGGCAGCGGCGACACCCCCCGATTTGGCGATATAGCCATCCCAGCGGCGCAGCACCCCAGCCAGCGTCACCAGCCTTTGGCCAACCGCCAGCGGCTGCCCCTCATCGGTTTCGGCGACCAATATCTGCGCCAGCCGCCGCGCGAGCGCATCGGGCGCCGACACGTGACGGGCAAGCGGCACGGTGCCGCGCACGAGCGGCGGATCGGCGGCCAGTGGCGCTGCACCACTCCAGAAATGCGCCGCTGCCGGATCGAGCCCGGCCTCCAGATCATCGCCGAGTGCCGCGGCGAGCGCGCGCTCATATCCTGGATCGGGCCGAAGGAGATCGAGCACGCGGTCCTTGCCCGTAGACCGCGTCGCCTTGGTGAGCGCTGCACTTTCGCTGTCGATCGCGGCAAGCTCGGCATGCGCCGCCGCCCGGGCCGATTGCGCGCGATCACGCGAATCGATTGCCGCCCGTTCTTGCTCGTCGGCCCGGGCCAGCCCGTTACGTGCCGATTCGGCGTGGCGCTGGGCCTGTTCGCGTGACGCAAGTGCTGCCTCACGCGCGGCACGAAGCGGCGCGATATCGCCCATCGCTCGTGCCTCTGCGGCAATCCGTGTGCGGTCTCGATCGGCCCGGTCGAGCCGGCTGCGCGCCGCTGCCAGTGCTGCCTGTGCCACCCGCGCTTCCGCCGCCTCGCTCGCCTGCGCCGCGAGTGCTTGTGCCAGCGCCACCTCGGCATCGCGTGCCACCCGTTCGGCCTCGGCAAGCGCGGTATCGAGCGTTGGCCGGCGATCGGCGGCATCGGCGATCCGCACTTCGATCACGCCGGCTTCATCGGCGATCCGCGCAAGCGCGTCAGCAGCATCATGGGCGAGCGCCCCTTCGCGTTCCCGATCGGAGACGATTCGCGCCTGTGCTTCGGCCAGCTCGGCGATCCGGCGCGCAACGCCCTCGCGCTCGGTGCGCAACGTCGCGAGCAGATGACCGGCCTCGCTCGCCCGATCGCGAGCGGCAAGCGATGCCGTGCGGGCTTCTGCGAGACGCTCGGTCGCCTGCGTCTGATGCGCGGCGGCGGCGCGCTGCGCCTCGCTCGCTTGTGCGACGTGCGACTCGGCCTCGGTCGCTTCCTGCCGGGCAAGATCGGCGGCGGCGGCATCGCGCCACCGCGCGAAGATCATCCGCGCCTCGGCAATCCGGATGTCGTCCGAAAGCGCACGATACCGCTCGGCCTGCCGCGCCTGCCGCCGCAGGGCTGTTGCCCGCGCATCCTGATCGGCGATCAGCTCGCCCAGCTTCTCCAGATTGGCCTCGGTTGCGCGCAGCCGTTGCTCGGCATCCTTGCGCCTGACATGCAGGCCGGCAATGCCGGCTGCCTCCTCGAGCATCGCTCGCCGATCGGCCGGTTTCGCCGCGATCACCGCGCCGATCCGTCCCTGGCTGACAAGCGCCGGCGAATGCGCACCCGTTGCCGCATCGGCAAACAGCAGCGACACATCCTTCGCGCGCACATCGCGCCCGTTGATCCGGTAGGCGGAGCCAGCCCCGCGCTCGATCCTGCGGACGACTTCGGTCTCGTCAGCCTCAACCGCGCCCTCGACCAGGATCGAGACCTCGGCGAAATCGCGCTGCGGGCGGCTCGCGGTGCCAGCGAAGATCACATCTTCCATACCGGCGCCGCGCATCGATTTGGCGCTGTTCTCGCCCATCGTCCAGCGCAGCGCCTCGAGCAGATTCGATTTGCCGCAGCCATTGGGGCCGACGATTCCCGTTAGCCCGGGTTCGATCCGCAAATCGGCGGGATCGACGAAGCTTTTGAAGCCCGTCAGCCGCAGCCGCTTGATCTGCACGCTGTCGGCGCCCCCCGGTTACAAAGCGCCGGCGGCGGCAAGCACGGGCTTCAGCGTACCCCAATCATTGACATTGGCCTGCACCTTTCCGTTGACGATGAAGGTGGGCGTGCCGGAAATCTGATATTGCTGATCTGCCGTTTGCAGGTTCTTGGCGATATCAGTCAGCTTCGCTTGATCGGACAGGCAGGCACGCGCCTTTGCCTCCGGCACCCCACGCTGCTTGACGAACTCGACATAGCCCAGCCGCTCGGCGAGATACGCGGCGACCTTTACCGGCGATTGCGATTGGAGCTGGGTCTGCTCCGCCTGGGTGAGGCTGTTCGCCTTGGCCAGCAGCTGATCCTGCGCGCGCATCATCTGATCGAGCATCGGGAAGAATTGCGCCGGCTCGACGCACTGGCCAAGCAGGATCGGCCCCATGTCGATCGCACCGTGCACGGGGAAATCGCGGAATTCATAGGAGACCTTGCCGGCGGCCACTGCCCCGTCCCTGAGCGCAGGCACGCCTTCCTTGTCGAACAAGGCGCAATGCGGACAGCTGCGCGATCCATATTCGATCAGCTTTACCGGCGCGTCGGGATTGCCCATCCGGTAGCCGCCTTCGGGCGTGCGGCTGACCACATCGATCCAGTTGGTGCCGGCAGGGGCAGGATTGGCAGCGACGGGGCCTGCAGGCACCACCTTGGCAGCGGCGGTCTTGTCATCACCGCACCCGGCAGCGAGCAACAGTGGCAAAACACCCAAAGCGATACGAAGCTTCATCGAACAAACTCCCTGGAAAAAAATCGAGCTTTAAAAAAGTCACCGGGCACCCTTTGCCCGCAAAATCGGTTCAAGCGGCGCCCAGGCAGATCCTGCGGCCTTTTCGCCGTTGATGTAGAAAGCCGGCGTGCCCTCGATCTTGCCCCGCGCCTCGTCCCCAACCGCCAGCATCCTTTTCAGCGCCACCTGATCGGCAAAACAGGCATTGATCCGGGCATCGCTGAGACCGCGCGCGCGCATCAGATCAATCAAGCCGCTCGATTGCGCGCCGGCGCGAACCTGGTCGAGCGGCGGATCGAGCGCGAAACGACTGGCCTCGTTCTGGAGGAAGTTGATGCCGAGCGAGAGCCATTCATCCTGTTTTGCAAAAATCTGTTCGGCGGCCGCGAAATAGTCAGTCGCGCCCGCACAATGCGCCAGCAGCGTCGCGCCAAGATCGATCTGATCGCGCACGATTGGTCGCAATTCGAGGCTGGTCGATCCCGATCGAATCATCTGGCCCTTGAGCACCGCCGCCGATTCGGCCGAGAAATGCGCGCAATGCGGGCAGGTGAAGCTCAGATACTCGACGAGCTTCACCGCTGCCTGCGGGTTGCCGAGCACGAAATTGCCAGCCGGCGTCATCCGCACGATCCGCGTCCAATCCTTCACAGTGGCAGTCTGCGCCGGGATGCGGGACGATTTCTTCGGCGTCGTCGCGATCGCTGCAGCGCCAGCGCCGACGGCCAGCAGCGCAAGAGCGATCGTCAGCGTCCTCATTGGCCTTGCTCCATCTTGGCAGGCACCGGCTGCACGATCACTGGAGCGCCCTGCGTCGTCGCGACGCCTGCGGCTAGCGCTTCGAGCACCGCCTTGAATTCGGGATCGGCGATCGAGCGCAGGCTGTCGCCCAATTCGACGGGCAACGGCCGGAGCGAAGGTGGTGCGCGGCGCGGTTCCGGGATCGGCACATCGCCCTGGCGGATCGCGACCTTCACGATCGCGGCATAGCCGAAGAATCGATTGACCCGTTCGATGATTTCAGGCGCGATATGCTGCATCATCGGCCCGTGCGCGCCGCGAACGACAAGGCACAGGGTTCCTTCGGCCCGCTTGCCGCGCGGAAAGCGAATCGCCTCGGGCGCGGAAACCGCTGCATAGCGCGGCCCAACGATTTCGGGCCAGCGACCGACCACCGCGCTCTGCACAAAGCCGAATTTTCGGAAGGCCGCCCCGCTGACGTCGGGCAGCAGCTCGGATACGGCGCGCGCAGGGCCGCCGCGCTTGGCCTCGACACTTTGGGGACGGGGGGCGCGAACGCCGCTCTTGCTCATGACGCATCCCATGCCATAGCCGGGGCGTGATCGCCAAGTTCCCTTCTGCACTGGACGCACGCGAGACCATCGCCAGCCAGCTGCTCGATTGGTACGATGCCCATGCTCGCGACCTGCCCTGGCGAGCCAAGCCCGGCACCGCAGCCGATCCCTACCGCGTGTGGCTTTCCGAAATCATGCTGCAGCAGACGACGGTCGCAACCGTACGCCCGCGTTTTGCCGCCTTCATCGCGCGCTGGCCGAATGTGGCAGCGCTGGCGGCAGCCGACGATGCCGATCTGATGGCCGCCTGGGCTGGGCTCGGCTATTATGCCCGCGCCCGGAACCTCCTGGAATGCGCCCGCGCGGTCGTTGCCGATCACGGCGGACACTTTCCGCAGGAAGAGGCAGCGCTGCGTGCCCTGCCGGGCATTGGCGATTACACCGCCGCCGCGATCAGCGCGATCGCCTTTGGCAGGCGCGCGGTCGTGATCGACGGCAATGTCGAAAGGGTTGTCTCGCGGCTGTTCGCTATCACAACGCCGCTGCCCGCCGCCAAGCCGATCATCCGCGCGCACGCCGATTCGATCACGCCCGCTACACGCGCCGGCGATTTTGCGCAGGCGATGATGGATCTCGGCGCGTCGCTGTGCAGCCCGCGCGCGCCGGAATGCCTGCTCTGCCCGCTTCGCACATCCTGCAAGGCAGCTGCGACGGGCAAGCCCGACCAGTTCCCAGTCAAGCCTGCGAAGCACGCCAAGCCGCAGCGATTCGGCACGATCTTCTGGATCGAGCGCGACGCCCAAGTGTTGCTCGTCCGTCGCCCCGCCAAGGGGCTGCTCGGCGGGATGCGCGCATTGCCGACAGGGCCGTGGGCGGACGCACCGCCGGGGTTGGCGCAAGCTCCCCTGCCCGGCGCCGAGTGGCAATTCGTTACCGATCGGGTGGCGCACGTGTTCACGCATTTCCGGCTCGAACTCGCGCTTGCGATTGCATCGATCGAGGGGCATTCAGCGGCAGTGACCGGCGAATGGTGGGCAATCGACTCGCTCGATTCGGCAGGATTGCCAACGGTGTTCGCAAAGGCGGCGCGGCTAGGGAGAAGATGAGATGACGCAGATGTTTCGCACGCTGGCGGTTGGGGCCGCGATATCGGGTCTGGCCGTGTCCTCGGCTTTCGCTGGACAGGCACTTCGTCAGCCGCAGGGAGAAGTCGTCGTGCCGGCCGCGCTGCCGCAGACGACGTCGCTGATCAACAGCTATCCCTTCACCAAGAAGACGCCGGGTATCGTCGCCGCCGTCGGGTTGAACGATCGGCCAGCGACGATCATTGCCTCAGGGACGCTGGCGACCGAAGCTGGTGCCGGCACGGTCGATGCCGATTCGCTGTGGCGCGTCTATTCGATGACCAAGCCGATCACCGCGATGGCAGCAATGATGCTGATCGAACAGGGCAAGATGTCGCTCGACCAGCTGGTTTCGGACTTCATCCCCGCCTTCAAGAACATGACGGTGCTGGTGGATGGCACCAAAGACCTGACGGCGACGCCCGCGACCAAGCCGATCACGATCCGCAACCTGCTGACCCACACCGCCGGGCTTGGCTATACGATCATCACTAAGGGACCGCTGCTCAAGGCCTATGAGCAGGCGGGCATCACCCCCTTCACCGCCAATGCCGCGATCGAGCAGCAGATGCGCGCCGCACGGCCCAAGACGCTCGAGGAATTCGCCAACAAGGTCGCTGCGCTGCCGCTGATCGCCGAGCCGGGCACCAAATGGAGCTATTCGATCGGCCTCGACGTGATGGGCCGGGTGATCGAAGTGGCAAGCGGGATGCCCTTTGACACCTATCTGAAGACGCGGATTTTCGAGCCGCTGAAAATGAACTCGAGCTTCTTCACCGTGCCCGCAGGCGATGTGAAGCGGCTCGCCACAGGCTATACTTGGCTTGGCGAGAACATGATCCCGCTCGATCCGGCGGCAACGTCTGTGTTCCTACAGCCGCCGAGCTTTCCCTATGGCGGCGCGGGGCTGGTCATGTCGGCGCATGATTATGATCGGTTCCTGCACATGCTCGAAGATGGCGGCACGCTCGACGGCGTCCGCATCCTGAAACCCGCAACGGTTGCGCTCGCCATGTCGAACCTGCTGCCAGCGGGCGTCATCTATCCCGGCGCGGTCATCAATACCGGTGGCGCCAAGGGGCCTTCACAGGGCTTTGGCGCGGGCGGGTCGGTCTCTCTGGTCGATGTGCCAAATGGTCCGTCGAAGGGCACCTATGGCTGGGGCGGGGCTGCCGGCACGATCGCCTGGGTCGATCGGGCCAAGCACGTTCGCGCCACGGTGATGGTCAATTACATCCCCGGCGAGCGCTGGCCGCTGCGCCCTGATTTCACCAAGGCGCTTTACGCCGATCTCGCGCACTGATGCTGCAGACGATCCCGGGCTTTACCGGCGGGCTGCTCGAACGGGCTGATCATCTGCGCCACGATGCCGATGCGCTGGCAGCGGCGAGGAGCGACTGGCGCGCACGGGTGCTCAAGCTCGACAATTTCGAACCTGAGCTTTGCGAAGACGGCACGCTTGGCTGGACGTCGCTTGCCGAGCTGCCCGAGGAAGCCGAGCTGGTGCTGCTTGGCTTTGCGGGGGATCGTCCGCATTTCGCCGCCTATCTGCCCGGGATGCGCGCGCCACCGGGGCGGTCGCTGCGGTTGTTCGGCATGCTCGACCGGTTCGCGGCCGGCGAAGCGGCAACATTTGCGGCCGCGCGGAGCGTGCTCGACTGGCACAGCAGGCATCAGTTTTGCGCCAATTGCGGGACACAAACCGCGATGATCCGCGCTGGCTGGGGGCGCCAATGCGGCCATTGCAGCGTCGAGCATTTTCCGCGCGTCGACCCCGTCGTGATCATGATCGCCGAGCATCGGGGGCGCGCGCTGCTGGGGCGCGGGCCGGGCTGGCCGGCGGGGCGCTATTCGGCGCTGGCAGGCTTTCTCGAGCCTGGCGAATCGATGGAAGAGGCGGTCGCGCGCGAGATTTTCGAGGAAGCCGGCGTGCGCGTTTCTAACGTCCGCTACATCGCCAGCCAGCCCTGGCCGTTCCCGTCATCGCTGATGATGGCCTGCGTGGCACAAGCCGAAGACGACGCCCTCACCGTCGACACCAACGAGCTTGAGGACGCAATCTGGGTCGATCGCACCGCCGTGCAGGCAGTGCTGCGCGGCGAACCCGGCCCGTTCCTGCCACCCCCACCCTATGCAATCGCCCACACGCTGCTGACAGCGTGGGCGGCGGCGTAACGAAGATACGCAGCGAGGATCGGGCCAGAAGCCGCTACTGAGCTTGGCGGCGGCGCCAGCTTCTACTTGCGAAGCATCGGGGGTTTGGTTCCGGCCTCCCGGGGCGGTGCGACGTCTACTAACGCCCAATTCACGCCGTTCCCCGGCTGGGTTTTGAACGGCAGCTTCCATAACCTGCCAATTGCTCAGCGCGACGCCGTTTGGCAGCGACGCGCTGTAAAATCGGACATTTAAGCGACTCTGAAGTTTTGCGACAGCGATGGAGAAATCCTCAAGCGGGCCGTCGGTTGCCATGCTGGCGTCGTTGAAGATGCCTTATTTCGCATTCCACGGGTTATAGAATAGCTCTTCTACCGGCACGTCGAAAAACGCAGACAGGCGGTAGGCCATCGGCAGCGAGGGATCATATTTCTGCCCTTCCATCGCGATGATGGATTGCCGCGTAACTTCGACCGCATCGGCCAGCTCAAGCTGGCTTAAGCCGCGTGCCTTTCGGTAACCGCGCAAGCCGTTTCTCATTCGCCTGACCGCAAATTGAATCCCCGCCCCTCAAGCCACCAGAACGCATGGAGGAACAGAGAACAGCTCATCTGCAGTATCACCAGCGTTCCGACACCTGTTGTGAATTCGCTCTGAGCCTTACCCGTCGCGGCAATCAAGCACGCGGTCAGAGCAAGGCCGGCTATGCTGCCCCAATACCAACTGGTTGCTTGTCCTTTGCGTTGCATATCGTCGAGCGACCTCCAGAACTGGACGCCGAGAACGAAAAAAACAGAAAAGCTGAAAAAAACGAGGCCGAACGCAAGCCATCCCCCACCCTGGCCCCATTCTCGCACAGCGGCACTCACGATGACCGCTACCGCTAAGGGGATGACGACAGTTGCAACCGAACGGCTCGACATTTTTTCTGAGTAGGTTTTCGGCATCGCGTCGCTCCCTTGAAACGTAAGAACCTTTTTACATTGCAAGGGAACTGTTAAAACTTCTTTACATCGCACCGGGAATGATAACGCAGATCAAAATGTAATTTCGTTGACTCGGTCGTCCTAAATCGATCCACCGTCAGAGCCTTCAACAAGGAACCGCTGACATCGCATCAATCGTCGGCGGAGGATTGCAGCTCGACCATGTGGGTGTTCGATCAGCGATTTTATAATTCCGGGATAGCGCCGCGCCTCCTCCAGATTGGCTGACGGGCAGATCCCGAAGCCGGAACGGCAGCTAGCCACCAATCCCGGTCATCGCGCCCTAGCCTCAGCCCTCCCGTCGCGCTGTCAGCACCACGTCGATCTCATCACCGCGCGGGTTGAGGAAATCGAGGCGGACGCGGCCATCGTCGGCGCGGGTGATCGTGGCCGGGATCGAGCAGTTGGTGAGACTCCAGCCGGCGGGCAGCACGACGGCATTGTCGGCGCGACCAAGCGCGCGGTGCCAGACGAGTTCGTCCCCGACGAGCTTGTAGCGCGCCGGATCGGTATAGGTTTCGGCGAAGCGGAGCCGCCGGCTCTCCCCCGCCTTCACCTCGGGATAATGGAACAGGACCGCGACGCTCTTGTCGTCGATATCCTTTGCCTCGGACTCGGCGCGGCGGATGGCATCGCCGGTGATCAATTCGTGTGTCAGCACCTGCCCGGTATCGAGATCGCGCGCGGACGGATTGGAGACGGCGCTGCCCGTGCGGACGATGTTGATATAGCTCGAATGGCCGACGCGGCTTTCGGTGTAATCATGCGTCAGCGCGAAGGCGTGGGTTTCGGGCGCGAGCAGATAATAGACGATGTTGCGGCTCTGGTGCGCGCGCTCATCGAAACTCTCGCTCGATTTTGCCACTGGCAGCGCGCCTTTTCGCGCCTTGACGATCAGCGGCGCCTGCGCGGGCGTGGTGTTCCAGAAGGAAATGGCGATGCGCCCATCGGCCTGCTGGATCACCTGCGAGGGATAGTTGCAAGATACCAGCACATAGCCAGCCGGGAGGACGACCGCGTTGCGCTTGATCCCCAGCGAGCGATCGAACACGATCAGATCGCCTTCGATTCTGTAGCTCGCGGCATCTTCATAGGTCTTGTCGATCTCGATCCGTCCGCCGCCGCCATCTGCCGGCACGGGCCTGGCGAGCGAGACCTTGATATAGCGATCCTGCGATTTCGCACCCGCCACCCCGCCGGCACGGGCGATATCGCCGCCGACTTCCTCGAACTTCAGCGGCTTGCCGGTTGCGCGATCGGTCACCTGTTCGTCGCTGGCGATGCTGCCGGGGCGGATCGGGTTGAAATAGCTGACAGCACCCGAACTCGTCGCAGTCACCTCATAATAGATGCGGAATTTATGGCTTTCGGGCGCGAGCAATTCGTAGCGCGTATAGCCATCAGCTTCACGCTGTACCGCGTTTTGCGCGGTAGCGGCGGTCGCCGCCAGCAACCCCAGAAGCAGCATCGCCAAGCGCTGTAGCATCATCCGCCATCCCCTTTTTCGGCCCGCGATGATGCGTCATTGCGCCCGGTCCGGCAATCCTAGCCGCGCAGGCGCGCCTGCGGATATGTCCCCAACAGACGCAGCCACTTGGTATGAAAGCCAAGTTCCTCAAGCGCCCGGTCAAGCGCAGCATCGCCGGGCTTGCCGACGATATCGGCGTAGAATTCGGTCGCGGCAAAGCTGCCGCCGCGCTGATAGCTTTCCAGCTTGGTCATGTTGACGCCATTGGTCGCAAAGCCGCCAAGCGCCTTGTAGAGCGCGGCGGGCACATTCTTCACCTCGAAGATCAGCGTCGTCATGAACGGCCCTTCGCCGATCGGCTCGGCGCTGCCCCGCGCCAGCACGACGAAGCGGGTCGTGTTGTGATCGGCGTCGGCAATATCCTCGTCGAGCAGGTTCAGCCCGTAAATTGCGGCGGCACCCGGCGGCGCCAGCGCGGCGATCTTCGGGTTCGCCATTTCGGCGGCAAGCGCGGCGGCACCGGCGGTATCGGGATAGGTGACCGGCGCGATGCCGTGTTCGCGCAGCCAGTGGCGGCACTGGCCAAGCGCCTGCGGGTGGCTCATCGCCTCCTTCACCTCGTCGCGCGTGCCGACGCCCATCAGCGCGTGGCGGATCGGCAGGAAATGCTCGCCGGTGATCGACAGCCCCGATTCGGGAAGCAGGAAATGAATGTCCGCCACGCGCCCATGCAGCGAATTTTCAATGGGAATGATCGCGCAATCGGCGCGGCCATCCTGCACCGCTTCGATCGCATCGGCGAAATCGAAGCATGGCAGGGGCAACCCATCGGGAAACGCTTGGAGCGCCGCGACGTGCGAATTTGCACCGGGCGCGCCCTGGAAAGCGACGGTTCGCTCAGGATTGCGCGCCGCCGCCTCGGTCATGCGCGCGACGATCGGCCGTGCAGGTGCAGCGAAATTTTCCATCAACGGCGCGAATATCGGCGCGTTGCCTAAGGGGCAAGCGCTGCTTGCGATGCCGCAGTTGCGAAACTAAAGGGGGGCGCACCAAGACAAGAGGCATATCTTCACGATGGACATTCGGACGAACACAATCGCGGGCTGGATCCTGGCGGCACTCTTTGTGGCGCTGGGCCTGGGCATCATCAGCGGCAAGTTCTTCCACAACGAACGTCCCGAAAAACTCGGCTACCCAATCGAAGGCGTCGTCGAAGGCGGTGGTGCCGGTGCTGTCGCCGCCGTGCCCGACAAGCCGATCGCCGAAATGATGGCCGCCGCCGATCCGGCAAAGGGCGCCGAGGTGTTCAAGAAATGCGCCGCCTGCCACACCATCGCGCAAGGCGGCGCCAACGGTATCGGCCCCAATCTATGGGCCACCGCCGGCGAGGCGATTGCGCAGGGCAAGGGCGGCTATCCATTTTCGGATGCGCTGAAGACGGCGGGCGCGGGCAAGAGCTGGACCTTCGAAAACCTGAACGACTGGCTCAAGAATCCACGCAAGTTCGCCGAGGGCACCAAAATGACCTTTGCCGGGCTCGCCAGCGGTGAAGACCGGGCATCAGTGATCGCCTATCTGAATGCGCAAGGTTCGAACCTGCCGATTCCGGCGGCAGCCGCAGCAGCGCCTGCTGCCGACGCTGCAGCGCCTGCGGATAATGCGACAGCGCCTGCCGCCAACGCAGCGGCGCCAGCCGCCGCTCAATAAACGTCAGCCTGCCGCCATCGGATCGCCCTTGGTGGGATCGGTCCGGTTGCGGTAGAAATTCTGGACGACTTCCCAGGCTTCTTCGGCAGTTTCGACGAAGGTGAACAGCTTCAGGTCGCGCGGGGAGATGACGCCTTCCTCGCACAGCGCCTCGAAATTGACGACGCGCGTCCAGAAGTCGCGGCCGAACAGCAGCACGGGGATCGGATCGATCTTGCCCGTCTGGATCAGCGTCAACAGTTCGAACAGCTCGTCGAATGTGCCGAACCCGCCCGGAAAGGCCGCCAACGCGCGCGCGTGCAGCAGGAAGTGCATCTTGCGCAGCGCAAAATAGTGGAACTGCATGCTGAGCGACGGGGTGACATAGGGGTTGGGCGCCTGTTCGTGCGGCAGCACGATGTTGAGGCCAATCGATTCGGCGCCGACATCCGCTGCACCACGATTTGCCGCTTCCATGATCGAAGGGCCGCCGCCCGAACACACGACGAAATGGCGCTTGCCCGCTTCGTCGCACGGGCATTCGCTGACGATCCGGGCAAGCGCGCGCGCGACATCATAATATTTTGATTTGGCGACAAGGCTTTCTGCGATCCGCTTCGCCGCCTCGCCCTCCGCCATGTCGAGCATTGCCTGCGCCTTGGCAGGTTCGGGAATCCGTGCCGACCCGTAGAAAACGAAGGTCGATCCGATATTGGCCTCTTGCAGGATCAGCTCGGGTTTCAGCAGTTCGAGCTGGAAGCGCACCGGGCGCAAATCCTCGCGCAGCAGGAAGTCCATATCCTGGAACGCCAGCCGATAGGCCGGATCCTGGGTTTGCGGGGTGGAGACTTGCTCCTTGGCGGTCTGTGCATCTTCGGATGCGCGCGCGAAGACGCGGGCGGGAACTCTGGTTTCGGTCATGAATGCGCTCCTAGCGCAAACTTGCCCGACGTTGAATCGCTTTTGTCAGCGACAGAAATTGGCGTGATCATCTTCGAGATGAAGGTGATTGTAATGCGCGGCATTGTAATCCGGGCTCAGCACCGTGCCGAAGCGTTTGCAGGCCGATTTGTGGATGGTCTCCAGAAAGTCGCGCTCGCGGCCATCGGGGGATCGCCAGCCGCGCTCGACGGTGATGCGGCGGCCATCGGCGAGAACAAAAGCCGCGATATCGACCGCATTGGCAATCGCATGGCCCGAACGGCGCCCGGCCGAATAGCTGTTGCCGATCACGTTGCGGCACGCATAGCTGCCATAGCTGTCGACGCGGACGAGATTGCTCCCGAATATCTGGCGCGCAGCGGGTGCGACTGCGTAGCGCACCCAGGCGCCAAAGCTCCGCGCGAGCCCGCATCGCATCGCCTTCAGATTTGTCACGGGCACGCCGACATCGCTGAGCATCACCGATCCAATCGCGCTGCAACCGCTGCCGAAATTCTGATCCGGTATCGGCGTGAACGCCATATCGGCGCGGCGTAGATCGGCCATGCACGCGCGCGTTTCCCGGTCGCTTGGCTCCGGAACATAGGCTGGCGATGTGCCCGCGCGTCGAGGGTACGGCGCCCGATCATCCCGGCTGCCCGACGAGCAGCCGGCGATCATGATCAACATCAGCAGGGTGGCAAGGAATCTCACCATTCCGCGCTAAGCGATGATTGTTAAAAGCGCGCTAACCTTCGCCCGCAGTTCGTGACGCCGCTTGACAGGTGGCGCGCCATCTATAGGGCAGCCGACGGGCCACGCGGTCCCAACGCCGCGCGTGCTCTCTGTAAGGAGAGACTGACATGACTGATACTACAGCGCTTGACGCCACCACTGCGTCCGCCGTTTCCAAACCCACCACCAAACCTGCTCGCCCGTTTTTCTCGTCGGGCCCGTGCGCCAAGCCGCCGGGCTGGGACGCCGCCAAGCTGGCGACCGACTCGCTGGGGCGCTCGCACCGTTCGAAGATCGGCAAGGCGCGATTGCAGCATGCGATTGATCTGACGCGCAAGATATTGGGCGTCCCCGATACGCACCGTATTGGCATTGTCCCTGCTTCCGACACTGGCGCCTATGAAATGGCGATGTGGACGATGCTCGGCGCAAAGCCCGTCACCACGCTTGCCTGGGAAAGCTTTGGTGAAGGCTGGGTGACCGATGCCGTCAAGCAATTGAAGCTCGATCCCACCGTGATCCGCGCCGATTACGGCCAGCTGCCCGATCTGGGCGCGGTCGATTGGGCAAGCGACCTGCTGTTCACCTGGAACGGCACCACCAGCGGCGTGCGCGTGCCGAATGGCGACTGGATCGCCGACGACCGCGCCGGGCTCACCTTCAACGACGCGACCAGTGCCGTGTTTGCGTATGACATGCCGTGGGACAAGCTCGATGTGACGACCTTCTCTTGGCAGAAAGTGCTGGGCGGCGAAGGCGCGCACGGCGTGATCATCCTCGGCCCGCGCGCGGTTAAACGGCTGACGAGCTACACGCCCGCCTGGCCGCTGCCCAAGATTTTCCGGCTGGTGTCGAAGGGCACGCTGACCGAAGGCGTGTTCAAGGGCGAGACGATCAACACGCCGTCGATGCTCGCGGTCGAAGATGTGATCTTCGCGCTCGAATGGGCGGAAACGCTGGGCGGCCTGCCCGGCCTGATCGCCCGGTCGGACGCCAACGCCGCCGCGCTCGACGCGATCGTCGCTGAACGCCCATGGCTCGGCCATTTAGCGGTCGATCCTGCGAGCCGCTCGAAGACCAGCGTGTGCCTGACGGTCGAGGGTGCCGACGAAGCGCTGATCAAGGCGATGGCCAGTGCGTTGGAAAAGGAAGGCGCAGCATTTGATGTCGCCGGGTACCGCGACGCGCCGCCGGGCCTGCGTATCTGGTGCGGTGCAACCGTCGACACCGCCGACATCGTCGCGCTCGGGCCGTGGCTCGATTGGGCCTATGCGATGGCGCGCGCTTCCTGACCGTCACCCCCGCGCAGGCGGGGACCCATCTCTCGACCGTTTCCGCAAGTCGCTCCCGCAGGAGTTGGGCCCCCGCCTTCGCGGGGGTGACGGTGCATCAAGGATCAGAAGAAAATGCCAAAAGTGCTCATCTCCGACAAAATGGACCCCAATGCCGCCGCCATTTTCCGCGCGCGCGGCATCGAGGTTGACGAAATCACCGGTCAGACTCCCGAAGAACTGATGGAAATCATCGGCCAATATGATGGCCTGGCGATCCGCAGCTCGACCAAGGTGACCAAGGCGATCCTCGAACATGCCACCAACCTGAAGGTGATCGGCCGCGCTGGTATCGGCGTCGACAATGTCGATATCTCCGCCGCATCGGCCAAGGGCGTGGTGGTGATGAACACCCCGTTCGGCAACTCGATCACCACCGCCGAACACGCGATTGCGCTGATGTTCGCGCTCGCCCGCCAGCTTCCCGAAGCCGACGCGAGCACACAGGCCGGCACGTGGGAAAAGAACCGCTTCATGGGCGTCGAGCTGACTTCGAAGACGCTTGGCCTGATCGGTGCAGGCAATATCGGCTCAATCGTCGCTGATCGCGCATTGGGCCTGCGGATGAAGGTGATCGCCTATGATCCCTTCCTCACGCCCGAGCGGGCGGTGGAAATGGGCGTCGAGAAAGTCACGCTCGACGATCTGCTCGCGCGCGCCGATTTCATCACGCTCCACACGCCGCTGACCGACCAGACCCGCAACATATTGTCGGCCGAAAACCTGGCCAAGACCAAGAAGGGCGTGCGGATCATCAATTGCGCCCGTGGCGGGCTGATCGACGAGGCAGCGCTTAAGGCCGGCCTTGATTCGGGGCATATCGGCGGGGCGGCACTCGACGTGTTCCAGACGGAGCCCGCCAAGGAATCGCCTTTGTTCGGTACGCCGGGCTTCGTCTCGACCCCCCATCTGGGCGCGTCGACCACCGAGGCACAGGTCAATGTCGCGCTCCAGGTCGCCGAGCAAATGGCCGATTTCCTGGTGACGGGCGGCATCACCAATGCGCTCAACGTACCGAGCCTTTCCGCCGAGGAGGCGCCGAAGCTGAAGCCCTATATGGCGCTGGCTGAAAAGCTCGGGAGCCTGATCGGGCAACTTGCGCACGGCGCGCTTTCGGGCATTTCGGTGGAGGTGGAAGGCGCCGCCGCCCAGCTCAACCAGAAACCGATCACAAGCGCTGTCTTGGCCGGCATGATGCGCGTCCATTCGGATATCGTGAATATGGTCAATGCGCCCTTCCTGGCGAAGGAACGCGGGATCGATGTCCGCGAAATCCGGCATGACCGCGAGGGCGATTACCACACGATGGTGCGGGTGACGGTGAAGACCGATGCCGGCGACAAGTCAGTCGCAGGCACCTTGTTCGGCGATGCCGCGCCGCGCCTCGTCGAGCTGTTCGGCATCAAGGTTGAGGCCGATCTGGCGGGCTATATGCTCTATGTCGTCAACGAAGATGCGCCAGGCTTTATCGGACGGCTGGGGACGACGCTGGGCGAATCGGGGGTGAATATCGGCACCTTCCACTTGGGCCGGCGCGATGCCGGCGGCGAGGCGATCGTCCTCTTGTCAGTCGACGAACCCGTAACAAACGAGCTGATTGCCAATGTCCGCGCCCTGCCCGGCGTGAAAACGGTGATGGCGCTGAAATTCTGAGATGGCTAAGGCGGCGGGGATGACTTCTGCACTGCTTCCCGAAGGCTTTCATGATCGCCTGCCGCCCTTTGCCGATGTCGCGGCCCAGCTCGAGGCACGCCTGCTGGGGGCGGCCTATGCGCATGGCTATGAACGCGTCGACCCGCCGCTCGTCGAGTTCGAAAGCGCACTCGCCGGGCGGCTGAAGGCGACGCGCGCGCGCAATGCCGTGCGCTTTGTCGATCCGGTCTCGCAGCGCACGCTCGCCATCCGGCCCGACATGACCGCGCAGGTCGGGCGGATCGCCGCAACCCGGATGGCACATCACCCCCGCCCGGTGCGGCTTGGCTATGCCGGGCCAGTGATCAAGCTGCGGGCATCGCAGCTCGACCCCGAACGCGAAGCGCGGCAGATCGGCTGCGAGCTGATCGGGCGGGACAGCGTGGCGGCGGCGTGCGAGATTGTCGGCGTCGCGGTCGATGCGCTGGCAGCGGCGGGGGTGGCCGACATATCGATCGATTTCACGCTGCCCGATCTGGTCGACATCCTTGCGGGTGGACCTTTTCCAATCGCCGCCGATCGGATCGAGCAGATCAAGAGCCGGCTCGACGCCAAGGATGCCGGCGGCGTCGCCGCAATCGCCCCCGCTTATCTGCCGTTGATCGAGGCGGCGGGCCCGTTCGAGGTTGCGCATGAGCGACTTTGCGCCTTCGATGCCGGAGGCGCGCTCACCTCGCGGCTCGATGGGCTCTGGGCGATTGCTGAAAGCCTCAAAGGCAAGGTGGCGCTCACGCTCGATCCAACCGAGCGCCATGGCTTCGAATTTCAGAGCTGGATCGGCTTTTCGATTTTTGCCGGCGGCGTGCGCGGCGAAATCGGTCGCGGCGGCAGCTATACCGTGCTGCATGAAGATGGCGCGGAAGAACCGGCGATCGGCTTTTCGCTCTATGCCGACGCGATTGTCGATGGCGGGTTGGCGCGAGTCGATCGCCGTCGGTTGTTCGTGCCGCTAGGGACTGACCCTGCGCAGGGGGCAAAGATGCGCGGCGAAGGCTGGGTGACGGTTGCAGCGCTGGAGGCGAGCGACAGTCCTCAAGCCCAGCTCTGCACCCATATTTTGATGGCGGACGGCCCAGAGGCGCTTTAACAAGCACAGTCCCCTCCACACACCGTCAGCCTGAACTTGTTTCAGGGTCCAACGCGCGCCTTACGCGCGGTCTCGGCGGCGAAGTGGATGCTGAACCAAGTTCAGCATGACGATTAGAGAGGTTTTCAATTGGCCAATGTAGCGGTGATCGGCGCCCAATGGGGCGATGAGGGCAAGGGCAAGATCGTCGACTGGCTCGCCGAGCGCGCCGATGTCGTGGTGCGCTTCCAGGGCGGGCACAATGCTGGCCACACGCTGGTGGTCGGCAATTCGGTCTACAAGCTCTCGCTGCTGCCGTCGGGCATTGTCCGCGGTACGCCGTCCGTCATCGGCAACGGCGTCGTGCTCGATCCCTGGGCGCTGAAGGCCGAAGTGGAAAAACTGCGCGGGCAGGGTGTATCGATCACGCCTGATACGCTGATGATCGCGGATAATTGCGCGCTGATCCTGCCCTTCCACCGCGATCTTGATGCGCTGCGTGAAGATGCGAGCGGGGATGGCAAAATCGGTACCACGCGGCGCGGTATTGGCCCGGCCTATGAGGACAAGGTGGGGCGCCGCGCGATCCGGGTGTGCGATCTGGGGCATCTGGATGGGCTGGGGCCGCAGCTTGACCGACTGACCGCGCATCATGATGCGCTGCGCGCCGGCTTTGGCGAACCGCCGATCGACCGCGCCGCGCTGATCGAGGAATTGCGCGAGATTGCCGGTTTCGTGCTGCCCTTCGTCCAGCCGGTATGGCGGATGCTCGGCGAGGCGCGGGCGCGGGGCAAGCGCATCCTTTTCGAAGGCGCACAGGGCGTGCTGCTCGACGTCGATCACGGCACCTATCCGTTCGTCACCTCATCGAACACGATCGCGGGCACGGCAGCGGGAGGCTCCGGCCTCGGGCCAAGCGCGGTCGGCTTCGTGCTGGGGATCGCCAAGGCCTATACCACGCGGGTGGGCAGCGGCCCCTTCCCCACCGAACTTGCCGACGCCACCGGCGAGCGGCTGGGCGAGCGGGGCCATGAATTCGGCACCGTCACCGGGCGCAAGCGGCGCTGCGGCTGGTTCGATGCGGTGCTGGTGCGGCAATCAGCGGCGGTGGGCGGCATCACCGGCATCGCGCTGACCAAGATCGACGTGCTCGACGGGTTCGACGAGGTGAAGATCTGCATCGGATACCGGCTGAATGGCGCAGACCTTGATTATTTCCCAGCGCATTATGCCGATCAGGCGAGCGTTGAGCCGGTGTATGAAACGCTGCCAGGCTGGCACGAATCGACTGCGGGTGCGCGTAGCTGGGCCGATCTTCCGGCGGCGGCGATCAAATACATCAAGCGCGTCGAAGAACTGATCAAATGCCCGGTGGCGCTTGTTTCGACCAGCCCGGAGCGCGAGGATACGATTTTGGTGCGCGATCCGTTTGCTGATTGAGGGTCGCAGAGGGTACGACGATGTTGTCTGGCGCGGCAGTCTCTGCTGGCTCGTAGGGGATTTGGGTAAGCGCTTGTTAGTCGAAGCATAGCCCTGATTGGTGCGAGAGGAATAATAGCCTGCAGGACAAGCGCTACGAAACGCAGACAAATAGACGACACTGTTGACGGTAGATTCGATATATGTAGAGTTATGAGATGCGCCAGCGTCGACCCTCTCCTCAGACCATTCTCGTGCTCCGGGCGCTTCTCGTTCGGCCGACCGAGTGGCGTTATGGTTACGACCTGACCAAAGAAATTGGCCTGCGATCGGGTACATTGTATCCAGTACTCATGCGACTGGCCGACAAGGGGCTACTCGACGCCGCCTGGCATCAATCCGATCGACCCGGCGCTCCCGCACGTCACGCTTACCGGCTCACCAAAGCGGGCGTTGCGTTTGCACTCGCTAGTATCGATGCAGCCTCCAACAGGCAGGGCGGACACGAGGCGATTCCTGCGTGAAACGCCGGCTCGCGATCATCCTTTGCAGCGCCGCAAGCCGTCTGCTCCCGTCAGATCGGCGGCGGTGGGCCGATGGAATGATTGCCGAACTGTCTTATGCCGACAATGATCGGGCGGCGCTGGGCTTTGCCAGTGGGTGCCTGCGCGCTGCCCTGCGGGAACGTCTGCGCGACACCGACACTCAGATTTCCACGGCAAAATGGTCGATTGCCGTTGTTACGGCGCTAGGTGCGCTTATCCGGCTTGCCTGCGCGGCACGCGGGGTGTCGGTCCTGTTGGGCGCTCCGGACACCATGCTCAATTCACTTCTGCGACACGGTACCAAGCCCGCGCTAACCGAGGCCTACAAAGCCGCCCGCCCGATCGTGGTCGGATGCTTCCTTGCACTTGGCTGTGCCCAACTTGCGACGGCCTGGTTCTTGAGTCGGCGACAGATTCGTCAGTTTCTGATCGCGTGGTCGGGTGCCCTCATGATCGCAGCCATCGCCGTCTTAATCCAGTTGTCGGTTTTATGGGATTTAGAAGGATTGCCTTCCGAGTTTCACGCGCTGCTGATGCAGGCGGTTAGTGTGCCTACGCTGCTCGCTTGGTCCCGCCACCAAGAGATACGCTTCCGGGGGGGATAATGATGACTCTTGTTCGCACCATCATCGCGCTGCTGCTGTCCCATACCTTGTCCACCATTAGTGAGGCCCGAAAGCCCGCGCCAAAAGCGGAGACGATCGTCGCGGCGTCCAAACGCGCCACAGGCGGCAGCGCTTGGGACAAGCCTGAAGGCTGTATGGAACGGGGAACGCATTCAGATGGTGCTGTTACCTACCTGACCCGTTTCAGCCTCCGCCACTATGGTATGCGAATCGATGCCGACCGGGGCGGCAACACCCGTTCGATGGGATTTGACGGAAAGGTGAAATGGCAGGCGGCCAGACCTGGGGAGGCCGATATAACGTCTGACCAAGCGTCCCTTCGGGAAGCGATCACGACCAACTACCTTAGCATAAACGGCTTTTTCTTTCCCGCTCGTTTTCCAGCATCGCTCAAATACGGTCGCGCAACAGCAGAAGGCGCTCGGCGATTAGATGTCGTAGAAATCACACCGAAGGGCGGCCGCCCTCTTGAAGTCTGGTTCGACAGCCAAACCCATCTCATCAAGCGTGTCGTTGATACGCAAGGCAGTCCCGCCGTCAGGATCGAAGCCGGTGATTACCGTCGTGGCACCGACGGCCTCATGGTTGCTTACCGGCTCGACGTGTTTGGACCAGACGGCACTGTCATGGATCGGGGTGCCGTCGCCTCGTTCCACTGCGGTCCGATCAATCGGGCGATCTTCGCGCCCCCAATTGGCCGCTAAACCGCGCAAACGGCAAGTATCGCGCGCTTGTGGCGAGTAATTGGCTTCAACTATTGGACGCTGCCTGCCGGTTCAGCAGATTTAACTGTTGGAAGGATCGGTGCGCTACCCGCACTGCCCCCGATGGCGGAGCTTGTGATCGGCGAGCACCAGCGCGACCATTGCTTCCACCACCGGCGCGCCGCGGATGCCGACGCAGGGGTCGTGGCGGCCTTTGGTCATGATTTCGGTGGCCGCGCCGTCGCGGTCGATTGTCTCGACTGGCGTCAGGATCGAGCTGGTCGGTTTGAAGGCCACGCGGACCAGCACCGGCTGGCCGGTCGAGATGCCGCCGGCGATGCCGCCTGCGTGGTTGGCGAGGAATTCGGGGCCTGTAACGCCCGGACGCATTGCATCGGCATTATCCTCGCCGCGTAAATCGGCCGCACCAAAGCCTTCGCCAATCTCTACACCCTTCACCGCATTGATGCTCATGCAGGCGCTCGCCAGATCGGCGTCGAGCTTCGCATAAAGCGGCGCGCCCCAGCCGGCGGGCACGCCCACTGCCTCGCACGCGATCACTGCGCCGAGTGATGAACCTGCTTTGCGCGCGTCATCGACCAGTTTTTCCCAGCGTGCCGCGGCGACGGCATCGGGGCAGAAGAACGGATTGTGATCGATTTCTTCGCGGTCAAAATTGGCGGGATCGATGGCATCGCCGCCGATCGCCTCGACCCAGGCGGTAATCCGCACTTGCGGGATCACCAGCCGCGCAACCGCGGCCGCGGCCACGCGCATCGCGGTTTCGCGCGCCGACGACCGCCCGCCTCCGCGATAATCGCGAAAGCCGTATTTCGTGTCATAGGCGTAATCGGCATGGCCGGGGCGGTATGCCTTGGCGACCTCCGAATAATCCTTCGATCGCTGGTCGACATTGTCGATCATCAGCGAGATGGGGGTGCCTGTGGTCCGCCCCTCGAACACGCCCGAAAGGATTCGGACCTCGTCCGGCTCCTGTCGCTGCGTGGTGAAGCGTGATGTGCCCGGACGGCGCTTGTCAAGGAATGGCTGGATATCGGCCTCTGAGAGCGCGAGCCCCGGCGGGCAGCCATCGACGACCGCGCCGATCGCGGGCCCGTGCGATTCGCCCCAGGTGGTGAAGCGGAACAGGTGGCCGAAGCTGTTGTGGCTCACGCGGCGTGGGGGATCGGCGCGAAAGTGACACGCGCGGCCATCATCCCTTCGACCGAGATATCCTCGTCCAGCTCGTCCCAATGGATGCCACTGGGCGACAGTTCATAGGCTTGCAACTGTGCTTCGGTAGCTCCGCGCAACCGTGGATACCAGACGAGGGGCACGCTGATCGTGCGTCCATCATCCAACGCGACACTCATCGTGAACGCATCGAACGTAGCCGCCACGGGCTCAGGAAAAAAACTCATGCCAGCGTTCCTCAAATTCTTCGCGATGTTCCTCGACCACATTTAATAGCATTTTGAGAGTCCGCGCGTCCATTCGTCTATCGTTGGCAACGCTAACGACGGGAACGAGCCAAAACTTGGCCTCGCTTCGATCCTTGCGGACATGGATGTGCGGAGGTTCTAGTGGCATCCCTCGCGCGAATAAAAGAAGAACTTCCATCCTTGCCATTCGAACAGCTTCGGCATTTAGGCCAGCGTAATATCCGGCGCGTCCTCCGCCTTCATGCCGATGACGTTGTAGCCGGCATCGACATGATGCGTTTCGCCCGTCACGCCGCTCGACAGATCGCTGAGCAGATACAGCGCGGCGCCGCCGACATCCTCAATCGTGACGTTGCGCTTCAGCGGCGAATTATACTCGTTCCACTTCAGGATCAGCCGGAAATCGCCGATACCCGAGGCAGCGAGCGTCTTGATCGGCCCGGCGGAAATCGCGTTGACGCGGATATTGTCACGGCCGAGATCGACGGCGAGATATTGCACGCTCGTCTCAAGCGCGGCCTTGGCAACGCCCATCACGTTATAATGCGGGATCACCTTTTCCGCGCCGTAGTAGGAAAGCGTCAGCAGCGCTCCACCGCTTGGCATCATCGCCGAAGCACGCTTGGCGGCGGCGACGAAGGAATAGACGCTGATGTTCATCGTCATCAGGAAATTGTCGAGACTGGTATCGACATAGCCGCCGCGCAGCTCGTTCTTATCCGAAAAGCCGATCGCGTGGACGAGGAAATCGATTGTCGGCCAGCGATCACCAAGCGTTGCAAAGGCGCGGTCGAGCGCGGCCATATCCGATACGTCGCAGTCGATCAGGAACGGCCCGTTCGCGCCATCGATGCCCGCATTGCCAAGCGACGCCGCCAGCGGGCGGACCCGCTTCTCCATTGCTTCGCCCTGATAGCTGAAGGCAATCTCTGCACCCGCCTCGCTCAGTTTCTTGGCAATTCCCCAGGCGAGCGAGCGATCATGGGCGAGCCCCATGATCAGCCCGCGCTTCCCCTTCATCAATCCCGTCACGCGCGCGCAGCCTCCGATTGTCCCTCGTCGCCTTCCTCTACTCCTTCATCATCGCCTTCCGCCAGTGCTGCATTGAGTTGCGCACCGACAACGAGACCCAGGCCGACCAGAAAAAAGAAGATCAAGGTGATCATCACGCCGGCAAGGCTGCCATAGGTAAGATCATAATTGGTCAGATTGGCGAGGATCGGCGGCAGCAGCGCGGTCACCAGCAGCCACCAGCCCGTCGTGAAGGCAGCACCGGGCCATTTGGGGTAGATGCCGTCACGATATTGGCGCGGGGTTAGCGAGAAGAACAGCACATAGAGCGCAACGAACAAGGCGATCGCCGGGGCGATGCGGGTCAGCGAGATCGTCCAGATTGCGCCGGTTGCAAAGGGCATGACGCTCATGATGAATTGTTCGACCGCCATCAGCGTCACCTGAAAACTGAACGCCACCAGCATGAGGATCAGTGAACCGAGGCTCAGCGCGATCGACCACAACCGATATTGCCAGAAGGGGCGCACCGATTTGACGCCATAAGCGCGCCGCAAGATGTCGCGGATCGTCTCGATAAAGCTTGCCGTCGTCCATAGCCCGACGATCGCGCCTAGCCACAGCAACGAACCGGAGCGCGCGGCGAGCACATCGGTGATCGGCGTCTTCAGCGCCACCGCGACGCCCGGCGGCACAGTGTGCAGAAATGCATCGACGGTACGCAAGCCCTCCTCGGTCCGGCCGAACAACCGGGCGATCGCGGCCGCGACGATGAAGAAGGGAAACAACGTCAGCAGCGACAGATAGGCAAGGTGGCCGGCATGGACGAAGCCGTCGCTGAACACCCCGACGATAACTCGCTTGATGATTTCACGAACATAGCTGCCCGGCCGCATGAACGCGAAATGCCGGTCGAGCCGCGGGCCCCGGCCGGGCTGGCGGCGGCGCTGCTCGGGAGATTGGGGCGAAATGTCACGCACGGACGATTAAGCGTCCAAGTTACCGCGTGGGTTCCATTTATCTCGATCGCGCCAGTTCTGGACGAATTCGACCAGGGCATCGTCATCAACGGGCAGATCGACCATCAGCGTCACCCGCTGATCACCCCTGCCGCCGCCTTTTTTCTGAAAGCCGCGGCCTTTCAGGCGCAGCACCTTCCCCGATGTCGATCCCTTGGGCACCGACAGCATCACTGCGCCCTCCGCCGTTGGCACGCGGACAGAGGCGCCAAGCACTGCTTCTGCTAGGCTGATCGGCAGATCGAGCAGCACATCGTCGCCCGACCGCTCGAAAAACCGGTGCGGCTGAACCTCGATCGTCACGATCGCATCGCCCGCCCCACCCGGCCCCTGCTCGCCCTTGCCAGCCAGCCGCATCTGGGTGCCCGTCTCGACACCTGCCGGGAGCTTCAGATCGATCGTCTTGCCGTCCGCCAGGGTGATCCGCTGCACAGCCAGTGTCGCTGCATCGGCAAAGGGCACCGCCAGCCGATAGCCGACATTGGCGGCCTTTGGGGACGGGCGCTTTCCAAAACCGCTGGCAAAGCCGCTATTCTTGCGCCCGCCGAACAATCCTTCGAAAATATCGCCGAAATCACCGCTGTCGCCAAAGCTTGGATCGAACTGACTGCTGCCCGGCCGCGCGCCACCCCCTGGCCCTTGCGATGCTCCATAACCAAATGGCGCCTTGGGATTGCCATCACCGTCGATCTCGCCGCGATCGTAACGCGCGCGTTTGTCCTTGTCGCTCAGCAGGTCGTAGGCGTTGGTAACGCTAGAAAATTTTTCGGACGCCTTGGGATTGTCCTTGTTGCGATCAGGATGCAGCTCCTTGGCGAGCTTGCGATAGGCCTTTTTGATATCGGCCTCGCTCGCGCCGCGAGGTACATTCAGCAATTGATAGGGATCGGCCATCTGGTTCCCGGTATCTTGATCAGGTGCCGCCTATTTGGGGGAAGCCGGAGCCAAGCGCAATCAGTCGCAGGGCATCACGTCCACGCTGACTTGCAGCTTTTGCGCGCCCGAGCCGAGCACGATCCCGTCGATCGGCGCAATCTCTGCATAATCACGACCAATCGCCATGATCACGTGGTCTCCCGCCATCCAGATACCGTTGGTGGGATCGACGCCGACCCAGCCGATCCGGTCGCCACACCACAGCAGCACCCAGGCATGCGTTGCATCGGCGCCGACCAGCCGTTCCTGCCCCGGCGGGGGGATGGTGCGGATGTAGCCCGAGGCATAGGCAGCGGGCAGCCCGGCAGCGCGCAGGCCGGTGATCATGATCTGCGCGAAATCCTGGCACACGCCGCCGCGTTTCATGAACGCCTCACGTGGCGGCGTATCGACCAACGTCGCGGTGGGATCGAAATCGAAATCGCGCTGGATGCGAATGGCGAGCGCAATGGCGGCTTCCAGCGCCGGCCGATCGGGCATCAGATCCTGCCTGCAGTACTCGGCGATATCATGATCCAGCGGGATCAGCGGCGACGGGAACAGATAGGCGCTTGGCCC
The DNA here is from genome assembly GCA_038315875.1 of Sphingomonadales bacterium. GTDB lineage: Bacteria > Pseudomonadota > Alphaproteobacteria > Sphingomonadales > Sphingomonadaceae > Sphingomonas. The sequence goes on along the minus strand of JBBQAG010000021.1, from coordinate 5,366 downwards.
GGCAGGCGACGAATCTCGGCTGATCCGCGCGGCATGCGCCACTGCGGCGAGTGTCGGATCATCGGGATGGGGCACTGGTACCAGCCGATCGACCGTTACATGCGAGACGCTTTCGATCGTCAGATACCGCACAGGCTCATCAACCGTCAGCCGTACGACATTGGCGAGGCCAGCCTCGGCCCGCGCCGGCGCAGTGCGCCCTGCCGGGCTGATCGTCAGCGCATAATCATCGAGCGTCTGGCCAGACCACAGGATCGGCTTCAGCCGCAAATTACAGCGAGCGAAGCGGACCTCCGCCCCGTAATCGAAGCGCGTGACGTGCCGGATAAGGTAGTTCATGCCAGCGTAAGGCCGGACGCGCGCAGCGGTTCCCCCCCTTGCAGAAAATATCGGCGCGCGACTGCTTCGGAAAGCCGGCACAGCCGCCGATCGATTTCGCGCAGCGCGGTCTCGTCGAGCGTTGCAGCCGCCGCTGTGGACACCAAAGCTGCGAGAGCGGTCGCCTCGATCTGCTGGCTTTCATCCATTCCGTCATCGGTCAGCACCGGCAGCTTGCGCAAATGATCGGTGATCGCCGCGACCTGGAACGCGATCGCCCTTGGATTGCCGGGATCGAGCGCGACGAGATCGACGATCGGGGCGCGGGCAATGCCGCCAAGATAGCGCTGGCGATAGCTGATCTGGCTATCGGCGAGATCGAGCAGGGTGGAGAGATCGTCCGCCGTCGCGCTCGCGCAGCCAAAGATGCGGACTGCGCGCACCACCGCCTGTGCCCGTTCGATCCGCCGCCCCAGATCATGAAAACGCCAGGCATCGGTGCGGCTCATATGCTCGGTCGACAAACCGGCAAGCGCTGCATAGCGGCGCTGCAGCGTGCCCGCGCGATCGAGCATCGCCCCGCCAGTCGGGAAGGGCGCATCCAGCAGCCGCACGACATCAGCCGACAGCCGGTCCCGCGATCCGGCCCCGATCGAGCGTGCCATCTGGTTGATCTTGCGCACGCTTTGCCAGCCGCCGCTGTCTGATTCTAACGCGGTGCGCGCAAAGCCAATCAGGTCGCTGCGTTTCAGGCCGGGGGGCCTGGGCGCGGCGCCGTCATCGGTGATCATGCCGACCAACCGCGCGACCGTTTCCGGGGCGAGCGCCGCCCCTGCATCGGCGGCGATCGAATTGCCGAGCATCACGCGGATCACCGCCAGCAACGCCTCACCGCGTTCCAGATAGCGGCCAAGCCAGAAGAAGTTATCGGCGACGCGGCTTGGCAAGGTGCCTGGATTGCGGCGGATCTGCATCGCGTCCGACGACGGCAAGAGGGTAACGGCAGCGACCGATTCCCGGCCATGAATTGCCACGTCAGCGGACCAGCTGCCCTCCCCCATGACCGAGGCACGCACATCGGGGTGTTCGCCGATCCGCGCAAACCCGCCGGGCATGACGACCCAATTGCCGTCGCCGCCGCGGGCAGCGAAAACGCGCAAGGTAAACGGCCGGGCGACCAGCCTATCCTCGGTGACGACGGGCATCGTCGAGAGCTGGACGACCTCCTGACCGACATAATCCTGTGGGCGCCGCGCCATATCCTTGATCAACGCTTCGCGCGCTTCTCCCTGGATATCGGCGCCAACCACTGGCTCGCCATCGGGCAGGCCCAGCGGTGCGCTGGCAAAGGCGGCGCCGATCAGCATCCGATCGAAGTTGGCGGCGACATGGGCCTGCGCCTGATCCTGCCCGCACCACCAGGTGGCGATATTGGGAATTTTGAGCGGCGCGCCCATGAGCTGGGTCGCGAGCCGGGGCAAAAAGGCCGAGAAGGCGGCGGATTCGAGCACTGCCGATCCCGGCGCGTTGGCGATAACCACATTGCCAGCCGCCATCGCGTCGACCAGCCCAGCCACCCCGATCTGCGAATGCGAATCGAATGCCAGTGGATCGAGCAGTCGCGGATCGACCCGGCGCCACAGCGCATCGACGCGCTTCAACCCCGCAATCGTGCGGATGTAGAGCTTGTCTTCAAGCACCGCGAGATCGGCACCCTCGACCAGCAACAGCCCGAGATAGCGCGCCAGATGCGCCTGCTCATTGTAGCTGGGATTGTAGCGCCCCGGCGTCAGCAGCCCGATCCGGGGATCGGTGCGGCGGCAGGCAGCGGCAAGCCCTTCGCGGAACTGCGCGAAGAAAGGTGCATGGCGCTGGATGTTCAGGCGGTTCTGCAGCCCGCCCAGTGTCCGCGAAATCGCTAGCCGGTTTTCAAGTGCATAACCCGCGCCCGCCGGCGCCCGAAGATGATCGCCGAGCACCCGCCATTCGCCGCCCGGCCCACGCCCAAGATCGATTGCCACGAAATGCAGGTGATGCCCGCCCGGCGGCGCCAGCCCAACCAGCGGTCGCAGAAAAAACGGGCTGCCGTTGACAAGCGCGGCGGGGATCGATCCCGTCGCCGTCAACATGCCGGGGCCGTAAATATCGCGGACGACCAATTCCATCAGCTCGGCGCGCTGGACGACGCCTTCGGCGATTTCCGCCCATTCATCCTCGCCGATCAGCAACGGCACGGGGGAAACCGGCCAGGGCCGTTCCTCGCTTTCGCCAATGATGCGAAAACCCGTGCCGATATCGTCCGACTGGCGCTGCACGCGTTCGCGGGCATGGACGAGATCATCGCCAACCGCCCCGGCGATTTCCTCGAGCATCAAAGCCCAAGCTGGATCGTGACCGCACATCACGTCGCCCATCCGGTCTTCACGACAATAATCGGCAATCCAGCGTGCCGCTGTCATTGCTGGATCGATCAGCCCTGGAATCGCGGCGGTCGCCATCAACCCATGCGCCACGCTTGGTTGGCCACGGTGGCAGATATCGGGTCGGTCGACGGAAATCTGCGGATCATGATGGCCCTCTCAGCGCGAGTGCGGCGAAGTCACCACAATCCCCTTGATGGTGCAACTGCGAAAGCCGCATTGCAGCAGGTGACGGGGTGCCCGGCAATAGCTAAGGCATGGGCCATGACCGAAGACCCGATAGCCCTATTCGACACCTGGTACGCCGAAGCGCGCGCTGCCGAGATCAATGATTCGAATGCCATGGCGCTGGCGACGAGCGATGCGCAGGGGCGGCTTGGGTTGCGCATGGTGCTGCTCAAGGGGCACGGGCCCGAGGGCTTCGTCTTCTATACTAATCAGGAAGGTCGCAAGGCCGCCGATCTGACCGCGAATCCAAACGCGGCGCTGCTGTTCCACTGGAAATCGATCCGGCGGCAGGTGCGGATCGAAGGGCCGGTGTCGATTGTCTCCGATGCCGAGGCCGACGCCTATTTTGCCACCCGCGGCCGGGATTCTCAGCTGGGGGCATGGGCGTCCGATCAATCGCGGCCGCTTGATTCGCGCGAGACGTTCGAAGCACGCTTCGAAGCGATGCAGAAGCGCTTTGCCGGGGGCGAGGTGCCGCGCCCACCGCATTGGTCTGGATACCGGGTCGCCATCGATCGGATCGAATTCTGGCAAGATCGCGCCCACCGTTTGCACGAACGTCGGCTGTTCACGCGCGCTGGGGATGGCTGGACCGAGGGGCTGCTCTATCCGTGATCGATCCGCATAATCATCACCATGAACGTGTAGCGCACCAGCAGACTTTGGGCGCGCTCACGACGCGCGCCGCAATGGCCAGCGTCCTCACCGCGGCGCTGCTGATGGCGATCAAGGGCTATGCCGCATGGGCGACGGGATCAGTCGCAATGCTCGGATCGCTCGCCGATACCGGACTCGATTTTGTCGCCTCGCTGATGACGCTGTTCGGCGTTAGACTGGCAGCGCAGCCCGCCGATCACGATCACCGTTTCGGCCACGGCAAGGCAGAAGCGCTTGTCGCGCTGTTTCAGGTAGCTGTCATCGGCGCCTCGGCGCTGGCGATCTTTGCGCGTGCCGCTGATCGCCTGGTCTCGAACAAGGTGACCTCCAACGCCGATATCGGCATCGCGGCCTCGATCGTTGCGATCCTGGCAACGCTTGGGCTGCTTGCCTATCAGCGGTTCGTGATCGCCCGAACCAGGTCGGTTGCGATCAGTGCAGACCATGTCCATTATCAATCCGATCTGCTGCTCAATTTTGCGGTGATCGTCGCCCTGATCCTCGATCAGTTCGCCGGCCTTCCTGGCGCCGATCCGATCTTTGGCATGGCGATCGCGCTCTGGCTGATCTGGGGAGCGTGGCGCGCCTCGACTGCGGCAATCGACCAGCTGATGGACCGCGAATGGCCCGAGGAAAAACGTCGACGCTTCGTCGAGGTTGCCAGCCGCCATCCCGAGATCAAGGGGCTCCATGATCTGCGTACCCGAAGCAGCGGGACGGTCGATTTCGTCCAGTTCCACATGTGCATGGATCCGGCACTCTCGATCCTCCAGGCGCATATCGTCACCGACCGGATCGAACATATGCTTGCCCGGGAATTCCCCGGCACCGAAGTGCTGATCCATGTCGATCCCGAAGGCCAGATCGACCATCCCGGCAACGATCTTGTCGAGGCCGACGAGATCGCCAAGCTCAAAGACGATGCAGCGTGATACGCCTGCCGATTACCCAGATCGATGCTTTCGCCGACGCCCCCTTCAAGGGCAATCCGGCAGCTGTGACGCCGCTCGAGGCATGGCTATCAGACGAGGTGCTACTCGCGATTGCAGGCGAGAATAACCTCAGCGAGACTGCTTTTTTGGTGCCCGATACGAACGACGCGGCGGATTATGAGCTGCGCTGGTTCACGCCGGGTGGCGAGGTGGCGCTGTGCGGCCACGCGACGCTCGCGAGCGGGCATTATCTGCTGAGCGCCGATCCAGGGCTGGATCATGTATCGTTCCGTACCCGCAAGTCGGGCATTCTCGAGGTCGCGCGAGACGGCGCTGGCTATGCGATGACGCTGCCCGCTTGGGCGCCGAGCCCAAAGCCGATGCCGGACGTGCTTGCCGGGCTGGGCCTGGAGACTGCTGTCGAAACGCTCTGGTACGAAACCGGCTATGCGCTGGTGGTTCTCGATCACGCCGATCAGGTTCGCGCGCTGCAGCCAGATTCGCGTGCGCTCGCCCGGGTCGGCGGGCTCGTCGCGGTCGTCACGGCGCCGGGCGACGATACCGACGTTATCAGCCGCGTGTTCACGCCTTTTTACGGGATCGATGAGGATCCCGTCACGGGATCGGCGCATGCGGTGATGGCGCCCTATTGGGCAAAGCGGCTGGGGCGCACCGCGTTCACCGCCTATCAGGCAAGCAAGCGCGGCGGCTATGTCGGCTGCCGGCTGGAAGGCGACCGCGTGGTGCTGCGCGGCAAATGCGTGACGGTGCTCGAGGGCGTTTTTCTATTGGATGACGCGCGCGGGGCTTC
>JBBQAG010000087.1:0-10418 GCA_038315875.1 Sphingomonadales bacterium | reverse complement strand
CATCACATAAAGAGAGTGATCATGAAGGGCGACGCCAAGGTTATCGAGTTTTTGAACGAGGTTCTCAGGAACGAGCTGACCGCGATCAACCAATATTTCCTGCACTACCGGATGCTTGATCACTGGGGCGTCGGGCGGCTGGCCCGGTTCGAATATCAAGAATCGATCGACGAAATGAAGCACGCGGATAAATTGGCCGAGCGCATCCTGTTTCTTGATGGCCTTCCCAATTTCCAGCTGCTCGGTCGCCTGAAAATCGGCGAGACGGTGGAAGAAGTGCTGAAGGCCGATCTCGCGCTGGAAATGGAGGCGCTGCCGCCACTGCGCGAAGGAATTGTCCACTGCGAAGCGGTGCGGGATTTCGTCACGCGCGATCTTTTTGCCGAGATACTCGAGAGCGAGGAAGAACATGTCGATACGCTCGAACGCCAGTTCGAGATGATCGAGCGGATGGGCATCGCCAATTATATCCAGTTGCAGAGCAGGCCGGAAAGCGACGACTAAGGGCTTTCGCGCCTCTCGCCGATCCTCGAGAAATCGGGCAGGAGGTACGATCTCGATAGCTTGGAAGAAGTCGCCCTATGCTCGATCATCCCGCCCAGCCATGGCCCGGGCTGCCGGCCCTTCCCGACGCAGACCGGATCGCGCGCGCGACGACGTTGCGCGATCAACTGCGCGAACGCCGTACCTGCCGATATTTCAGCGACGCGCCTGTGCCTCGCGGGGTGATCGAGGCGGCGATCGAGGCGGCGGGCACGGCGCCTTCGGGAGCCAATCACCAACCCTGGCATTTCGCAGTCATCGAATCGGCTGCCCTCAAGGCCGAGATCCGCACCGCCGCAGAGGAAGAGGAACGCATCTTTTATGAAGGCAAGGCCGGCGGCGAATGGCTGGATGCGCTGGCCCCGCTCGGCACCGATGCAGACAAATCCTATCTTGAGGTTGCGCCCTGGCTGATCGTCGTGTTCGGCCAGCGCCGGGGTGGCATTGAACCCGGCGACGATCGCCAAAATTATTACGTGAATGAAAGCGTCGGCATCGCCACGGGGTTCCTTCTCGCCGCACTCCATGCCGCAAACATTGCGACGCTGACGCACACGCCCAACCCGATGCGGTTCCTGAACCGCGTGTGCCGACGGCCCTCGAGTGAAAAACCGATCATGATCGTCGTCGCCGGCCATGCGGCGTCCAACGCGACCGTCCCCCTTCACGCGCTGCGCAAAAAGCCGCTCGAGCAGATATCGAGCTGGCTTTGATACTTTGGACGGTGGGGTCGCGCGTGTTTCTGCGTGCCGCTTGGGCTGGCTGATGGAAGGATATTCGCGATCGATGCGGTTGCTTGCCGGACTCATGCTGATGATCCGCCGCGAACTGCGATGACCGAGCCACCCGCTCGTATCGAGACGCTGGATTTCATCCGCGGCATCGCCGTGATGGGCATCTTGATCATGAATATCATTGCCTTTGCGCTCCCGCAGGCAGCGTACGACAATCCGCGCGCGGCAGGTGGGGCGACCGGGTGGGATCTTGCGACCTGGGCCGCTTCCTTCGTGCTCATCGACGGAAAGATGCGCGGGCTGTTTTCGATGCTGTTCGGCGCCTCGCTGCTGCTCGTGGCAGAGCGCGCAGAGGCGAAAGGCGAATCGGCGGCGCGTGTTCATTACGCGCGAATGGCCATACTGCTGCTGTTTGGGCTCGCCCATTTATGGTTGTTCTGGTGGGGCGATATCCTGCATCATTATGCGCTGATCGGCGCCGTCGCGTTAGCGTTCCGCAAGATGGCGGTGCCGCAGCTTATGGCTTCCGCCCTGTGCGCCATCCTGCTGCAGACGATTGCCTATGCGTCAATCCCCGCATCGATTAGCGCAGCGCGCCAATCGATTGCCGCCCATCCGGCCAGCCCACCCACCGAAGCGCTTGAAACGATTGCGGAATACCGCGCTATCTTCGGCGTGCCCGCCCAAGCGGCGATCGATCGCGAAATCGGCCTCTACCGATCGGGCTATGTCGCCATCGCCGCCAATCGCTTGGCGGATACCGCCCGGCTACCGATCGATTTGCTGGCGACGGTTGGGCTGGAGACGCTCGGCTTCATGTTGATGGGCATGGCGGCGTTTCGGTCGGGGCTGCTGACGGGTGCCTGGCCGACAAGACGATACGCGCGCTGGGCTGCGATCTGCTTTGGCATCGCAGTGCCTGGTTTTGGCGCGCTCGCCTGGCTGGATATCGCGACTGACTTCGATCTTGTTGCCGTCGTGACGGCGCGCCTTCCAGGCGGCACGTTGCTACGTCCAGTCGCCATCCTTGGCTGGGCGTGCCTATTGGCATTGATCGGCAAGCATCGTGGTTGGTTGAGTGCCCGGATCGCCGCTGTCGGGCGGATGGCATTCACCAATTATCTGGCCTCGACGCTGATCTGTACCAGCTTGTTCTACGGCTATGGGCTGGGCCTGTTCGCCCAGCTATCGCGCGCCGCGCTGATGCCGATTGTGCTTGGTGTGTGGATTGCGATGCTCAGCTGGTCGCTGCCCTGGCTGGCGCGGTACCGCTATGGCCCGATGGAATGGTTGTGGCGTTCGGGCGCGCGCGGCAGCTGGCAGGCCTGGCGGCGGCAGCTCAGCCGCCCAACCCTGCCCGTCGCCCAAAGCCCGCCGGGCGCCGCGCTACCAATGGATTGGCTTCGCGCTGCAACAGGGTCAGCGTTTCGTCGAACAACGGCCGCAGGCTGACGACATGCTGAAGCGCGGCATCGGGGGTATCGCGAGTCTCGATGCAGCCCCGTGCAATCGTTTCGATATGCTCGGCAACTTCGGCCAGTGGCTCCGCGCCAAATTGCCGCGCCTCGCCTTTCAGCGTGTGCGCAGGGATCACCATCGCGGTTGGGTTGCCCGCCCGCATAGCGGCTTCGATCGCCGAGACCGATTTGACGCCGTCTTCTTGGAAATAGCCCAGAATCCGGACAAAACCCGCCCCGAGCTCACTGCGCGCCTGGGTAAAGGCGGGCCAATCGATCAGCTCATTACCGTGGGAAACCACACTCCGCTCCTGCTGCACATCGCACAAGGTAAGCTTGCAGCACCCTTCTACCCATTGCGGGTAAACGAGACGTTGACGCTTGGTCCTGCGGTGATGCGGAAAACCTGTCCTGATTGATCCGAAATCAATGTAATTCCAGCGCCCTGTGCTTCGGCCAGCCTGGAGAATTCTTCGGCCGCTGCAGGATCGTCTGCCATTATGTCAACGATCATGGCGCCATCGCGCAGCGCGCGCGCCAACCTGATCGCGGGCCAGGGGCACCGCAATCCCCTTGCATCGATCCGTTCGATCATCCGTCGAACGGATTCTTCGGTGCACGCAGCATCAGCCGCACGGGCACCGCCCCGAAGCCCAGATCGCGGCGGATGCCGTTGATCAAATAGCGTTGATAGCTTTCGGGCAGCTGATCGACGCGGGTGCCGAACAAAACGAAGCCGGGCGGCCGGGTCTTTGCTTGAGTCAGATACCGCAGCTTGATCCGCCTTCCGCCTGGCGCTGGCGGCGGATTGGCTTCGATCGCGCGTTCGAACCAGCGATTGAGTTCACCAGTGCCGACGCGGCGCGACCACGCATCGCGGGTTTCAAACGCGGCGGCAAGCAGCTGATCGATGCCCTTGCCGGTTGCGCCGGAGATCGTCAGCAACGGCACGCCCTTCACCTGCGCCAACCCCTCGTCGAGCGCGGCGCGAACGCCGTTGAAAAGCCGCGACGCGTCTTCCGCCACATCCCATTTGTTGAGCGCGATGACGAGCGCGCGGCCCTCCTGCAGCGTGCGATCGGCAATCTTCAGATCCTGCACCTCCAACCCGCGCGTCGCATCGAGCAACAGCACCACTACCTCGGCAAAATCGATCGCGTGGAGTGCATCCGCGACGGACAGTTTCTCGAGCTTGTCCTGCACATTGGCGCGCTTGCGCATGCCAGCGGTGTCGATCAGTTTCACGGGCCGGGTGCCGCCGGCGGGATTGGCCCATTCCCAATCGATCGCGATCGAATCCCGGGTAATGCCCGCTTCCGGCCCGGTAATCAGACGCTCCTCGCCCAGGATTCGATTGATCAATGTCGACTTGCCGGCATTGGGGCGGCCAACGATGGCGAGTTTCAGCGGCCGATTGGGATTGTCCTCGTCCTCATCGATCTCCTCTTCGATCGCCTTGCCGTCGAGATACGGCAGCAGCGCCTCGAAGAGATCGCCCATCCCCTCCCCATGTTCCGCCGAAAGCTGCACTGGGTCGCCAAGCCCGAGCGATAGCGAATCGAGCACGCCGGCCTCACCTGCACGCCCCTCGGCCTTGTTGGCGACGAGCACGATCGGCGTCGTCGATCCGCGCAGCCAGCGCGCGATTTCCTCGTCGAGCGGCACCAGGCCCACCCGCGCATCGATCACGAACAGCGCGACATCGGCCATCTTCACCGCCGCTTCGGTCTGCTGGCGCATCCGGCCGGGCAGAGACGCTGCATCCTCGTCTTCATAACCAGCGGTATCGATGATCCGGAAATCGAGCCCGATCAGGTGCGCCTCGCCCTCTCGGCGATCGCGCGTCACGCCTGGCCGGTCGTCTACCAGCGCCAGTTTCTTGCCGACGAGCCGATTGAACAGCGTGGATTTGCCGACATTGGGGCGACCGATGATCGCGACGACGGGGAGATTAGCCATCGCCGCCTTTTAGCGCCGCCGCCGATTTGCGCCAGTCGTCGCGTCGGGGGATCAGCGATAGGCGGAAATCTTGCCCTTGTCGTCGATGACATACAGCATGTTGTTGGCAACCAGCGGTGGCAGTGAATATGGCCCCGTGCCCTTCAACCGATCGGAAATCTCTCCCGTCGCCGGCGACACAGAGACGACCTGCCCTTCGGAATTGAGCACGATCAACCGGCCCCCGGCAAGCAGCGGCCCGAACCAGAAGATCGGGTTCTTGCGCTTCTTCAGATTCTTGAACGCGCCCAATTCGCTGATCCAGCGAACCTTGCCATTGGCGCGCGAAAGGCAGACCAGCTTGGCATCGTCTGTGACGATGAACAGCCACTCGCCAGCGATCCACGGCGTGGAGATGCCGGCGAAATTCTGCTCCCACAGCCGCTGGCCCGTTGTCAGCTCAAGCGCGACCATCCGTCCGCCCTCGCCGACCGCATAGACGCGCGACTGATCGATCACGGGACTAGCGTCGATATCGGCAAGGCTCGACACCGAGGTCGAGATGCTCGTGCGCGACAAGGTATCCTGCCACAAGGTGCGGCCATTTTCGTAGCGATAAGCATTGAGTTCGCCTGACGAGAAGCCGGCAACGACCGTGCCGCGGCCAACCGCCGGCGCCGAAACGCCAAACACCCCCTGCGATTCAAGCGAGCCGGATCCACTCCACTGGACGGTTCCATCCGCCTGCGAAAGCGCGAAAAGCTGATTGTCCTGGCTGACGACATAGACCGCGCCATTGCCAACCGTCGGCGCACCGCGCAGCGGGCCGCCGGGCCGCGCGCGCCACAATTCCTTGCCGTCGGCGGCCGAGAGCGCCACTGCATCACCGATACCATCGGTTGCAAAGATCTTGCCGTCGTCAAAGCTCACGCCGCCGCCAAAGCGGGCTTCGCGGTTCTTTTTATCGATCGCGACGGGCGTGCTCCACAGCGCCGCGCCAGTGTCGGCGGCAAAGGCATGCGCTTCGCCTTTCACATCGATCACAAACAGCTTGTTTTCGGCAACGACGGGCGATGCGGCCAATCTCTCGCGCTTCGACCCGCCATCAATGCCGGCTGTCCAGACGCGCGTGAGGGACTGGCCAAGCGCCAGATGGCCCATCGATTTCGAAGGGCTGCCGCCGGGCTGGGTCCAGCCGTCGTTCACTGCCGGAGGCGGCAGGAGGACTTGGACGTCGCCGATCGTCTTGTCAGCTTCGGCAGCGTTTTCAGACACAAGGATCGGCACGCGATCGCCCAGCGTCGGCGTCTTGCGCCCACCACCCTTGAAAACGCCGCAAGCGCCAAGCGACATCGCCACGGCGATGGCGACCGTCATCCGCCAGGATTTGTTCATTGCGCTTTCTTTTCCTCAACTTGCTTGACGGCATCGACGCCAAGCGCGCCCGCCATCTGCACTGCGCGCTGACGCGCCGTTTCGGGAACATTCGGGTCGCCGGCGATCTCGCCGAACAATTTTCCCGCCTGCGCCGGATGTTTGAGCCGGAGATGCGCGATCGCGACCATCTCGCCGGCGCTGGCAAACCACGGTCCGCCCTTGACTGCCAGCGGCGAAAGCCGGGCGATCACCGTCTCGGGCTTCAGCCCGTCATATTCGGCCGAGGTCTGGCGGATCAGGGCAAGATCGCGGAACGGCTGGGCAAGCGACGTGTCTGCCGCAACATCTGCAAACTTGGCCGCTGCCGATTTCAAATCATTTTTTTGCAGCGCCAGATCGGCCTGCACGAATTTGGCGCTCGCTCGATATCCCGGGGCACCATTCGCGGCCAGATCGGCAAGCGGCGCAATGGCTTTCTTCTGATCGCCCGACCCAAGGCTTTCGAACAACGCGCCGAATTGCTGGCCCTGCTCGCCTGATCGCTGCTCCTGGCGTTGCTGCCAATACAGCACCCCGGCAAAGATCGCGAGCCCGCCGACGATTGCAGCAATCACCCAACGCCCATAACGCTGCCAGAAATCCAACGCCTGATCACGGCGCAGCTCCTCGTCCACCTCGCGGAGAAATGCGTCATTGGTTTGCGGCGTAAGGGCCAAGGGTAACTCCATCAAGGCTGGAAGGCGCAGACCTTAGCGGCGAGTTTACCGAAACGGAAGGGGCTCAATCCTTCGAGGCATAGGTCTGTTCGGGCCCCGGAAATGACCGAGACCGCACCGCGTTCGCATAGGTTTCAACCGCGGCGGAAATACGGCCAGCGATATCGTCGAACCGCTTTACGAAGCGTGGCACGCGTTCGAACATCCCGAGCATGTCGTCGATCACCAGTACCTGACCGTCGCACTGTGCCGATGCGCCAATGCCGATCGTCGGCACGTCAACCGTCGCCGTGATTTGTACGGCCAGCGGCTCCACGACGCCTTCAATCACCATCGAAAAGGCACCAGCATCGCCGATCGCCTTCGCGTCGTCGAGAATCTGCGCAAATTCCTCCTGGGTGCGTCCCCGCGCGCCATAGCCGCCAAGGACGTTCACCGCCTGGGGCGTCAAACCGACATGGCCCATCACGGGAATGCCGCGTTCCACCAGAAAACGCACCGTTGCGGCCATCGCCACGCCGCCTTCGAGCTTCACCGCCGCCGCACCGGTTTGTTTCAGCAGATAAACCGCGCTTTCGAACGCACGCTCAGGCGATGATTCATAGCTGCCGAACGGCATGTCGATGATGACGACGCTGTGGTAGCTGCCCCGCACCACCGCGGCGCCATGTGCCGCCATCATTTCAAGCGTGACCGGAACCGTTGAGGGCAACCCGTAGATCACCTGCCCAAGGCTGTCCCCCACCAGCAACATATCGCAATGCGGATCGAGCAGCTGCGCCATCCGGACGGTATAGGCGGTCAGCATCACCAGCGGTTCGCCGCCTTTACGCTTGCGGATCACCGGCACCGTCAACCGCTTCATTGGGGCAGGCGTCGGATTGGCGCGGCTGGTGGAGGTATCAATCGTGTAGGTGGTGGACATGGCGCTGCTCATAGCCGTTGGGCATCACTATCGCCAGTCACGCGCTACACGCTAGGCCAGCCAGCCGCGGCGGATGGCGATCGTTGCGAACCAGACCTGGAATATCGCCATCACGAATATGAATAGCGGAAACGATATCGCCGTCGCCACGCCTTTCGCGGCGATCATATCGGTCCCGCCAAAGACATAGCCGAACTGGAGGATCACCCCGATCAGCGACAATATATAAAGCGGGCGGGCGATCCTGGATCGCAGCAGCAGCGCAATCGCGCCGCCAAGCGCAGGCAGCGTCGCCACAGCGAAGATGAAGTTGAACCAGCGGGGAAGCGCCAGATAATAATTTCTGTTGTAAGCGCTCATGCTCGCCAACGCCTTCGCGTCGATCGTTACATGCGCATAAAAAGCGAAAATGCCTGCCAGCGCCCAAAGCAGCAGGATGCCGCTCACGGCCCAGAACCACGTCGTCGGCCGCTGCCGCACAAATGTCACCATCACCATTCCCCCGTCTGGCCCTTCACGCCCGGGAAACTGAGCCTTATCCGCTGCGCTGGCAAGATCGAGTCAGGTAACCTTCACGCCTTTCCAGAACGCGAAAAAGCCCTTGATCTCGGCCGCCTTATCCTTCGGTGATGGATAGTACCAAACGGCATCGGCATTACGGGCGCCGTCAACCACGATCGTCTTGTAGCTTGCCTCGCCCTTCCAGGGGCAATGTGAATGGGTGCCGCTATCTTCCAGTAGTGCCATGTTGACCGAATCAGGCGGGAAATAATGATTGCCCTCGATCACGATCGTTTGGTCGGATTGGGCGATCACGGTGTCGTGCCACGTTGCGGTCGTCATGATGTCGGCTCCTTCAGCGCTGCCCCGGATATGGGGGCGCCATGCGCCGCCACAAGCCCGGGATCATCCTGCGATCGTCGCGTAAAAACCCGGATCGAAGCCGATGATCAACGTACCTTGATGATCGAGCACGGGGCGCTTGATCATCGAAGGATTGGCGAGCATCAGCGCAACCGCCTTGTCGGCATCGAGATCCAGCTTGTCGGCATCAGGCAGCTTGCGGAAGCTGGTGCCTGCGCGATTGAGCAGCTTCTCCCAGCCGGCCGTGGCCACCCAGCCGCGAAGCTGTGCTGGATCGACGCCGGCGATTTTATAGTCATGGAAGCGATAGTCGATCCCTGCCGCGTCCAATGCGGCCCGCGCCTTCTTCATGGTGTCGCAGCTCTTGATGCCGTAGATCGTCGTCGTCATGCGTCTTTCCTGCTTGTCGCGGGTGGCGTTGTAGAGTCCGCCTCGGGCTCAAGCCAAACAAAAGCCCCGCAGGATCGGGTGATCCTGCGGGGCTTTCATGGTGGGCGTGGCAAGGATTGAACTTGCGACCCCTGCGATGTCAACACAGTGCTCTACCACTGAGCTACACGCCCACGGAAGCGCGCCTTTAGCGGGCGCTTTGCCCGCATGCAAGCAGCGATACGGCCAATCAGTTGCGGCTGATATTCTCCAGCTCGAACATCCGATCGACCTCAAGCACGAGATCGCGCAGATGGAACGGCTTTGACAGCACGCGCGCCTGCGGCATCGATTTGCCTGCCTTCAGCGTAACAGCGGCAAAGCCGGTGATGAACATCACCCGCAGATCGGGGCACATCTCGCCTGCTTTTTGCGCGAGTTCGATACCGTCCATCTCAGGCATCACGATGTCGGTGAGCAGCAGATCGAAGGATTCGGTTTCCAACAACGGGATCGCCGCCGTGCCGCGATCGACCGCCGTCACCGCATAGCCCGAACGTTCTAGCGCACGCGTCAGATATTCACGCATCACGCGATCATCTTCGGCCAGCAAAATCCTGATCATGTCGCCCAGCGCTCCGTATCCCCGAACCTGCATATGCCAAAATGCCTTAAGATTTTCCAGCCGCATCGTGATCGCATCGTGATCCCATCGTGATCCCATCGTGATCATTGCCGCGGCTTGCCTGCCCGCCTAGGCTGCCGGGGGCATGAACGACACTCCCTCCTTTGATATCCACGGGCCGCTCCTGCCGGCCAGTCCCGTCATCCTGTCAGTGCCCCATGCAGGACGCGCCTATCCAGCCGCTTTGTCCGCAGCGATCAAAGTCCCGTTGACAGCGTTGTTTATCCTTGAAGACCGCCATGTCGATGCAGTCGCGCTTGCGGCGCTTGATGGCGAGACGTGCGTGATCCAGCGCCGTGCGCGCGCCTGGATCGATCTCAACCGCGACGAGACGGAGCGCGATCCCAAGCTCGATTCCGGCGCAACCAACCGCGGCAATGCGCCGCTTTCGGCCAAATTGCGGAGCGGCCTTGGGCTAGTGCCCCGCCGGGTAGCGGGCGCCGGCGACATTTGGCGCAAACGGATGAGCGACGCAGAGGTGACCGCGCGGATCGTCGCCGATCATCGGCCCTATCATGCAGCGCTTGGCGCCGCACTGGCTTCTGCGCGCGCTCGTTTCGGGATTGCCGTTCTGCTCGATATCCATTCGATGCCGCCGCTGGGCGCTCCGGGAGAGGCCGCGCAACTGGTCCTCGGCGATCGGTTCGGTCGGTCGGCAAGCGGGCGCTTCGTCTCGCGAATTGAGGCCGAGGCACAGGCCGCCGGCATCGCAGTCGCGCTCAACGCGCCCTATTCCGGCGGGCATATTCTCGATCGGCACGCCGCCCCGGATCGTGGCATTCATGCCGTCCAGATCGAATTTGATCGCGC
>JBBQAG010000111.1:0-7638 GCA_038315875.1 Sphingomonadales bacterium | reverse complement strand
GGCAAAGAGCACCGACCCACCCATGATTTTGCCGCCCTCGCCGTCGAAAATCGTCACATTGGTGACAAGCGTCGGCAGACCGGGATAGGCTTTGTAGGTCGAAGGATATGGATCGTGGCTATACCCTTTGCCGGGGCCTGGGGCCGCCGATTTTGCGGGCATGCTGGCGGCTGTTTTGGGCCTGGCATCGCCGGTGGTGGTGCAGCCTGAGATCAACGTGGCAGTTGCCATCGCAACCAGTGCAGCGCGCGTGCGCGGCAAAGTGAAACCAACCGTCATGCTTACCCCTTTTGGTCTGAAAGTTCTGACCTTGGCCCCAGCATTTCGACAATAAGGGGGGCTGTCAAACAGATAAGCATCAGACTGGGGCACGAACGGTTCCTGCCGGACCCGATTTGGCCAAGGGTGCTGTGCGGTCTTTAGGCCGCGATTTTTTCGCGCGCCTCTTGCAGCCATGCCAGCGCCGTACGGCGGTCGCCAAAAACGCGAACATCTGACCGCGCAGCGATCGCCCTTTCAATCTGAAGCCGCAGCAAGGCCGATGCCGTCACATAGGCAATACGATCGGCCCAAAGGTGGCGTGCAGACGGATTGCCCAGCAAATCACTATAGCCGCCGGCCGCCTCGGATGATGTGACCTTGGTTGCGGTCAAATCGCACAGCAGATCAAAGCGACCGGAGGATTGGCGCAGCTCGTTACCCAACAGACGGGTTTGCGCAACGATTTCGGCAATGGTTTGCGAATCCAGAAAGCCGGAAACTCTGGCGAACACGAGAGATCGAGGCCGGTCGATGATGATCTGGTACATGCGCCCACTCCACCCCCGGGTTGGAGGTGTCGCGACATTGAACCAACCAATGTAAACCTTTGCTAAACAGCCCCGCCTCGATGGCCCGGATTGAGTAAGGCGGCGCTACAGCGACCGCCCGATCAGCTCCTTCATGATCTCATTGGTGCCGCCGTAAATCCGGCTGACGCGCGCGGCGCGCCACATGCGGGCGATGGGATATTCGTTCATGTAGCCGGCCCCACCGTGCAGCTGCAGGCACTTGTCCATCACTTCCCATTGCAGCTCGGTATGCCACAGCTTGGCTGCCGCCCCCTCGGTCGGGGTTAGTTCGCCGGCCAGATGACGCTTGATCGCCCAGTCGAGATGCGCCCAGCCGACCTGCAATTTGGACTTCAAATCGGCGAGTACGAATCGGGTATTCTGGAAATCGAACACCATCCCGGCGAAGGCCTTGCGCGTCTTTGTGAACTCGACCGTTTCGTCGAAAGCCTTTTGCGCCGACGCCTGTGTGCCAACCGCAATTGACAGCCGCTCCTGCGGCAGCTGGCTCATCAGATAGATAAAGCCCTTGCCCTCCTCCCCGAGGCAATTGGTCATCGGCACGCGGACATCTTCGAAGAACAGCTCGCTGGTGTCGGCGGCGTCCTGCCCGATCTTGTCGAGCTTGCGCCCACGTTTGAAGCCTTCACGGTCCGCCTCGACCAGGATGATCGACATGCCCTTATAGGCGGGCTTGGCATCGGGATCGGTCTTGGCGACGACGAGGATCAGATCGGCATTCTGGCCATTGGTAATGTAGGTCTTGCTGCCGTTGACGACATAATGGTTGCCGTCCTTCTTCGCCGAAGTGCGGATCGCCTGGAGGTCGCTACCGGTGCCGGGCTCGGTCATCGCGATCGCGGTGATCGTTTCCCCCGAAACAAGCCGCGGCAGCCACTGCTTCTTCTGTTCTTCGGAGCCATATTGGACGAGGTAATCACAGACGATATCGGATTGCAGCGAGAAACCGGCCGGGACACCGAGATAGCTCATTTCCTCGTCGACGATGCCGTTATATCCAAAATCGAGGCCGAGCCCGCCATAAGCTTCCGGCACCGTCGGGCAGAGCATCCCGATCTCGCCCGCCTTGCGCCAGAAATCCTTCGGCACGAGTCGATCGGCTTCCCACTGGTTGACGTTGGGCACGCCTTCTTTCTGCAGGAAGCTGCGCACCGTCTGGCGAAAGGCTTCGTGATCCTCGCCATAGGCGAAGCGGCCGGGAATGGTGTCGAGCATATCTCTCTCCGGATTATCTTTGCCGGGCAGGTTGCGGGGCGAAACTGATCGGGTCAATCCCCATCGCCGCGCGGACATGCATTTCGAGACGATCGACAAACGTGGCTCGACTTCGCTCGACACGAGCGGATAGGGTGTGCGTAAGAAAAAGAAAAGGAGAGCGCATGAAACTCGCCAGCCTGAAGCATGGCCGCGACGGCACGCTGATCGTCGTTTCGAACGATCTCGCCTGGTACGCCGATGCCAGCCATATCGCGCCGACCTTGCAGGCAGCGCTCGATGATTGGGATCGATTGCTGCCCGATCTGCAGAATTTATCCACCGACCTGGAACATGAAGCGATTCCGATGCGGCGCTTTCATGAGCATGCAGCGGCAGCACCTTTGCCCCGTGCTTATCAATGGGCCGATGGTTCCGCCTATGTGAACCATGTGGCGCTTGTCCGGCAGGCGCGGGGTGCCGAAATGCCCGAGAGCTTCTGGCACGATCCGCTGATGTATCAGGGCGGATCAGACGGTTTTCTGGGCGCGCGCGATCCAATTCCGCTCGCGGACGAGGCCTGGGGCTGCGATCTCGAGGCCGAAGTGGTGGTGGTCACCGGCGATGTGCCGGCGGGTGCGAGCCGTGAAACTGCGCTCGCGAGCGTTCGGCTGGTGGGGCTGACCAACGATGTGTCGTTGCGCAATCTCATCCCCGGCGAGCTTGCGAAGGGGTTTGGTTTCTTCCAGTCGAAGCCGGCGAGCGCCTTTTCGCCGGTATTCGTCACGCCCGATGCGCTTGGTGATTGGTGGCGAGACGGCAAGCTTCACCGCAAGCTGATGGTCGACGTCAATGGAAAGCCGTTCGGCCGAGTCGAGTCGGGAGAGGACATGACCTTCGATTTCGGCACGCTGATTGCGCATGCCGCCAAGACGCGAGCGCTGGGCGCCGGGACGATCATTGGATCAGGCACCGTGTCTAACCGCGATTCGGGTGGCGGGCCCGGCAAGCCCATCGTGGACGGCGGGGTCGGTTATTGCTGCCTGGCAGAGCTACGCACCGTGGAAACTATCCATGGCGGCACTGCCGTGACCCCGTTCCTGAAGGCGGGGGATACCGTGCGGATATGGGCCGAGGACGATCGGTATCATCCCATCTTCGGGGTGATCGAGCAGACCGTGTCAGCGAGTTAGCGGGTTCGCGCCTGTGTGGGACGTTGCACAGGGGAGAGACGCGAGCTGATCGCGGCGATTACCGCGCAGGCTGCAAAGAAAGCCACGCCGGGCAGAATTGCCAGTGCCGAAAGCGCGAGCAACAGCAGCCCAATTGCGCAATCGATGGGGGCGTTGCGCAGCCGGCGCATTCTGGTGGCGACCATCGATGGCAGATGCATTTGGCTCTCCTATGCGTACTCGTTACCACGAAACGGTTAAGGTCGCGTAATGATCCGTGCGCGCGGATAGCGATGTTGATATTATCGCCCACTCGTCACGCTGGAGTCACTTCCGATGATCGAAGCCCTACGTACCCCCGACGACCGCTTTGCCGATCTGCCCGATTTCGATTTTCCTGTGGCCTATGTCGACGATCTGCCGGGTTATGAGGGGCTTCGCGGCGCCTATGTCGATGCCGGGCCGGCGGATTCGGATCGCGTGTTCCTGTGCCTCCACGGCGAGCCGAGCTGGAGCTTTCTCTATCGCCGCATGATCCCGGTATTCCTTGAAACCGGCGCGCGGGTGATCTGCCCCGATTTTCTCGGCTTTGGCCGATCCGACAAGCCTGTGAAGCAGAGCGATTATAGCTTCGATTTCCACCGCGATTGGCTGCTCGCGTTGATCGAACGGCTTGATCTGCGCCATATCACGCTGGTGGTGCAGGATTGGGGCGGTCTGATCGGGCTGACCTTGCCCGTCGAACCCAGCTTTGCCGAACGGCTCGATCGGCTGATCGTGATGAATACGGGCATCGGCACCGGGGCATCGCCTGGCCCAGGCTTCATCGCATGGAAGAATTATGCATTGTCGACCCCCGATCTGCCGATCGGCGCGCTGATCGCGAGTGGCACGCCGCACCTCACCCCAGCCGAAATCGCGGCTTATGATGCGCCCTATCCCGATGCTAGCTACAAGGCGGGCGCCCAGATCTTTCCAGCGCTGGTTCCCGTCGAACCCGATATGCCGGGCGCAGCGCTTGGCCGGGCGGCGGTTGAATTCTGGTCGCAGCGTTGGTCCGGGCCTAGTTTCATGGCGGTGGGGGATGCCGATCCCGTGCTCGGCCCGCAACAAATGGCGTCGCTGCGCAAGCTGATCCGGGGGTGCCCCGAGCCGATGATGATCGCGGGCGGTGGCCATTTCGTCCAGGAATGGGGTGAACCGATCGCCCGCGCCGCGATCGAGACGTTTGGCGGACGCTGACTGACTCGCCATCGCGCTTGAAATTTTATAACAAGGATGCAAGGCGCGATTGCCGCGAGCATCGGCGCGCCAAAATTGTTCGGAGAGAGTATGGCGAGCGACACCCTGCGGGCCAATCTGAAGCCGCTGTCGCTGCATGTGCCGGAGCCGCGCTTCAGGCCCGGCGACGCGGTCGATTTCGTCGACGTCGAGGTGCCACCAGCGGGGTCGGCGCTTCGCCCCGATACCGCGGCTGCTGCTGCAAGCTTCACCGACCTGGCCTATACGTTGATCCGGGTGCTCGATGACGAAGGCCATGCCGTTGGCCCCTGGGACCCAAAGCTGTCGCCCGAAGTCGTTCGCCGGATGCTCCGCAACATGGCGCTGGTCCGTGCCTTCGACGAGCGGATGTTCCGCGCGCAGCGGCAGGGCAAGACCAGTTTCTACATGAAGTGCACGGGCGAAGAGGCCGTCGCCGTCGCCGCAGCGCATGCCCTGGATTACGAGGACATGTGCTTTCCAAGCTATCGCCAGCAAGGGCTGCTGATCGCGCGCGGCTGGTCGATGGTCGACATGATGAACCAGATCTATTCGAACCGGGGCGATCGGTTGCAGGGCAAGCAGCTGCCGATCATGTATTCGGTGAAGGAGGCGGGCTTTTTCTCGATTTCAGGCAACCTGACGACGCAATATCCGCAGGCGGTGGGCTGGGCGATGGCCTCTGCAGCCAAAGGCGATACCCGGATCGCCGCGGCCTGGATCGGCGACGGTTCGACCGCCGAGGGCGATTTCCATTCCGCCTGCACCTTTGCCAGCGTCTACCGCGCGCCGGTGATCTTCAACATCGTCAACAACCAATGGGCGATTTCAAGCTTTTCGGGCTTTGCCGGCGCCGAATCGACGACTTTTGCCGCGCGCGCGGTCGGATACGGCATCGCTGGTCTGCGCGTCGACGGCAATGATGCGCTGGCGGTCTATGCCGCGACCGCCTGGGCGGCAGAGCGTGCCCGGACCAATCAGGGGCCGACGCTGATCGAACACTTCACCTACCGGGCGGAAGGGCATTCGACATCCGACGATCCCGGGCAATATCGGTCGGCGGGTGAGCCTTCAGCCTGGCCGCTTGGTGATCCTATTCGGCGGCTGAAGGATCATCTGATCGCGCTCGGCGAATGGGACGAGGAACGCCATGCAGTTCAGGACCTCGAACTTGCCGAGATGGTGAAGGCTGCACAAAAGGAAGCCGAGAAGAACGGCATTCTCGGCCATGGTCTTCACCAGCCGCTCGAAGGGCTGTTCGACGGCGTGTTTGAGGAAATGCCCTGGCATCTGCGCGAACAACAGGCCCAAATGATCGCCGAAGAAACCGCCAGCGGTCGGCCCTGGACGCGCAAATCATGAGCAATGCCAGCAGCGGAGCTGCCCCTAATCCTTATCCCCGCGTCTCCGCGCCTTCGCGTAAACCAACCTTCTTTTTGTTCACGCGGAGGCGCGGAGACGCGGAGAAGGAAAAAAATGGTTCTGAAGCCGCTGGCGCGGCGGGAGCTTCGGCATGACCGAAACCACCCGAATGAACATGATCCAGGCGATCAATTCGGCCATGGAAGTGATGATGGAGCGCGATCCCGATGTGATCGTGATGGGCGAGGATGTCGGCTATTTCGGCGGCGTTTTTCGCGCGACTGCAGGGCTGCAGGCGAAATTCGGCAAGACACGCGTGTTCGATACGCCGATCACCGAATGCGGCATCATCGGCGTCGCGGTGGGGATGGGGGCTTATGGCCTGCGCCCCGTGCCCGAAATCCAGTTCGCCGATTATATCTATCCAGCGCTCGATCAGCTGGTGAGCGAAGCGGCGCGGTTGCGCTACCGTTCGGCGGGGGAATTTACCGCACCCATCACGGTGCGATCGCCGTTTGGCGGCGGCATTTTCGGCGGGCAGACGCATAGCCAGAGCCCCGAAGGCATCTTCACGCATATTTCGGGCATCAAGACCGTCATCCCCTCGACGCCTTATGATGCCAAGGGCCTGTTGATCGCCGCTATCGAGGACAATGATCCAACGATCTTCTTCGAGCCCAAGCGCATCTATAACGGTCCGTTCGACGGCCATTGGGACAAGCCGACGCAGAACTGGTCGCTGCATCCAGCGGGCGCGGTACCGACCGGTTATTACAAGATCGAACTCGGCAAGGCGAAGATCGTCCGAGCGGGCGAAGCGCTGACGGTGCTCGCTTACGGTACGATGGTGCACGTCGCGCTCGCAGTGATCGCCGAGGCAGGCGTCGATGCCGAGGTTATCGATCTGCGCACACTCGTGCCACTCGATATCGAGACGATCGAGGCATCGGTGAAGAAGACCGGGCGGTGCATGATCGTCCATGAAGCGACGCGGACGAGCGGCTTCGGAGCCGAACTCTCGGCATTGGTGCAGGAACGCTGCTTTTTTCACCTCGAAGCCCCAATCGAGCGCGTCACGGGTTTCGACACGCCCTATCCGCACAGCCTCGAATGGGCGTATTTTCCCGGTCCGGTCCGGATTGGCGAGGCGTTGAAGAAGATCATGACAGCATGATGGATGCAACCATCCCCGTTCGTGTCGAGCGAAATCGAGACACCGGCGCGGCCCCCTGTTTCTCACCTTCGCTCGAAACGAACGGAATCCGTTAAGATGGCACGCTTCACCTTCAAGCTTCCCGATATCGGCGAAGGCATTTCGGAAGCCGAGATCGTCACCTGGCACGTCAAGATCGGCGACCGGATCGAGGAAGACCAGCAGATCGCCGACATGATGACCGACAAGGCGACCGTCGAGATGGAATCGCCGGTTTCGGGCGTGGTCGTAGAATTGGCAGGCGAAGTCGGCGATCAGGTGTCGATTGGTGCGGCACTCGTAGTGATCGAAACCGATGGCGATGTGTCGGCCGAGGAAGCGCCCGCGCTGGGGCCAGTGACGACCGAGTTGAAGGCGGCTCCTGCAACCGAGGCGCAGGCAGAAGTCGCCGAGCAATATGGTGCCGAAAATCCTGGGGTGGAAAAGCCCTCTCCCCTTCAGGGGAGAGGGTTGGGAGAGGGGCCGTCACAAGCGCCTCGCCCCGAAACGGGGGGCGCCCCCCGCCCCCCCCCCCCCACAGGCGCGCGGGTGGGCAAAAAACCACCACCCCCCCCCCCCCGCCCCCCCACGCCCCCCCCCCCGCCCC
>JBBQAG010000093.1:0-10067 GCA_038315875.1 Sphingomonadales bacterium | reverse complement strand
ATCGCGCTGTCGACCGCAATCGCGCTGAGTCACGGGATGTTCGAGGGTGCGGCATTGCTTGGCATCTGCGACAAGATCGTGCCGGGGCTGCTGATGGGCGCCTTGCGGTTCGGCCATCTGCCGATGATTTTCATCCCCGGCGGGCCAATGCGATCGGGCATTTCGAACAAGGAGAAAGCACACACCCGCGAGCTGTACGCCGAAGGAAAGGCGACCCGCGACGAATTGCTCGATTCCGAAATCGCCGCCTATCATTCAAAGGGCACCTGCACCTTTTACGGCACCGCCAATAGCAATCAGATGATGATGGAGATGATGGGGCTGCACATGCCGGGCGCCGCCTTCGTCAATCCAGGCACCAAGCTGCGCCAGGAACTGACGCGCGCCGCCGTCCACCGGCTGGCAAAGATCGGCTGGGACGGCGATGATTACCGGCCCATCGGCGAATGCGTCGATGAAAAAGCGATCGTCAATGCCGCGATCGGCCTGCTCGCGACGGGCGGATCGACCAACCATCTGATCCACCTGCCAGCGATCGCTGCATGCGCCGGGATCGTCATCGATTGGGAGGATTTTGATCGGCTGTCACGCGCCGTGCCGCTGATCACTCGCGTCTACCCCAATGGATCGGCGGATGTGAATGGTTTCGAGGATGCCGGTGGCATGCCTTTTGTCATCCGGGAATTGCTTGGTGCCGGCCTGCTTCACCGTGATCTGATGACGGTCGCCGGTCAGGATCTGTCGGCTTATGGCCAGAAACCGGCGATCGAGGGAGACGCGCTGATCTGGGCTGATCCAGGCGCGAGCAAGGACGAGACGATCGTCCGCCCGGCAAGCAACCCCTTCTCCTCCGAAGGCGGCTTTCGCATCCTCTCCGGCAATTTGGGGCGCGCGTGCATCAAGGTGTCGGCCGTTGAGCGCGATCGCTGGACGATCGAGGCCCCTGCCCGCGTGTTCGACGATCAGGCAGCGGTGCAGGCAGCGTTCAAGGCGGGCGAACTCGACCGCGACGTGATCGTCGTCGTTCGTTTCCAGGGGCCGCGCGCGAACGGCATGCCCGAACTCCACAAGCTGATGCCGCCGCTCGGCGTGTTGCAGAACCGTGGTTTCCGGGTGGCGCTAGTCACCGACGGGCGGATGTCCGGGGCAAGCGGCAAGGTGCCCTGCGCGATCCATTCAAGCCCCGAAGCGCTCGGCGGCGGCCCTCTCGGCAAGGTCCGCGATGGCGACATCATCCGGGTGTGCGCGGAGATGGGGCAACTGGACGCCCTGGTCGATGCCGACGAATGGGCAGCGCGTAGCCAGGTCGACGCACCGCCCACTGCAAAGGGCACCGGGCGAGAATTGTTCGCGATGTTTCGGCGCGGCGCCAACGAGGCTGAAAAAGGCGCCAGTGCGCTGCTGGCGGCGATGGCGAGCTGATGCAGCTGGTCGCGGTCGATATCGGTGGCACCCACGCCCGTTTCGCAATTGCCGAAATCGGCGGCGGGCGCGTCCAGTCGCTTGGCGATCCCGTCACGCTCAAGACCGCTGAACATGCCAGCCTGCAAACCGCTTGGCAGGCATTTGGCGAAACACAGGCAAATCCCCTGCCCCGCGCTGCCGCGATCGCCGTCGCCTCGCCAATCGGTGGCGACATCATCAAGCTCACCAACAATCCCTGGATCATCCGGCCAGCCCTGGTGAAAGAGCGGCTCAACGTTGACGATTTCGTGTTGATCAATGATTTCGGCGCGATCGGCCATGCCGTGGCGCAGGCACCCGATGAAATGTTGGATCATCTGTGCGGACCCAATGCACCGTTTCCGGAGCGTGGTATCATCACCGTTTGCGGCCCCGGCACAGGACTTGGCGTCGCACAGGTGCTGCGCGAGCCGAATGGGTATCATGTGCTGGAAACCGAGGGCGGCCATACCGATTTCGCGCCGCTCGATACACTTGAGGACGCGATGCTCAAGGCATTGCGCTCGTCGTTCCAGCGTGTCTCGGTCGAACGGATCGTCGCCGGGCCGGGCATTGTCGCCATCTATCATGCGCTTGCGGAAATCGAAGGGCGCGCGGTCCAACAGCTCGACGACAAGGCGATCTGGACGATGGCGCTTGAAGGTTCCGATAGTCTGGCGCTGGCGGCGCTCGATCGCTTCTGCCTGTGCCTCGGGGCGGTCGCCGGCGATCTGGCGCTGGCACAAGGCGCAAAGGGCGTCGTGATCGCCGGTGGGCTCGGCCTGCGCTTGAAGGACCACCTCGCACGGAGTGGCTTTGCCGAGCGGTTTGCCGCCAAGGGCCGTTTCCGATCGATGATGGAGGCAATCCCCGTCAAGCTGATTACCCACCCCCAGCCCGGCCTGCTCGGTGCTGCTGCCGCCTTTGCCCAGGAGCATGTGAGATGACGATCGACGAGATCATGCGGACGAGCGCTGTCATCCCGGTGCTGGTTATCGACGATGCCGCAGAGGCGGCGCCGCTTGCCGCAGCGCTCGTCGCCGGCGGGCTGCGTGTGCTCGAAGTGACGATGCGCACTCCCGCCGCGCTCGACGCCATCCGCGCGATCAAACAGGTGCCCGGCGCGATCGTCGGCGCAGGCACCGTCGTCAATACCGAGCAGTTCGAGAGCGTGATGGATGCGGGCGCCGAGTTCATCGTCTCGCCCGGCCTGACCGAGACGATTGCCCGCCCGATCATCGACAGCGGCGTGCCCTTCCTCCCCGGTATCGCCACTGCGGGAGACATCATGCGCGGGCTCGATCTGGGCCTCACCCACTTCAAATTCTTCCCGGCGATGGCGGCGGGGGGCCTGCCCGCGCTCAAAAGCCTCGCCGCGCCATTCTATCAATGCAGCTTTTGCCCCACCGGCGGTATCAGCGAGGCGACAGCGCCCGAGTGGCTGGCGTTTGGCCCAGTGCTTTGTGTCGGCGGCAGCTGGGTGACGCCAAAGGGTGCGGCAATGGCCGAAGTCACCAAGCTTGCGCGAGCAGCCGGCGATCTCAAAAGGTAGGCCCTGGCTAAATTTGCCGACCGCGGATGATCAAATAGATCGCCAAAGCGGGTGCAACGCCGGGCACGAGGCAAAGCGGGATTGCGACCCAGCCATATCGGACATTGAATGCCGCCCGATCATAGACAATCCAGACCATCAACATCAAGGCGCTGAACAAGACGTCAAGCGAATACCCCGATGCGTAAGGATTGACGAACCCGGCCGCAAGCGCGCCCAGAATATCGCCGCTCGCCCAAAGCGGGGGAACAACCACGGCGCAAAAAGCGATCGTGAAGGCCAGTGCAACAGCGGCGCAGATAGTCTCGAACAGGCGCTTGCTCATGCTCATGCCTTTTGATGATCCCGCTCCAGCGGGATTGCGTTAACGTTCGCCGCGTGCCCGGCGGATTGCATACCATTTCTGCACATTGGCGTTGTGCTGATCGAGCGTGTCGGCAAACACATGGCCGCCAGTGCCGTCGGCGACGAAATAGAGCGCATTCGATTGGGCGGGATCGAGCACGGCATCGATGCTTGCACGGCCAGGATTGCAGATCGGCCCCGCCGGCAGGCCGACCATCGCATAAGTGTTATAACCGTTCACCGCCTCGACCTCCGATCGCAGGATGCGCCTACCGAGCGGCTTTCCCTTGGTGATTGGATAGATGATCGTTGGATCGGCCTGAAGCATCATCGAACGCCGCAACCGGTTGGCGTAGACCGCAGCGACGGTCCGGCGCTCGTCGGCCTTGCCGGTTTCCTTCTCGACGATCGAGGCGAGGATCAGCGCCTGTCGCGGCGTCGTGACGGCGATCCCCGGCTGGCGTTTGTCCCAGGCCATCGCCAGATATTTCAGCATCGCCCGCTGCATCCGCGCAAGTACCGAGGCGCGGGTATCGCCGCGCTGGAAGCTGTAGCTGTCGGGCAGGACAGTCCCCTCGATCGGCACATCGACGTTGCCGATCAGTCCCTTTTCGGCCATTAGCCTGTCGCGAACGAGCACCGACGGCAACCCTTCCGGAATCGTCACGAAGCGTTGCAGCGTGCGCCCACCCTGGAGCATCTTGAGGATATCGGCCTGGCTCAGATGCGCGGGGATGCGGTATTCGCCAGCCTTGATCCCGGTGCTCGCGCCAAACACCTTTGCGAGTAGACGAAACCGCGATGCCGATGGGATCGCCCCCGCCTTTTCCAGCGAATCGGCGGTTGAAGCAAGGCTCGCGCCCTCTGGCACCTGGAAGGTCATGTTGTGTGGTGCAGGACCTCGCCCGCCCCAATCCTGCACCACCAGAAACAGCGCACCGACGCACAGCAACATGATGATCAAGCCGAGACAGCCGAGCTTCCTCACCAACCATTCCCTCTTGAGGGCGCAGGCGAGGACGCGGGCGCAAGCAGGCGAACCGCCAAGTCTAGATCGCCTTCATAACGAGGCTGGCATTGGTGCCGCCAAAGCCAAAGCTGTTGTTGAGCACCGCCTTGACCGGCCGTTGCTTGGCGACATGCGGCACCAGATCGACGCCGATGCAATTGTCGCTCGGATCATCGAGGTTGAGCGTCGGCGGCACGATGCTGTCACGCATCGCCAGGATGCAGAAGATGCTCTCAACCGCCCCTGCGCCCCCAAGCAGATGCCCGATCGCCGATTTGGTCGAGCTCATCGACAGCGTGCCGATTGCGTTGCCGAACAGGCGGCGCACTGCGTTCAGTTCCAGCTCGTCGCCAAGCGGTGTCGACGTGCCGTGAGCGTTGATATAATCGATGTCGCCAAGCGACAGCCCCGATTTCTTCATCGCCATCTGCATCGAGCGAAAGGCGCCCGATCCCTCGGGATGCGGTGCGGTCACGTGATAGGCATCGCCCGACATGCCGTAGCCGACGATCTCGGCGTAGATTTTCGCGCCCCGCGCCTTGGCATGTTCATATTCCTCTAGGCAGACAACGCCCGCGCCCTCGCCCATGACGAAGCCGTCGCGACCCCGGTCATAGGGTCGGCTGGCCTTTTCGGGCGCATCGTTGAAGCCGGTCGAGAGCGCACGCGCCTGTGAAAAGCCGGCAATGCCGATCGGGCAGATGGCCCCTTCGGCGCCGCCCGCCAGCATCACATCGGCATCGTCGAGCATGATCATTCGCGCAGCGTCGCCGATCGAATGTGCGCCGGTGGAACACGCCGTCACCACCGCGTGATTGGGGCCCATCAGCCCATATTTGATCTGCACCTGACCCGAGATCAGGTTGATCAGCCGTCCGTGCACGAAATGCGGAGAGACGCGGCGCGGGCCTTTCTCATGCAGCACGATCGATTCACTGGCGATGCCCGGCAAGCCGCCGATGCCCGAACCGATCGAGCAGCCGGTGCGCAGCCGCTCTTCCTCGCTCATATCGGTAAGGCCGGCATCTTCGAGCGCCTGCCCGGCAGCGTCGATGCCGTAGATGATGAACGGATCGACCTGACGCTGGACCTTGTGATCGACGCGCTTGGCGGGATCAAAGCCATAGACATGATCGGCGGGCTTCACTTCGCACGCATAGCGACAGGCATAATCGGTAGCGTCGAAGCGCGTGATCATGCCCGCCCCCGATCGCGAGGCGATCAGATTGGCCCAGGCAGTTTCGACATCGGCCCCGAGCGGGGTCACCAGTCCCAAGCCGGTTACGACAACGCGGCGCATGGCAGTCTCCGTTTCTCAACTCGATACCAAAACGGCTTCCCCACCCGGATTTGCGCCGGGAAGGGAAGCCGCTCAGTCATTATTCGGCCCGCGCGGGCCCCGTGGCTGATGGGGCGGTTCGCGATCGCGATCCGGCCCGTCAAAATTCAGCCCTTGTGCTCATCGATATAGGTGATCGCATCCTTGACGGTACCGATCTTTTCGGCCGCATCATCGGGGATTTCGACGCCGAATTCCTCTTCGAATGCCATCACCAGTTCAACGATATCGAGGCTGTCGGCGCCCAGATCATCGATAAAGCTCGCATCCTCGGTCACCTTGTCGGTCTCGACGCCGAGATGCTCGACGACGATCTTCTTCACGCGATCGGCAGTCTCGCTCATGCTTTCATCCCTCTCGTAGCTTGGGGGTTTATATTCCCGAACGCACGTAGAACGCGGGGGAAGCGCTGACAAGAGGGTGAGAGCATCAGCTTCAGATCATCGCCATCCCGCCGTTGACGTGAATCGTCTGGCCAGTGACATAGCCCGCCTCGCGGCTGGCAAGGTAGACCACGGCGGCGCCGACATCGGCGCCGCTGCCCATGTGCCCGGCAGGGATACGGGCATTGAGCGCAGCCTTCTGCGCATCTGCCAAACCATCGGTCATCGCCGAGGCAATGAAGCCCGGGGCCACACAGTTGACGGTGATCCCACGGCTCGCCAATTCCTGCGCCAGAGCCTTCGACATTGCCGTCAGCCCGCCCTTGGATGCAGCATAATTGGCCTGCCCAGGATTGCCCGTCGTGCCGACGACGGACGTGATCGAGACGATCCGGCCAAACCGCGCCTTCATCATTGGCCGGGCAGCGGCGCGCGCAAGCCGGAAGGCGGCTTCCAGATTGACGCGGATCACCTGATCCCACTCGTCATCCTTCATCCGCATCACCAGATTATCTCGCGTGACGCCGGCGTTGTTGACGAGGATATCGAGCTTCCCGCCAAGCGCCTCGACCGCGGCGGGCACCAGCGCATCGACTGCGGCGCCATCCGATAGATCGCAGGGGAGCGCGACATGATCGCTGCCCAGGGCGTCACGATACGCGGCCAGCTTGGCAACGTTTGATCCCGAAACCGCCAGCCGCGCGCCCTGCGCCGCCAGCACATCGGCAATCGCCGATCCAATTCCCCCCGAAGCGCCAGTGACGAGGGCCGTCATGCCGGAAAGGTCGAACATCAATTGCTCCTGTTGATTTGGTTCACGCGGATGCGCGGAGACGCGGAGTGATAGTCGTTGACGACGCGTTTCACGCCCTCTTTCAGAGTCTCGCCGCCAAAGTTGATCAACAACCCGACGGGCAGTTTTGTCAGCCGGAGATAGGTCAGCAACTGCTTGCCGTGAACTGCGGTCAGCCGCTCAACAGACTTGAGCTCGACTATCAACCGGTGATCAACCAGCAGGTCCATCTTGAAAGCGCCTTCGAACCGAATGCCATCAAATTCGATATCGACAGCGCGCTGCCGCGCAACGGCGTAGCCCATCTGCTCCAGCCGGCGGGCCAAAAGCGCTTCATAAACACTTTCGAGCAAACCAGGCCCAAGCTCTCGGTGCAGCCTGAGCGCAACTTCGAGAACATCGCCGCTGATGTCGTCAATATCCTTCACTTCTTCTCCGCGTCTCCGCGCCTCCGCGTGAACCCAAACTACAAAGCCTTCGCCAGCGCCTCGATGTCGTCCATCGTCACGACGCTCATCGTCTGGGCGTCGGGCAAGGTGCGCTTGGCCATCGGGCCGAGAACCTTGGCGCCGAATTCCACAAACTGTTCTACGCCCGCCGCCGCCATCGCCAGCATCGTCTCGCGCCATCGAACGACGCCGGTTGTCTGGTCGACCAGCCGCGCGCGGATCTCGTCGGGCACCGTGATCGGGGCGGCGAGCACATTGGCGTAAAGCGCAACGAGAGGCGTCTCGATCCGCGTCGCCTTCAGTCGGTGGTACATCTGGTCTGCCGCCGGCTGCATCAGCGAGCAATGGAAGGGTGCCGACACGCTCAGCATCATGCCGCGTTTCGCGCCCATATCCTTTGCCATCGCCACCGCGCGTTCGATGGCACCGATATGGCCGGAAATCACCACCTGCCCCGCTGCATTGTCATTGGCGACGGCGCACACTTGACCCTGGGCGGCCGCATCGGCAATCGCTTGTGCCTGATCCAGAGTCGCGCCAAGCAATGCAGCCATTCCGCCAATGCCAACCGGCACGGCATGCTGCATCGCCCGGCCACGCAGTTTCAACAGCCGCGCCGCCGTTGGCAGATTGATACCCCCTGCAGCGCACAGCGCGGTATATTCACCAAGCGAATGGCCCGCGACAAACTGCGCCTTTTCGGAAATTCGGATGCCCCCATCGCGCTCAAGCACGCGGAGCGCGGCGATCGCATTCGCCATGATCGCCGGCTGGGCATTTTCGGTGAGGGTCAGCTCTTCTTCAGGCCCTTCGGTCATCAGCCGGAACAGATTCTGATCGATCGCCTCGTCGATTTCCTGGAAAACTTCGCGGGCGACCGGGCTGGCGTCTGCAAGTGCACGGCCCATGCCGACGGCTTGGCTGCCCTGCCCTGGAAAGAGGAAAGCGCGCATGTACGGCTCCTTATCGCGCGAATGCGGGCGCAATTCGGCGCCGCGTGGAGGCGTGTCGTTAGGAGCGTGCAAGCGGTGTAGCAAGAGGCACTGGATCAGGCTGGTGATCAGCGCTGGGGCAGCGTCCTGATCAGCAGCATCGTTGGATTGGGCGCAAACATCCGCCGCTTGATCGCGCCCGGAACACGGGCTTCGAGGCCAATCGACCTGATCAGCGCGCCAAGCCGGGTGGGCTGCGAGGGGTACCGCGCCACGACCGTGCCCGTGACAGGCGCGCCCTCCTCAACGATCAAAAGCGCGCCGGGCGCGGCGGGGGCGTAGCGGGCATTGGCAAGCCCCTCGAACCGCATTGGCAGGCTGGCACGACGCACCGATACGGGGTCCCCGCTCACGATTTCGCCGCTGTGGCTGCGGCAGGCGGCGATCAACGCCTCCATTTCGAAGCGCGGATGCGCGTTGCCGACGCTGAGCAGCAGGAGATTGGACGCAACGACTGTGGCAATGATCGCCCGCCGTGGCCACGCGCTCACCCGATCGAGCCATAATGCCGCGATCGTCACCGCCAGGATCGCCGGCAGCGTGAAATAGCGGGGATTGAGCACGAGTTTGTTGTAGAGGACCGCAACCAGCACAAAATCGGCCAGCGCCATCGCGCCGAGCACGACGAGCGGCTCGGCGCCGGGTCGACGCCAGAATGCCATGCCCGTGACGCCGATAGCGAGGAGTGCGATCCAGAAGATCAGCCCGAAATCATCGTTGATCAGCAGCACAAGCAGCGGATCGATGACTGGATGGACAAGGAAGTTACCTTCCATGTTGGCCGCGCGATCGATGTGCGAATCATGGTGGAAGGCAATGTCGTAACGGCGGAACGGCACACCCGTTTGCCACGCCTGAAATGCGGCCTCGCCTCCCAGCACGGTAAGCAGCCCAACGCCGGCGGCGATCAACGCGCTGCGCGATACTGGCCGACCGATCAGGAACAGCGGGCCAAAAGCGAGCATGGCGAGCAACGAAGTTTCGCGACAGATGATCGCGGTGCCGAAACAAAGCCCGGCTGCATAGCCGCCACGCCACCCGCCGCGAGCGCCATCGGCATCGCCAAGCAGCCACGCCCCGCCGAGCAGCAGTGCCGCTTCGATCAGGTCGACGCCAACCGTCGTCGCGTTGCCGATGATAACGGGCATCGTGCCCACCAGCAGTGCAGCAATCCAGCCGGCCCGATCGCCGCCCAGGCGACGGACATAAAGCCCGACCAACGCCACCAGCACGCCGTACCAGAACAGCGCGGTCGCCGCGAAAGCTGCAAAACCGCGCCCAAGGACGAGCAGCATGACATCGAAGCTCCACAACAGCGGAAAGCGGGTCGACCAATGATTGTCGCCGGCAAATGGCGGATTATCCAGCCAATGCTCGGCGCCGGCAAAATAGAGCGAATCATCTGAAGCGATAAAGCCCGTCCAGCCGATCCCGATGGCGCCAGCCAACAGCATGACCAGCAGCGCGGTCCAGCCAATGCGCGTGCGCCATAGGTCGACGCGGGTTTCCAGCCTGCCATGCATGCCCGCACCCCTAAGGCCGATTGATGGAGTTTATCTTAAATCGGGATCCGTCTCGCCGATCCGTGCCCCAAGATCGTCGCGATCCGCGCGGTGGCCTTGCCTTCCGGCCGGATTTCGCTATGAGCGCGCCTTCGCTTGCGTAAAAAGACAATGTTCTTTCGCCAAGCGATTCGAATGAAGACGATAGCCGGAGGGGCGTTTCGCATGGTGCGGGCGTCAGCAATCGGCCAAGATGAAGG
>JBBQAG010000117.1:0-7045 GCA_038315875.1 Sphingomonadales bacterium | reverse complement strand
CCAGATGAAGTGGATTGCCGCTGGCCGCTTCACCCTGGGCCAGGAGGCGCGCTATCCTGAAGAAGGCCCGCCGCGCGAGGTGGCCGTCGCTGGCTTCTGGATCGACACCCACGAACTGACCAACGCCGAGTTCGCCGCGTTCGTGAAGGCGACCGGGTATCGCACGATGGCCGAGCGCCCACCGCCCGTCACGCCCGATACACCGCCTGATATGCGCGTACCCGGTTCGGCGGTGTTCGCGGCGCCGAGCCAGGCCGATCCACGCTGGTGGCGATGGGCGATCGGCGCACAGTGGCGCAACCCGTCGGGGCCCGCCGAGCACATCACGGGGAGGGAGAACACACCCGTCGTCCAGATCGCCTATGAGGATGCCGAAGCCTATGCGCGGTGGGCGCACAAACAATTACCGACCGAGGCGCAGTGGGAATATGCTGCGC
This sequence comes from Sphingomonadales bacterium, assembly GCA_038315875.1. Classification (GTDB taxonomy): domain Bacteria; phylum Pseudomonadota; class Alphaproteobacteria; order Sphingomonadales; family Sphingomonadaceae; genus Sphingomonas. The sequence continues at coordinate 6,608 of JBBQAG010000117.1, read as the reverse complement.
GCGGCGGGCAGCCGGCGCTGCCCGAACCCGTTAATGCACATGGCGCCCCAACCGCCAATTATTATCAGGGCGCCTTTCCCGTCCGCGATCTCGGCACCGATGGCTATCGCGGGCGCGCGCCAGTCGGCTGCTTTCCCGCCAATGGCTATGGGCTTTACGATATGATCGGCAATGTGTGGGAATGGACGCGCGATCCCGGCGGGCCGCAGGCCGATATGCACGTGATCAAGGGCGGCTCTTATCTCTGCGCCAGCAATTATTGCGCACGCTATCGCCCCGCAGCCCGCCAGTTTCAGGAGCGCGGGCTCGGCACCGATCATATCGGTTTTCGCCTCGTCAGGAACGCACCGGCGCCGCGCCGATCTTGACGGCTCAAGCATCTAATGGCACGCTTGATGCCGAAAGATAATCGTCAGGAGATCGCGATGAACGTCACCAACATGGTCATCCCCAGCCCCGAACAGGCGATGGCGTTTTTCGGTGCCGCAGAAGATGGCCCGTTCGTGATGATCAATCTGCTCAAGTTCAAGGAAAAGGCCGAGTATCCCGACGGGGCAGACGCAGATATGACGGGCAGGGAAGCCTATATGCGCTATGGCATGGCGGTCATCGCGCATGTCGAACGCGTTGGTGGCAAGCCGGGTTATGCCGGCCCAGTGACGGGCCTGATGCTCGGCGAGGTCGAGGAGCTTTGGGACATGGTCGCACTCGCGCAATATCCATCGCTGGCGGCAATGCGCGCGATGGTCGAAAATCCCGAGTATCAGGCGATCAGCATCCATCGTTCAGCGGGCCTAGCTGGACAGCTCAACATCAAGACCAGAGGGTCGCTCGCATGACGTTGGCGTACGACGTCTTCTGGTCGTTCCGATCGCCCTATTCCTATCTCGTCACCGGGCGGATGGTCGCATTGGAGCGCGATTATGACGTCTCGTGCAACGTCCGCATCGTTTACCCCATTGCCGTGCGCCAGGCCGACTTTTTCGCCAACAGCGATCCCTTGTGGTTCAGCTATTTCATGCGCGATGTGTTTCGCTGCGGCGACTATCTGGGCGTGCCGATCCGCTGGCCGGTGCCCGATCCGGTCAAGATGGATTTCGCCACGCGCACCTATCCAACCGAGCAGCCCTATATTCACCGGCTCAGCCAGCTTGGCCAGGCCGCGAGCGAGGCCGGCAAGGGCCTCGCCTTCATCGACGAGGTCAGCCGGGTGATCTGGAGCGGCACGGTCGACAACTGGCATGAGAGCGATCATCTGGCGCGGGCCGCTGACCGCGCGGGGCTCGATCTCGCGGCGCTCGATGCCACCGTCAGTGCCGAAAGCGTTCGACTCGATGCAGCGATCAAGGCCAATCAGGACGCTCAGCGCATCGGCGGGCATTACGGCGTGCCGCTGATGGTGTTCGATGGCGAACCCTTTTTCGGGCAGGACCGCTTCGATCAGATGAAATGGCGGATGCAGCAAAAGGGCCTGCAGGCGCGGTGATTTTGGCCAGCCGGCGCCGTTCCTTTACCCCGCGCTTATCGCGCCCGACGCCTTCGCCAAATCGCCAATAGCGCGATCATGGCAATCAGCCCGGCAGCCGAGGGCCACAATCGAAGCATCCTGGGGATAAACAGCTCGCGAAACGCGTTGTCAGCCACCTGCTTGGTGGCGCGGTAGCCAGGCGGCATTGGCAGCACCCGATCGCGCCGGGCATAGGCTGCGTAATCAACCTTCATCGAGGCGAAAAGCTGCGGCTGCGCGCGCGACAGATCGGTCGCCTCTCCGGGGTCTTTCGCAATGTCATAGAGCGCCCAAGCGCCGTCGCCATAAGGCGGCAGGTTCTTCACCAGCTTCCAATCGCCCTTGAAGACGACGGCATTGCCTGACAGTTCATATCCCAATGCCACGCTGGCCGGATGCACGCTCGCTCGCTGCCCCTGAAGCTGCGGGACAAGGCTATACCCCGTCATTGGCTCGACCCGGCGCCCCGAAAAGCTGCCCTGTTGCGGGGCGATGCCGGCCATGTTCAGCAAGGTCGGCGCGATATCCGTCACATAAGCAAAGCCGTCTGCCACGCGTCCTGAGGTGATCGCCGAATTGCCGGGCCAGGCGATGATCAGCGGCACCCGCAACCCGCCCTCGCTGGCGGTGAATTTATAGCCCCTGAGCGGCGCCGAAACCGCGCTGGCATAGCTCGTTCCGATCGCGGTGAGCGATCCCTTCCGGCCCTGCCGCTCTAGGCCCTGATCATAATAAAGATTCGCGATGAAGCGATTGAATGGCTCGTGCATAGGATCGATCGCCTCGCCGCCATTGTCTGACAGGAAAACGAAGATCGTGTTTTCATAATCTCCCGTCGCCTTCAGGTGCGCAATGAGCCTGCCGATCTCGCGGTCCATCGCCGTCGCCATCCCGCCATAGGCGGCCATCGCGCCCATCCGCTGGCGCTTCTGCTCTGCGGTCTGTGCGTTCCAGTCATCGGTGGTGTTCATCGTGATCATCGCCATGCCGGCGGGCATTACGCCCTTGGTGATCGCGCCCTGCCGCCGTGCCTCGCGCAGCTGAGTCCAGCCACCGGCATAGCGCCCGGCATAGCGCGCAATATCGGCGTCAGGCGCCTGAACTGGAATGTGATTGGCGAGGAAATTGAGCGAGGCGAAGAAAGGTTTGCCGCTCGTCCGATCAGCATCGATGTAGTTGATCATCCGATCGACGATGAAGCGCGACGAATAATAATCCGCAGGTAGATGCGCGGGCCGCGCGTCCTCGGTCCAATCGGCATGATCGTAGAGCAGCAGGTTGGGCTTCTCCTCGAAATTGTCGGCACCAGAGGCGGCAAGCGCAAAGGCATGATCATAGCCATGCGCCGTCGGCAGCTTGGCCGGCGCCTTGCCAAGATGCCATTTGCCCGTGAGATAGGTGCGATAGCCGCCGGCGCGAAGCTGATCGGCGATCGTCACCACCCGGTCGTTGAGCTGCGCATCATAGCCTGGCTTGTCGAGATGCTCGGGCGGGATCGTCTCGGGCATATTGCCCAGCCCCGCGCGGTGATTGCTTACGCCGGTCTGCAGCATCGCCCGCGTCGGTGCGCATGATCCAGCGACATGAAAATTCGAAAAGCGCACGCCTTTTGCCGCCAGCGCATCGATGTTCGGCGTGGCGATTTCGCCGCCGAACGCGCCGACATCGGTAAAGCCCCAGTCATCGGCGAGCAGGATGACGATATTGGGCTTTTTCGGCAGCGGGATATCCGCGGCGGCTGGAACCGCAAGGCAGGCAAACGCGGCCAACACGATTGGCAAGGCGCGTGCCTCGATCGACTGGAGCGATGCCAGCGCTCTCCTGATCCCCCTCATGCCGCGCCGCTCAACCAAAATTGCCCGCAGCCGCCATCGCGCCCAGCCGGCCTGCGATCGCGTGGAATTCGGCGATCGTCTCGTCGATAATCGTCTTGGCCGACTTCACGTCGTCGATCAGTCCCGAGGTCTGCCCGGCAAGGCCGACTGCAGCCTCCATGTCGCCGCCGAAATACAGCTCCTGCAGCCTAGTAAAGGTGTCGGCGGGCATCAGCCCGGCTTCGTAAATCGCCGCGGTGCGCTCGGTCTTCAATGCGCGGATGCAGGGAGTCGATTTCTTGTTGAGCACAAGCGTGCCGGTTTCCTTCGCGTCGATGATCGCCTGTTTGTAATTGGCGTGGACGGGGCTTTCGGCGCAGCTGACGAAGCGCGTGCCCATCTGCACCCCTTCCGCCCCGAGCGCGAAGGCAGCCGCCATGCCCTTGCCGTCGCAAATCCCGCCAGCGGCGACGAGCGGCACATCGGTGACGCGCCTGATCGCCTGCAGCAGGACGAGCGTCGATACTTCTTCCGGGTTCTTGAAGCCGCCGCCTTCCGATCCCTCGACGACCAGCCCGTCGATCCCCGCCTCGACACATTTCAGGGCGGTGTCGACCGTCGGCACGGCGTGATAGACGGTGATCCCGGCGGCCTTTAGCGGCGCGATGAATTTCGCCGGGCTGCCCGCCGAGGTAGTGACGAACTTCACCCCCGATTGGCAGATGAAGTGCAGCATCGCATCGTCTTTGAGGAAGCGGATCGGCAGGTTCACGCCGAACGGCGCGTCGGTCAGCCCCTGCATCTTCACGATTTCAGCCTGGCAATTCTCGGTCTCGCCGGACGAGGTCTCAATGATGCCAAGGCCGCCGGCTGCGCAGACCGCGGACGCTAGTTGCGACCGGGCAATCCACCCCATCGGCGCCTGGACAATGGGATAACGCGCGCCGCAATCGGCCAGAAAACGATTCATGATAGAAGGTGCCTCGTGAAATTCTAAAGCAGGCTCTTGCGCGTGATCGTCTTGGTCGATGCGGGCAAGGTAAACATCATGCCGTCCTCTCCAACCGTGATCGGTCCGCTGAAATGCTGCGCAGCATTACCCAGAAAGGCGGGATAGGCAAAGCGCACCGGTATCGGCGGCACGATATGATTGAGCACCAATTGCTGCACCCCTGCTGCACGCGCCGCGTCTGCCGCCTGCTCTGGCGTGGTGTGATAATTCAGGATGTCGCGGGTAATTTGCGCGGTATTCGCCAGCCCCTTGGCAGCAAGTGCTGCGGTGAGAATCTTGACGAGCTTGGGCTGCAGCGCCTCGTGGACGAGCAGGTCTGCCCCGCGCACATTTTTCACCAGCGAAGCGGATGGCGCAGTATCGCCGCTGAACACGATCGAGCGCCCCTTATAATCGAAGCGATAGCCGACTGCGGGTTTGACCGGGCCGTGATCGACCGGGAATGCCGTTACCCTCAGCCCCTCCTGCTCAAGCACGACGACCGCCCCGCCGGGAGCGGGAAGCGCGAAGGGCAAAGCTGTTGCGCCGGCCCCCGATGGCGGCGCAATCTTCGGCCCGTGATGCGCGGTGCGATAGCCATTGTCGGTCTTGTACGCCGCGTCATAGCCAGCGATCACGGCCTCGACGCCTGCCGGCCCGTGCACCGGCAGGGGCGTGGTCGCCGAACTGCCGGTCCAGCGCAGCAGCATCATTGGGCCCAGGCCGTCGGTGTGATCCGAATGGAAATGGGTGAGGAACAGCCCCTCGATCCGGCCGTTGGGGATGCCCATCAGCGAAATGTTGCGCGCGCCGCCTTCGCCGGCATCGACGACGAAAATATGCTTGCCTGCAATCACTACCGAGCATGGCCCGGCCCGGTGCGCATCGGGCAGCGGCGATCCAGTACCGCACAGGGCAACGCTCAGCCCGTCAGGAAGATCGGCGGTGACATCGCGCCCCACCCGCTGGGCAACGGTGCGCGTGAGCAGCGTCGTCGCGATCTCGACCTGGAAAAGCTTGACCAGACCGATCCCAAGCAACGCAACCGCGATCACCGCGATGACGATTTTTGTCCGCATCCGCATGTTGGTGCCCAGCCCTCCCCGTTCGGTTCGCTATGCGCGAAGGTAATGGCACTTTCAATGCCATAATAGACGATTGCCGAATAGATGCTTGCCGATCTAGGTCTGGCGCCATGCCCGACGATCAAGGGCGGACAAGGACGAGACAGCATGGCCGGCGCGCTTTCAGGCATCAGGATCATCGAATTTGCCGGTATCGGCCCGGGCCCCTTCTGCGCGATGATGCTCGGCGATCATGGTGCCGAGGTGATCCGCATCGATCGCCCCGGTGCCCGGCTCGATCCGCGCGATGCCTTGTCGCGCAACCGGCGATCCGTCGTGATCGACATGAAGACGCCCGAGGGTGTTGCGGCGGCGCGCAGGTTGTGTGCCGGTGCCGACGGCCTGATCGAAGGCTTTCGGCCCGGCGTGATGGAGCGGCTAGGGCTTGGCCCCGATGTGCTGCTCGGTGACAATCCCCAGCTTGTCTATGGCCGGATGACCGGCTGGGGACAAACCGGCCCCTATGCGCAATCGGCGGGGCACGACATCAACTACATCGCGCTTTCGGGTGTGCTTCACACAATCGGCGTGGCTGGCGAAAAGCCGGTGCCGCCCGTCAACTATCTTGGCGATTTCGGCGGTGGCGGCATGCTGCTCGCCTTCGGGATGGTGGCAGGGCTGCTTGCCGTTAAGAACGGCGCGCCCGGGCAGGTGATCGATGCGGCGATGACCGACGGATCGGCGCTGCTTGCCGGCATGAGTTTTGCGATGCTCGCCGCCGGCACCACCACCGACGAGCACGGCACCAACCTGCTCGATGGCGGCGCGCCTTTTTACGACACCTATGAATGCGCCGACGGCAAATGGGTGGCGATTGGATCGATCGAACCGCAATTCTATGCGCTGCTCCGCGAGAAAGCCGGGATCGCCGAGGACAAGGCGTTCGATGCACAGTTCGATCGCGCCGCCTGGCCGGTGCTGAAGGAGCGCCTGGCCGAAATCTTCCGCACAAAATCACGCAAGGAATGGTGCGCGATCATGGAGATGACCGATGTCTGCTTCGCGCCAATCCTGTCGATGGCCGAGGCGCCCGCGCACCACCACAATGCCGCGCGCGGCACCTTTGTCGAGCTTGGCGGCGCGATCCAGCCGGGGCCCGCACCGCGATTTTCCGCTACGCCCGCCCCCGCCCCGCGTGCAGCGCCGATTGCCGGGGCGGATAATGATCTGAT
>JBBQAG010000107.1:0-8098 GCA_038315875.1 Sphingomonadales bacterium | reverse complement strand
CGCCTCGATCGCCACGACGATCTGCCTCGCGCATTCGACCGCAGCCATCTTCTTGTGCGGATTTGCCACCGTCATCTGCGTCTCGACGACGGGGGGCAACACCTCCAGCACGCGGACCTGCGTTTTGGCCAGCTGGCCGCGCAGCGCCATCGTAAAGCTGCGCAGTCCCGCCTTGGTTGCGCAATAGACCGGCGCGCCCTTGTTCGGCGCGATTGCCAGGCCTGAGGTGACGTTGACGATCATTGCCTCTGGGCGGTCGCGAAGCCCGGCGATCAGCCGTGCGACGAGATGGATCGGCGCGGTGAGATTGAGTGCGATACAGCGATCGATCGCCGCGAGGTCGACGGGCGATGCAACATCGAATTCGGCGCCCATCCCGGCGTTGTTGACAAGGATATCGATCGGCCTTTCGCGCACCGCATTGACGACGGCATCGAGCCCGGTCCCGGTGGAGAGATCAGCCGCAATCGCCGTGAACCCGTCGCTGCGCGCGCCGCCGAGCCGATCGGGATCGCGTCCGCAGATCATCACGGTGGCGCCCTTGGCCTTCAAGGCACGTGAAAGCGCCAGGCCAATCCCGTCCGTGCCGCCTGTCACCAGCACGGATTTGCCGTTGAGGTCCATCCTAACGCCTTTCTCGACCCTCAGCCCTAAAGCATGCACATTGTTACGGGTCCGTTCTACTGGTAGCATGTGGCCCATCCGCGGCTGAGAGGGAAGCAGGCATGCGCATGATCTATGTGGCCCTGGCTGGGCTCGCCTATGCGGTTTTCTTTGCGACGTTCCTCTATCTGGTCGGTTTTGTCGGCGATCTGCCGATGCTGACGATCACGGTCGATCGCGGACCGAGTTCGCCGATGATTGCAGCATCGGCGCTCGATCTGGGGCTGATCGCGCTGTTCGGCGTTCAGCACAGCGTGATGGCGCGTGCCGGCTTCAAGCGAGAATGGACAAAGATCGTCCCCCCGGTGCTTGAACGGAGCGCCTATGTGCTGGCCTCGAGCCTGGTTCTGATCCTCCTCTTTGCCCTGTGGCGACCGCTACCTGCGTTGCTATGGCAAGTGCCGCCGGCTTTTGCCCCGGTGATGTGGGCGCTGTTCGCGTTGGGCTGGCTGATCGTGTTGCTCTCGACCTTTCTGATCAATCATTTCGAACTGTTCGGGTTGCAACAGGTGTGGCTCCATCTGCGGACAAAGGCTGCTGCGGCACCGAGCTTTTACCAGCCGTTTCTGTACAAGATCGTTCGCCATCCGCTCTATCTGGGATTTCTGATCGCCTTTTGGGCCACCCCGGCGATGACCATGGGCCATCTTCTGCTGGCGGTGGGGATGACAGCCTATATCCTGATCGCCATCGGTTATGAGGAGCGCGATCTGGTCGCGTTGTTCGGCGAGGATTATCGCGCCTATCAGGCGCGCGTTGGCATGGTGCTGCCGGGGATTGGCCGCCATCGCGGCTGAGCGTGCGGGGACAGTGGCGCGCTGGTTAGAGTGCGCCTAAATCATCGGTGATGACCGATCCCAACGCGCCGACCCGATTCAATGAAGCCAACGCAACCTTCGCAGTTCGAGGCAGCGACGTGCTCGATCTCGAAGCCGGCGTCGCGGCGATCCGCAACGTGCTGGCAACCTTGCCGATCAAGCCTGGTGTCTACCGGATGCATGATGCGCGCGGGGACGTGCTGTATGTCGGCAAGGCGCGCGCGCTGCGCAATCGCGTGACCAACTATACCCAGGTCGATCGGCTGTCGAAGCGGCTGCAGCGGATGGTCGCGCAGACCCGCAGCATGACGATCGTGACGACCAACAACGAGGCCGAAGCGCTCCTGCTCGAGGCGCAGCTGATCAAACGCTATCGGCCGGCCTATAATGTGCTGCTGCGCGACGATAAGAGCTTTCCCTTCATCCTGCTTCGCGCCGATCATGCGTTTCCCCGCATCCAGAAGCATCGTGGCGCCAGGCGCGCGAAGGGCGAATATTATGGGCCGTTTGCCAGCGCTGGATCAGTCAACACGACGCTCAATGCGTTGCAGAAGCTGTTCCTGCTCAGAAGCTGTACTGACAGTTTTTTCCGTAATCGTGACCGGCCGTGCCTGCTCTATCAGATCAAGCGGTGCTCGGCGCCGTGTGTCGGCCGGATCGGTGAGGCCGATTATGCCGAATTGGTCGGCGACGCAAAGGCGTTCCTCGCCGGCAAATCGACCGAGGTGCAGGCAAAGCTCGGCGCGCAGATGGAGGCAGCAGCGGCGGGCATGGACTTCGAGCTTGCCGCGATTCTGCGCGATCGGCTGCGCGCGCTCACCTTCATCCAGGGCAGCCAGGCGATCAATGCGGAAGGCGTGGGGGACGCCGACATCTTCGCGCTCGCGTGCCGGGACGGGGTGATGGGCATTCAGGCGTTTTTCATCCGTGGCGGGCAGAATTGGGGGCATCGCAGCTTTTTCCCGGCGCATACCAATGAGGTGCCGGAGGCCGAGGTGTTGAGCAGCTTCCTCACCCAATTTTATGAAGAAGTCCCCCCGGCGAGGACGGTGTTCGTCGATCGCGAGCTGCCCGAGGCAGCGCTGCTCGCCGAGGTGATGAGCACCCAGGCGGGGCGACGGGTCGATCTGTCGGTGCCGCAACGTGGGGTGCGGCGGCGGCTGCTCGATCAGGCGAAGCGCAATGCCGAGGAGGCGCTCGAGCGGCGGCTTGCAGAGAGCACGACGCAGGCAAAGCTGCTGCGCGAAGTTGCCGAACTGTTTGATCTCGCCGAGCCGCCCGATCGAATCGAGATTTATGACAACAGCCATATCCAGGGCACCAATGCGCTTGGCGCAATGGTGGTCGCCGGGCCCGAAGGGTTTCGCAAGGGCCAGTATCGCAAGTTCAACATCAAGAACCCGGATACCGCGCCGGGCGACGATTTCGCGATGATGCGCGAGGTATTTGCGCGGCGCTTCCAGCGGGCGCAGGATCAGGACCCCGATCGAGACGGAGGCGACTGGCCCGATCTTGTGCTGATCGATGGCGGGCGCGGCCAGTTGAATGCGGTGAAGACAGTGCTTGAGGAAATGGGGATCGAGGATGTGTGCCTGGTGGGAATTGCCAAGGGACCGCATCACGGGCGCGACGGGCGCGAGGTGTTTCACCTGATGGACGGGCGCGAATTCCAGCTGCCGGTCAACGCGCCAGTGCTCTTCTATCTCCAGCGATTGCGCGATGAGGTGCACCGCTTCGCGATTGGCGCGCATCGGGCCAAGCGGGCGAAGGCGATCGGCGCGAGCCCGCTTGACGATGTGCCCGGTATCGGCCCGTCGCGGAAGAAAGCGCTGCTGATGCATTTCGGCACTGCTCGCGCCGTCCGCAATGCCAGCCTGGAGGATCTGCAAAAGGCGCCAGGTGTGTCGAGGGCGATGGCGCAGGGCATCCATGACTTTTTTCATGTGCGATAAGCGCGAGTCGACGAGCATCTGGCGTCGTTTCGCATTGATTCAAAAAATCTTCACCGTCACCAGCTATGCGTTGGCAATGCCAAGACCCGTTTTCCTGACCGTGCGTCTCGGGGACGCCGCGTGACCGCGGTGCCACTGCCACTGCGTTTCCAGATTGGCGCGCGTACCTTGATGGCGGTGCAGCGGCAATTGGTGCGGGTGCCACTATCGCTCGACGAGGCTTTGGCGGGTCGCCTGCCGGTGTTGCCGCCGCTCGAACGCGCAGCGCATGGCTATGCGATCACCTCGCTGCCCGCCGATCGGCGCGACCCAATGGCTTATGCCGGCGGCGGCATGATCGCCTTTGTCCGCCAACATTATACCCGCCATTATATCGATCTGACGGGTGGCTTCGATGCGTATATGGCTGGCCTATCAGCCAATACGCGGTCGGCAATGCGCCGTAAGACACGCAAGGCGGCCGACTTTTCCGGTGGCACGCTCGACATTCGGCGTTTTCGCACCCCCGCCGAGATTGCGGAGTTCCACGATATCGCCCGGCGGATTTCGCTGCGCACCTATCAGGAGCGGCTGTTGGGGGGCGGCCTGCCCGATGACGAGGGGTTCCTTCGGTCGATGTATGCGCTCGCCGGGGCCGACCAAGTGCGGGCGTGGCTGCTGTATATCGTGGGAGAACCAGCTGCCTATCTCTACACGCCGTTACAGGGTGGTGTGGTGCGCTATGATCATGTCGGGCATGATCCGGCGTTCAACGATCTGTCGCCGGGCGGCGTGCTGCAGATGGAGGCGTTGCGCGATCTGTTTGACGAAGGACGGTTCCGCTGTTTCGATTTCACCGAGGGCGATGGCCAGCACAAGCGCCAATTTGCAACGGGCGGCGTCGATTGCATCGATATGCTGCTATTGCGGGCGTCGCTCGCCAATCGCCTGACCACCGTTGCGCTGGGTAATTTCGATCGGGCAGCGGCATTTGGAAAGCAGGCGACCGAGCAGCTTGGTTTGCAAAAGCTCGCCAAGAGCCTCCGCCGCTAATCCTCGCGCGCGCCGCGCGGCGCGCCTATGAAGCCGCGATGCAATTGCGCACCGAAGCCTTGATCCTTGCCGTCCGCGCGCACGGTGAACACGGCGCCATCGTCCGCGCGCTGACCCGTGATGACGGCGTTCAGCCCGGCTATGTGCGCGGTGGCCGATCGCGGCGGATCAAGCCAGTGCTCCAGCCAGCCAACCTGGTACTTGGCGATTGGCGCGCGCGCAGCGAAGAGCAATTGAGCGGGCTGACCGTGGAACTGATCCACAGCCGCGCGCCGCTGTTCGCCGCCCCATTGCCCGCCGCGGCGCTCGATTGGATCACGACGCTGACGGTGTCAGCCCTGCCAGAGGCGCAGCCTTACCAGCAGCTGTTCGATGCGTTGTCCGCCGTCATCGAGGCGATCGAGGCAGCGCCGGCCGCGCGCGGATGGGCGGTGGCGCTGGCACGTTATGAATTGCTGCTGCTCGCCGAGTTGGGCTTCGGGCTCGATCTGTCGACCTGCGTCGTCAGCGGCGTCGACGATGATCTCGCCTGGGTATCGCCGCGCAGTGGCGGCGCGGTTAGCGCGGTGGCGGCACGGGGGCATGAGGCGCGGCTGATGCCCTTGCCGGCCTTCCTGCGCAGCGGCGGCCCGGCCGAATGGGTCGATATCATCGACGGGTTGCGGATCACCGGCCATTTCATCGAGCGTGACCTGCTGACCGATAAGCGTGCCGATGCGCTCGCGGCCCGGGCGCGGCTGGTCGATCGGCTGAAGAGAGCGGTTGCGTGAGCCGGCACCCTGCGGCTAGGCGCTGGCTTAGAGGTTTGGGGAAGTTGAATGCCGGCGCTTGCAAAGCCTGACCTGCTCGAACTTGCCGTCGTCATCCCCACATTCAACGAATCGGGCAATATCCGGCTCCTTATCGACAAGCTCGATGCAGCGCTTGCCGGGCACCGCTGGGAAGCCATCTTCGTCGATGACGACAGCCCCGATGGGACGGCCATGCTTGCCCGCGAGATCGCCCTGGCTGATCCGCGCGTGCGGGTGATTCAGCGGATTGGCCGGCGCGGCCTTTCTTCTGCATGCATCGAGGGCATGTGCGCGACAGCGGCGCCACTCGTCGCGGTGATCGACGGCGATCTGCAGCATGACGAGACCGTGCTGCCGCAAATGCTCGCGGCGTTTCGGAGCGATGCCGGGCTCGATGTCGCGATCGGCTCGCGCTTCGTCGAGGGCGGTGGCACTGGCGACTGGGACCGCGACCGGGTTGCCAAATCGGCCTTTGCGACGCGGCTTTCCCGCCAAATCCTGCGTGCCGATCTCAGCGATCCAATGAGCGGCTTCTTCATGATCCGCACCGCGCTCGTCCGGGAGCTCGTGCCGCGCCTGGCCGCAATCGGCTTCAAGATCCTGCTTGATATCATGACGGCCGCGCCCCGCCCGCTCAACTTCGTCGAACTGCCCTACACCTTCCGCACGCGCGAGATTGGGGAGAGCAAGCTCGATCATGTCGTCGCGATGGAATATCTGATCGCGATCTATGACCGGATGTTTGGCAAGATCGTTCCCGTCCGTTTTGCGATGTTCTCTGTCATCGGTGCAATTGGGGTCGGCATTCATATGGCCGTGCTGGCGACGATATTGCTCGCGGGGGCGACCTTCCTGGCAGGCCAGATCATCGCCGCGGTATCGGCAATGACGCTCAATTTCTTCCTCAACAATGCGCTCACCTATCGCGATCGCCGGCTGAAGGGCGCGCGCGCCTTGTTCGATGGCTGGGTCTCGTTCTGCCTCGTCTGTTCGGTGGGCCTCGTCGCCAATATCGGCGTGGCTGCCTTCCTCTATGATGCCCGCGCGAACAGCTGGGCGGCATCGGCCCTGGTTGGGGTGCTGGTGGGCGCGGTGTGGAACTACGCGCTGTCGTCGCGCTTCACCTGGGGCCGCTATTAGGGCCAGCTGGACAGCCACATCCAGCGCAGGAAGGCCTGATCATTGGGCAGGGCGGCTGCCGAGATTATCGGAAAGAAATAGGCGAACAGCCCAAAGGCGACCAGCAGGAACCCCTCGTTTGCGTGGCGCAATCGGCCTTTTTCGAACCGGTCGAGAACGGCGGCGAGCGCCAGGCATAAAAAGATGCTCGGCAGGTAATAATAATAGAAGAAGCCGAGTTTCTTCGGGATGACGACCCACATCGCAAACGAGCCGGTCCACAATGCTGCTATCGCCAGCAACTGCGGTGATCGGGACCGGACCCCCGCGACGACACAGGCGATCAGGGCGGCCAGCCCGCCCCACATGATTGCCGGATTGCCGATCATCAAGATGCCCCGCACCGCGCCATCAACGGGTTCATAAAGATACCAGATCGGGCGAATATCGAGCGGCCAAGTCCACCACGGCGATTGATAGGGGTGAAGCGGCAGCGCCTGCGTCTGCTGCGCATACATTCGCCCCTGGAAAGCCAGCAGATCGGTGACGCCGAGCGGATCGTTTGCGTAGAAAAATGCCGGCGTGAACGTAGCGAAATAGGTAAGGGCGCTGCCAACGCCGATGATCAGCAGCGCGGGGATCGTCGCCACACCCTTAAAATGAGGTTGACCGGCGGTTCCGAGAGCAAAGCCGGCTGGTTTGCCGGCGAGGCGAGCATCGCGCAGGCGGATCGCCAAAATCGCCAGGCCGGCATAGGCGATATAGGGCACCGCCACCCACTTCGTCCCAGCTGCAAGACCGAGCAACACCGCGCCTGCCGCCAGCCGGGGCGTCACTTGCCCTGCCGGCGCACGCATCGCCGATAGCAGCACGGCAATCGCGACGATCACGAAGGCGGCCATGAAGCCATCGAGCATGCCGATCCGTGCCTGGATATAAACGGTGAAGTTCAGCATCACGAACAGCGCGGCAAAGCCGGCGGGACGAATGCGGTGCAGCAACATCCACCCGATCGCGAAAATCCCCATCACCACCGCCGTCGCCGCGATCGTCGAGAAAAAGCGCCAGCCAAAGCTGTTGTCCCCGAACAGCGCGATGCCGGCGGCGATGATGATCTTGCCGACCAGCGGATGCTCGGTGTTCTCCGGCCGTACGAGCCCCAGCAACACGCGCGCGGCGCTCACATAATGCACCTCGTCGAACACCAGCTTGCTGGGGCGAGCAAGGTTGATCAGGAACAGCAGCTCGGCTGCCGCACCGATGATAATCGCGATAAGCCAGGGGCGGGGCGGGGCAGAATCGGGCGTCATCAGGCGCGCTCTGTTCCATCTTCGGCGTGCGGTTTCAAGGGACAGGCATTGACGCGAGGATGCCCCACCCGGCAAAGCAGGGCAATGAAGCGCCGCACTGGACAAGACCCCTCGATCACCCGCCACTGGCGCCCTGCAACACAGGCGGTGCGCGGCGGCACCGCGCGTTCCGAATGGGGGGAAACCTCCGAAGCGTTGTTCCTGACGTCGGGCTACGCCTATGATTGCGCCGCCGATGCCGCCGCCCGCTTTGCCGGCGAGCAGCAGGGCATGACCTATTCGCGGCTGCAAAACCCAACCGTCGAAATGCTTGAACAGCGGATCGCGCTGATGGAAGGCGCCGAGGCCTGCCGAACGATGGCGACGGGCATGGCGGCGATGACGGCGGCATTGCTCTGCCAGCTGCAACAGGG
>JBBQAG010000110.1:0-7676 GCA_038315875.1 Sphingomonadales bacterium | reverse complement strand
TCGCGCAGCCAGCTATGCGATGGTACATCGATCACCTTCCAACCGAACGCGCGCAGGATTGCGGGCTGAAAGACATATCGATCCTCAATTGATCCACGGCCATTGCCGTCGATCAGGATTCCGAGCTGATAGCGGCCCCCTCCTGGCGCGAGGATGCCGAGATCGCAGCGGAAGCTCGCGCTGCCGACATCGGCACGGACATCATGGCCACGGGCGGTAAGCGCATGGGCTAGGGCATCCCGCAGCGAATCAGCTGGCGCGCTGCGAGCAAATACGCGCTGCGCTTCGGGGTTGAGCGTTGCGAGCACGGTCTGGCCATGCATCGCGTCGCCCCGCGATTGGGCCTCGGCAAAAGCAAGAAAGGTGCGCAGCGCCCGCGCGCCATCATTATGGGTGTTGGTGATGGCCTCGGCGCGGATCGTCGACACGACAGCCATGTGGTGGCGCGCGCGGCTGAAGATGACGTTGAGCCGCTTCTCGCCCCCCCGCTGGTTGATCGGCCCGAAATTCATGGCCATTCGCCCGTTCACATCCGGCGCGTAGCAGATGCTGAGCAGGATCACGTCACGCTCGTCACCCTGAACATTTTCGAGATTTTTGATGAATAGGCCGTTGATCTGGCCATCGTCCTCGCGTGCATATTCAGCCTCGAGCCGTGCCGCGAAAACCTTGTCCTCGCCTGCCAACGTCTCGAGCTCGTCCTCGATCTCGGTCTGCTGCGCTTCCGAAAAAGCAACGATCCCGATGCTGAGCGCGGTCTCGCGGAACAGCAGATCGCGGACCATGGCAGCAATCAGCCGTGCCTCAGGATCGTTGACGCGCTTTTCGTAAACCCCGTCCGCGACGGGATGGAAACTGACTGCACGCGCGAGCATCCGATTGACGGCTATGGATGCAGACGCTGCGTCGTCTGAGCGGAGCGGCTCCGGAGCAGCGGACGTATCGGGGATGACGAGATCGGGGATGGTGATCAGGCGACCGTCGTAGAAGGCGGCATTTGAAAAGCTGATCAACGCCTCGGACCGGCTGCGGTAGTGCCACGCGAGCAGCGTCGCAGGCAGGCTGCGGGCCGACTGGTTGAGCAGGCTGTCCGCGTCGAGAATGATCGCGACGGTCTGGCCATCCTCTTCCGCAGTGACCTGCATCTCGTCATCATCGCGCGCGGCGGCGAAAAAGCTGGTGGGCGGCAACTGCATCTCGTCGCCGACCACGATCACCTGCGGTGCGCGAGAAAGCGCGGGGACAGCTTCCTCGGTCGGAATCTGGCTGGCTTCGTCAAAGATCACGACGTCGAACAATTCGGGATGCAAGGGCAGCGTGTCAGACACCGATAGCGGGCTCATCAGCCAGATCGGTTTCAGGTCGATGACGACCGGTCCGGTCTCGTCGTCCGACAAGTCACGGATCGAGCGGTAGCGCATCGATTTGCCGAATTCATGCTCGAGTTCGCGCCGCCCTGTCGAATAGATACGCTTGAACTCGCGGCCGTCAGCATCGAGCTGCGTCACCGACAGCATTGAGCGCTGGAGAGCCGGCTCATCGCGCAAGATGCGCTTAAAGGCCTCCTCAATCACATGCGCTTCGATTGCGGGCGGAGTAAGGGGCAGATCGCGCATTGCAAACGACATTCGCGGTCCTGCGGCGTCGGCGGCGGCGAGCACGGGAAGCAGGTCGGGCAGTTCCTCGAGTCCCTCGCGCATATCGCGCATCGCCTCCGATAGCGCGCCGATCGTCATGTCCTGCGCGCCCACAGCGGCAAAGTCGTTCGATAGCGAAGAACCCGGATCAAGCAGCGACAGATTGCCGGCAAGGTTTGTCTCGACTGCCTGTCGCGCCGCGCGGACCAGCACCAGCGCATCGGCAAGCCGCGTATCCGGCGAAAGCAGCAGCGCCTCGTCCTCCAGCGCCGCGTCGAGAGCATCGATCAGGCGTTCACCTTCGCCAATTGCCACTTCGGCCTCGGCATAGGCACGGTCGCGCGCCACCATATCGGGGGCAAGTTTGGCAAAGGGATGCTCCGCAAGGCTGGCAAGGCCGAAGCTTTCCGACATCGTGCGGTGGATGCGCTCAGCCAGCCCGCGATGGGCGTCCCATTCGGTGAGCAGGGGCAACCGTTCACGTTCGGCGGGGCCAAGCGCCTCGGTTTCCGGAAGTGCGGCGCGGCGGCGAACCATATTGCGGACGCTGGCTCCAGTACCCTCAGGCACGCGGCTGGTCGCGGTTTCGAACGCGGCGATCCGGTCGAGGTGCCGCGCCAGCGCTTCAAGCGTCCGGTTTCGCGATGCCTGAAGCGCGTCGAGCCCGTCGTCCTGCTTGGTCCAGTGTTCGTAGCTGTCCTTCAAATCCATGACGAAGGACTTCTTGTCCTCCTGCGAATCGTGGATCAGGCAGGAAAGTCGGTCGAGCCCGACCGATTTGAGCCGATTGAACACCACATCGAGCGCGGCGCGCTTTTCGCAGACGAACAGCACGCGTTTCCCGCGCGCGGCAAAATCGGCGATCAGATTGGTGATCGTCTGCGATTTTCCGGTGCCGGGCGGCCCCTGGATGATAAAGCTGCGCCCTGAACGCGCCATCGCGACCGCAGCATCCTGCGTGGCATCGGCGGCCACCACCGAATTAAGCTCGGCGAGCGGCAGCGCGGGCGGCGCTTCCGCCTCCAGTTCGCGCGGCTCGATCGAGAAGATCCGGTCGAATGCGGGCGGCGGCACCGCGTCGTCGATCAGCTGGTTATAGTCGCGAACGAGCGACATCTTCTTATAGTTGAAGTTCGCCAGCGTGACCTGGGTAAGATCGATCTCCCATTTATAGCGATGCCCCTCGCCGCCTGCGAGCGCATAGGTCAGCGCCTCGGCATCACCGCCCGCTAGCATCCGGTCCGGCCGCGCAGGCATTCTGCCGCCGGCTGCGAGCCGCTGGGGCAGCGGGGCAGGACGCACATATTTCTCAAACAGCGCGAGGCCGAGCGGGCGGTAATCGTCGCGCTCATAACTGAAGTCAGGCCGCGAGACACCGCTGGCCCGGGCCGTCCGCTGCTTGCGACGCTGGAACAGCTTGAGCCGCTGCAGAGCCTTCTGGTGGATTAACTGGATCTGCGGCTTGTCGGTCACTGACAGAGTCACGCCCGGTTCGCTCCGGCGGATTTGAGCGGCGATGTCGGCATGGATTTGTTCGATCGAGGTCTGGGCGAGATCAACTCTCTCGGGCAGCTGGATATCGTAGAGTTGGCGCAGATAATGGCGCAGCGCGGGGTTGAACTCCGCCTCGATGCCGGGGCAGCGCAGGAGATACTGGTCGCGCACGCCCTTTTTCCTCGCGACTTCGACCGGAAGCCACAACAAGGGCGACTGAATGCGCTCGTTTGGTGCGTCTTTCAGATTGTGCCAGTGGAGGAAGGCGGCGACCAGGCGGAGATGGCTGAAGCCATACTCGGCCCGGTCACGCCGCGTCTCCTGGATGATCCGGTCGAATGTTGAGGGGAGGTAAGGCTGATCCTCGAAGCGCAGCCATTTGGCGAGCGCGATCTGGCCACCGCTGAGCACATCCGCCGCGAACTTGCTGTCCCAAGTGCAGAGCTGGTCGGCGCGGATCGATTCGAGACGCATCACGACTGGCACGCTGGCCACGGTGAGATTCACGCTCGCTTGCGTCGGCCGGAAATGGATCAGCCGATTGCGGCGCGACAGATCGAACAGCCGGTCGCGCAAATGGGTGAGCACTGCGGCCCGGCGGCCCTTCGTCCCGGTCGCCCCAGCCAGAGCGCGCTCCACATCGAGGCCGCCGGGCTGGTCGCGATACGCTTCCAACCGTTGAGCAAGCGCACCAAGATCGCTCCCGCGCTCATGCCGGTTGAGCGCGGTCATCTCAGTGATCAACGCGGCAACCACCGGGTGAAGTGCGCCGTTTAGCCGAAACAAATTGGCCTGCGCGCCGGAGAAGCGCACCACATCCTCCTCGTCGTTCAGGTCGAGCCCGCAGGCAAGACTGGCGAGGATCAGGCCGATGACGAAGATGTCGGCCAGCTCGTCATGATGACCGATTGCTTGCTCCCAGGCGCGATAGCCGGTGAGATAGGCGGGCTTAAACTCAGCCGCTTCATCGTCGATGCGCGCGCGCAGATCATCGACCTTGCTGCCGGTATCCAGATCGGTGGCGACGCGGTATTCTCCGACAACCCGCAGCGCCGATCCGGACTGGGGCTGCACCTGGCGCAGCCGGGCTTCGTTGTAGCTGGGGCGGCGTCCATCTGGATGCGCCAGTGCAAGCACACCGTCGCCGGGGCCCGTCACTGCGTCGCCGCCCAGATCAGCGACGCGCCCGATCGCATGTAGCGCCGCGACGGCGCCCATCAACGGCAGCACCGCGTGCAGCAGATCCTCGGTCGGCAAAGCGCCGCCCTTGGCCACGCGCTGGCTGAGCGTGATGGAAAGCCCCTCGGTCATTCCTTCGCCTTCTTCAAGGCGGCAAAAATGCGCTCGATCGCGGGTTTGGTGTATTTGAGGTCGCGCTTCAGCGCGGCCTTGAACGGCTCCACCCCGTCATACAGGCTGGCGATCCCCGCACCCACGGTGAGCATTGCGTTTCGGCTAGCCGGATCAGGATCGGCCATCGCCACATCGAGGCTGAGCGAGACGAGATAATCGCGGAATGAGCCATCCAGGCGATCGGGCGAGATCATCAAGTCGCTCACGGCTTTCTCGCCGGCCTGCCAGTCGGGGAAATAGCGGCGGAGGAGTGTTCCAACTGCCTCTGTATCGGCGGCGGGATGCGCCACGAGCCGGGTTAGGAAGCCGCGCGTAATCGCGGTGGCCTCGTGCTGGCGCGGCAAGTCGAGCGCTGCGACCGAAAGCGGGCCGCGGATGCGTTTTTCAATCCATGCTTCGGTTTCGGGATCGTGACGCCACCATTTGTCGAGTGCCTGCGCGCGCAGGAAGATTTCGGGATGGGTCTCGCCTTGCGAGGCCGTGGCATTGTTCTCCGCTTCGGCGGCTTGCCGGAGATAGGCCTTGGGATCGACCGACATGAGGCCGGTCATTGTCTTGACCAAAGTGGCGATCGCCGGCCCTGGGGCGTCAGCAGCAACCGCGCCGCCGCGATCGGCATAGAGCTCGGTATGCAGGCGATAGAGCCGGGCGGTTTCGACATGACTGGGGGCAGCGCCGGGATAGGCAAGCGCGTGATCAAGGATGGTGGTCGCCGCGAAATAAGCGCCGCCTTCGATCGACCAGAGCCGATAATGCGCCAGCTCATGACCGAGCAAGGCGATCCGTTCTTCGCGTGAAAGCTTTTCGAGAACCGGCCCGTGGAACAGCAGATGAATCTCACCCGGCACGAAACACAGCGCTGCGTTCATCGTGCCGTCCGCTGCCTGATACATCGTGGCCGGGACGTCGATATCCAGCTTCGCCAGCACCGTGGCGATATCCTCATGAACTTCGGGATGGGCCACCGCGTCGATGCGATAGGTTTCGCGCAGCAGATAGGAGCGCATCTCCTGCACCTGCTCCTCGCGCGATTGTTGGGAACTGCCCCAAGCCCAAATCTCGGGCTCGTTCTCACGCAGATGTTCGACGATCAGGCGATGATAAGTGAGCGGCTCAAGCGCTGGTGTTGATTGCGATTCGTCCCCCATCGCGCCAATCCTAACGCGGGTTTGGCACCGGTCTAGCCACAAGCGAAAGGTCTCCTGTGAAAGGCCGCAGCGCGGGTGGTTCTGCCAATCGCGCTGTCCAGAAGTAACACCTTACAAACGACCGTCAGCGAAATTGGCGGACGCGAACCTCACAACGAGCCGACCTTCCGCAGGGGTCACGATCGTCAAGCGGAAAGCGGCGGACTCCCCCGGTTTTTGACGATGAGGGCAAATTCACCCACCATCGCGCCCTCACCGATGTGTCTTTCGAAATTGCCGCCCGTTTCGGTCGACTGCTGAACGGTCGGCTGCCTGGCGGCTTTAGTACAAGCGGTGTCGAACGCGACCGTCAAAGGCCAGCCACGGCTAATCTCGAGAAATGGTCGTTAAGGCTGATCATCATAGCGGATGCCAAGGGCCTTCAGCGATCTAAATCGCCGTAGCTTGACCTGATCAAACTCGTCGCACTTTTCAGATCGACTGACGCCGAGCCGACTAAGCCCGTCGTTTTGGGGCCGGCGATCCTAGCCGAACTGCCCGAACAATTGGTGCATTTGTCCAGACAGTGCCGTCAAATTTGGCTCGCCTTTCGGGATAGGCAAAATTTGTTGAAAAGCCGACCAGCGGCGACCGCTGGACTCAAGGAATGAAGGCGCAGCCTTGTCGAGCGGTGGCGAGGCTTTCACATCGACGAGAGACATCGCTCAACGCCGGGCGGTGCCCGCTTCTGATCCAATCAGACAGCGTGTCAGCGACCGCGACATATTCCGCATCGCTCATTTTGCTGTGATTATCTTCGCTCGTGCGCAGGCTGAGCAGCAGGCGCTCATTGCCGGCGGCAGCCACGATCCGCGCATAGACGGCATCGCCCTCTGCCGGAATCACCGGATCACCATTGGCGTGCAGGGTAACCGTTGGCAGCACAATCCGCCCGCCAAGATCGCTGTCGAATGCCAGCGCACTAACCGCATCGGGGTCAGCGCGAAATCGCGGTATCCTGGCGTTCAGGGCAGCATCATCGGCGGAACCTGCATAGCGCGATTTGCTGTTGTCGAAGGGGTTTCGTCCACCCAGCCGGCGCGTCACGATGTCGTGGAAGGTGAAAGTCGTGTAGGCAAGCTGCTGAACGAGCTGGCTTTCGCTGATCCGCGTTACGGCGAGAATATCGCGCAGCCGCGCCGTCTGGCTTGGTGAGCGTGCCGCCGCTGGCGTATCGACCCCGGTACATTCGTTGACGCGCGCGGCCAATTCCTTGCGGGTCAGCTTGTAGTTTAGCGGCAGGCCCTGCCAGATGGGATAGGCTGGCTCATCAGCTTTGGGCAGGTTGTGGCAGTAAAATTGGTACACCGCCCGCAAGTCCACCCTGAACTGATAGGCCTGCGTACCGCCCGCCAGCACGCCGTTGGTGATCATCACGCCGTTATACAGCGGCTTGCCTTCATCATCGAGCACGCCGGTTTCGGCCAGTTTGGCCGCAACATTCCCACCCCAGCTCTGGCCGTGAAGCAGGGTGAGCCCCGGCCGACCATAAACCGACCAGTATAGCGCCCGTGCCCGGTCAGTATCAGCAGCCGCCATCCGCACGCCGTACCCACCACGACGGTATGATGTGCCCGCCCAGGCGTATCCAGCCCGCACCAATGCGGAAAACCGCACCAGATCCTCATCCGGATCATCGGCCTGCGGTACCCCCAAACGTGGCCCGCCATGCGCATGGACAATCAGTGTGCCATTCCCTGCCTTTGGCCGGGCGAACACAATCCACGCCCCGGCATCGTCCTTCAGCGTGGAACACTCCACGCCCTGCCCCAGCGCCTGGGGGCAGGGCCGCTGCTGGGGTGATGGCACCACAGCAGCGGCAAGGGCAAACCAGGGCAGCAACATCATCAAAACGCCTTTGATACCGTGCCGTAGAAATAGCGCGGAAGCGGGCTGTAAAGGAACCCGTTATACCCGCTCGACGAAAGCGGCGGCGGTGTATCTGCCAGGTTGCGCACGCCAAACCGCACACGCACGCCCTGTTTTTCATCGCCAAACCGGTATT
>JBBQAG010000029.1:0-26515 GCA_038315875.1 Sphingomonadales bacterium | reverse complement strand
TACCCAGCGCACGACGCAGCAACGCCGCATCGGTGTCGATCATCGCCGATGGGCTCGCGACGCTTAGGGTGATCTGCTGCGCCTGCGCGTCTTCGGCGAAATCCTGGGCGATGCCTGCCAGCAACTCGTCAACCGCGATTGGGGCAGAGGCGATCCGCGCCTGCCCGGCCTCAAGCTGGAGATGAACCAGCATGTCGTCGACAAGCGTGGCGACCGAGGCGAGCCCCCGTCGTACGCCGCGGATGGCGCGCGCGCGGGCGAGCTCCTCCTCGATCGTCATCGCCTGATCGAAGAACAGGCTGGCGGCGCGCAGCGGCTGCTGAAGATCGTGCGAGGCCGCAGCGATGAAACGCGTCTTGGCGTCGCGCTCGGCAGCGATCGTGCGGTTTGCCTCAGCCAGGGCTGCATTGGCGGCGTCGGTTTGGCTGCGTGCCCTGACCGCATGAATGAACGCCCGCCGCACGAACTGACGAAAGGCCAGAAGCGAAAGCGCAAACATCGAAATGAACATCGCCAGTGTTGGCCCGTGCGGCGGTCCGTCAAAGGCCATGAAGGCGGCAAGCGATCCAGCCACGAGCATCGTCGCACTGCCCAGGACGGAGGTGGATTGCGCGTTCGCCATCGCCTGAATCACCAGAAACCAGCTGTAGAGCAGCGCCATGAAATATTGCGATTCGACCGGCGCGCCCGGCAGGAATATCCAGACGCTGGCCGCGATATTGACGTTGCAGATCGTCAACAACACGCGGGCTGCCGGCGCCCAGAACCGCGCCAGTTCCTCAGCTGCCGGCTTGCGCAGTGCATGGATGGGAAAGGCGATCGCCCAGGCCAGGAACAGGACCACCATCGATGCCTGCCACAGCCGGTAAGCGATAACCGACTGGCCTGGCCCGAAATTCGCCGCGATGTACACCGTGGTTACCAGCAACAACGTGACGGCGACGATGCCTGTGCGAAATTCGAGCGGGGATTCGCTTTCGAACAGATCGCGGTCGTGTTTTGCGATGGCTGACCGCGCGCTCTTCAACCTGCTCTCCCTCCTGGCCCCGCTGATCGGCGGGGGCCGATTGGCGGATATTTTGGGCGAAACGGTCGGCCTATTCAAGCATCAAGGGAGGGGCGATTCCCATGATCGACATCACCAGCAGCAGCGCGGCATCAATCGACGAATTGATCAGCCATCGTGGGCCCTTGCCGCCGGGCCGGCATCTGTTCTCGGTCGATCGAACGATTACGATCGATGTCGAACTGGCGAGCGGCGGCGGCGGTGGCGGCGGTGCAGTCGATACGCCGATTGGCTGGGCATCGTCGGGCGAAGGCGGGTGCGAGGGCCAATATTCGTTCGCGGAATACACGCTGGAGCCCTGCCTTTATCTGATCGAGGTCGGCGTCGGCGGCGCCGGCGGCGCCTCGCTCGGTCGCACGCAGCATGCCCCAGCCGGCGCCGATGGGGGACACACCATTCTGACGAGATACCGGGTTGGGCTGCCAATCGCCTTTCTCCATGGCGGGATTGGCGGACGCGCCGGTGGCCGGGGCGCGGGCGGCGGCACCAGCGGCGGCGACGGCGCCGATCTCATCAATCCACAAACTGGCTATGCCGTTGGCAAGGGCGGGCGCGGCGGCGCCTGGATGAGCAATGGTGAGCATGCCAGCGGCCACGGTGCCGGCGGTGGCGGCGAAGGTGGCGCGCGCCTGCCGGGCGGGCACGGCGGATCGGGCGCCGGCGGCTTCGCCAAATTCACCAAGGTAGGGTGATCAACCGAGGCGAGACATCGGGATTTGGCGACTGTGCGGCGGTGCGGCTCTACCGTGCTGCCCCCTTCGCCTCGGATCGCGACCGGGTGGAGCATCTGTTCGGCCGGTACGAGGCGCTGGTAAACCCGCTCGCCACTAGCGAGGTCAAGGCCAACGTCCGTGTCTCGCGCAAGGCGGCGCGTACGGCGTGAAGCACGCCAGCCGATTTTCCTACACCCCCCGCCTTGTGCTATGCCCTTGGCTCTACCCGCTCTTTGCCATCGTCCACCCGCTTTTGCTTCGGCATCCCCGGGTCCTTGTTGGCGCGGTCGCTGTCGTCGTCGCGCCTGTCGTCTGCATCCTTAAGGTCACGCTTCGGGTGCCGATGGCGGGGCCTTTGGTGGCTTTAATGGCCCCGCTTCCCTTTTGCCCCTCCTTCGGCTAAGGCCGCGCATCCCGTGAATTCCCCCGTCTCCAGAGGTTTGTTTGGCAAAAGAAGAATTGCTCGAAATGCGCGGGCAGGTGGTGGAGCTTCTCCCCAACGCCATGTTCCGCGTGAAGCTCGAAAATGATCATGAAATCCTCGGCCACACCGCCGGCAAGATGCGCAAGAACCGTATCCGCGTGCTCGTGGGTGATGAAGTGCTCGTCGAATTGACCCCCTATGATCTCACCAAGGGGCGGATCACCTACCGCTTCAAGTGACCGCGAGCGGGCCCCCTGACGGCGTGGCCGATCGCTCCCTTATGCTCGTTCTCGCCTCCGCCTCGCCGCGTCGCGTCACGCTGCTCGCGCAGATCGGCGTGGTGCCGGCCAGGATCGTTGCGCCCGATATCGATGAAGCCGTTCGATCGGGCGAAATCGCGCGCGCCTATGTGCTGCGGATCGCCACCCAAAAGGCGCTCGCCATTGATCGCGGGCCCGGCGAAATTGTGTTGTCGGGCGATACCACGATCGCGGTTGGCCGGCGCATCCTCGGCAAGCCTGTCGACGAGGCCGATCTCCGCTTCATGCTCGCCTTGCTATCGGGGCGGCGGCACCATTGCTGGTCCGCCATTTGCGTGATTGGCGCAGACGGTCGCGCGCGCACGCGAGTTACCGACACTATCATCACCTTCAAGCGGCTTACGACGGCGGAGATCGACGGCTATGTCGCCTGTGGCGAGGGGATGGGCAAGGCCGGCGGCTATGCCATTCAGGGCCGCGCCGAGGGATTTGTCCGCTTCCTGTCGGGGAGCTATTCGGGCGTCGTCGGCCTGCCGCTGTTCGAAACCCGCGCGCTGCTGTTGAGCGCGGGCATCCAGCCGGACGGCCTCAGTGGCTGAATGGCTGTACGAGGCCGGGATCGGCGAGGCTCGCGCGGCGCTGATCGAGCGCGATCATATCGTCAAGGCGCGCCTTGAGCTAACGGGCGCGTTGCGGGTCGGCACCGTGGCTGAGGCGCGGCTGCTTGAATGCGGTCCCGGGCGGCAGGGGCGCGTCGCGCTGGCGGGCGGCGGCGAGGCGTTGCTCGATGGCGTGCCACAGGGGCTGAGCGCTGGGCGCGCGCTGCTGGTGACGATCATGCGCGAAGCGATTCCCGAGCCGGGTCGCGCCAAGCTCGCGCGCGCGGTGGTGGCAGCCGAGGGCGCCCGGCCAGCGCCCGGCCCCGATCTGCTGGAATGCATCAGCGAGAGCGGGTTGCCAGTGCGGCATCTGCGCGCCCACGAAGCCGATGCGCTCGAGGCGGCGGGCTGGTCCGAAATCCTCGACGAGGCCGAAACCGGCGAGATCGCCTTTCCAGGCGGCGCGTTGCGGATGAGCCCGACGCCGGCAATGACCTTGTTCGATGTCGACGGCAGCGGCGCTATCGATGCGCTGGCGGTCGCTGCGGCAATGGCGGTGGCGCAAGCGATCGTCCGCCATGATATCGGTGGCTCGATCGGCATCGATTTCCCAAGCGTGCAGGGGAAGGACGCCCGGGCAGCCGTGGCGGCAGCGATCGATGCGGCCTTGCCCCAGCCGTTCGAGCGGACCGCGCTCAACGGCTTTGGCTTCCTGCAGATCGTCCGCCGCCGAAGCCGCGCCTCGCTGCCGGAATTGCTCCGTGCCGATCCGGTGGGCGCTGTCGCCCGCGCCGCGCTCCGCCATCTCGAGCGCACCCCACCAGGGCCCCAGCGCGCGCATCGATTGCCCGCCGCAGTAAAGGCGCGGATCGAGGCCAATCCCGATTGGCTTGCAGAACTTACGCGCCGCACCGGCCGCGCGGTAACGTTGGAGGATTGAATGGCAAGGAACGGCGTCTGCCCGATCTGCGGCAAGCCAAGCGCGCCCGCGCACAAGCCCTTTTGCAGCCGCGGCTGCGTCGATCGCGATCTGCTGCAATGGCTCGGCGAAGGCTATCGCCTGCCCGCCGGACCCGCCACCGACGAGGAGGCATCGAGGGACGCGGCTGGCGACGGCGGCGGGCTGGACAGCGCCGGGAACGATGACTAAGAGGCCGCCTCTTGCCGATCATCTTCGCATCGGAATCAGAGGCCCAGGTAGCTCAGTTGGTAGAGCATGCGACTGAAAATCGCAGTGTCGGCGGTTCGATCCCGTCCCTGGGCACCACTCCCCCCGTTACCCAGCCGCGCTAGAGCCACCCACCGATCGCCGCGTTGACCGCGTCGGGCGCTTCCCAGGTAACGAAATGGCCGGCGTCGACCTTCACCAGCGTCAGATCGGGGACCAGCGCCTCGATCCCCTCAAGCTGGCTCGGGCGCAGCGCCACGTCGTTCAGGCCCCAGATCATCAGCACCGGCATCTTCATCGGCGCGAAGGGCTTGTCGAGAAAGCCCGGGCGTGGCGGGTCTTCGTCCATCGCCGGCACGATGATCGGGCTGGCGCGGTACCAGTTGAACATCGCGGTCAGCGCGCCGGGCTGGGTCCATTGGTCGAGATAGAAGGGCTTTTCGGCGGCCATCTTCTCAGGATCGGCATGACGCATGAACGTCGTGTTGAAATAGGCATCGATGCCGATGTTGGCGATGTGCGCCTCGATCGTCGAGGTCCGGAAGGCGCGGATATATTGGCTCGCGGCGCGCTGATCGGGGTCGTCGAACATCGTTTTCTGGAAGATGAACGGGTGCGGTGCGTTGAGGATGATCAGCCGCTCCACCCGGTCGGGGTGGCTGATCGCGGTCATCCAGCTCGCCGCCCCGCCCCAATCATGGCCCACCAGCGTGAAGCGATCGATCCCGAAATGGTCGGCCAGCGCCAGCACATCGCCGACGATCTTGGCAGGCGCGTAGTGCTCGACCCCTTCGGGCTTGGACGATTTCGCATAGCCGCGCTGATCGGGGACGATGACGAAATGGTTTTCGCTGAGATACGGGATCTGGTGCCGCCACGTCCGGTGCGATTCGGGAAAGCCGTGGAGCAGGATAACGGGCGGATTGGCGCGGTTCCCAGCGACGACGACGTCAAGCTCGACGCCGGTGGGCAGGGAAATGCGCTGCTGGGGGAAGGGGATGTTCATGGCGATTGCTCTAGTTGGATTGGGTGATCGTGTGGAAGCGCAATTGCGAACGGTTGAAGTTGATGGCCAGCGGGACTGCAATTGCTTGAGAACTGACAATCAGAAATCGGCTCCAAGCCGCTTCGGCTGGGCGCGACGAAGGAGAAAAAGACGCTACTGGGCGCTCACGGATAGCTCACCGTGTTCGGCACGTCGGGGATCGGGATGAACTCGGTCTCGTCGCCGGGCACCTTGGGGAAACGCCCCGCCTTCCAGTCTTCTTTGGCCTGGTTGATCCGATCGCGGCTCGAGCTGACGAAATTCCACCAGACATGGCGCGGCGTGGCAAAGGCATCGCCGCCGCACAGCATCACCCGGCCACCCTTGCCCGATCGCAACGTCGCTGGATGGCCGGGAGCGAGAACGTACAGCGTCTGCGGCTCAAGTTTCATGCCATCGATGCTCGCCTCGCCCATCGCAACATAGACGGCGCGCTCGTCGGCGCAGGGGTCGATCGGCAGGCTGCTCTCGGCATCGAGCAGGATGTCGGCATAGATGGTGCCGGCATAGGTCGTCGTCGGCGCGGTTGCCCCCCACAGGCTGCCCATGATCACCCGGGCCTTCACCCCGCCTGCGGTGACGACGGGCAGCTCGTCCCGCCGAACATGCTCGAAGGCGGGCGCCATTTCCTCAAATGCCTCGGGCAGGGCAAGCCAGGTCTGGATGCCCGATAGCTCGGGCCCCGCCGCGCGCTCTGCTTGCGGCGATCGTTCGGAATGGGCGATCCCGCTGCCGGCGGTCATCAGATTGACCGCACCCGGCTCGATCGTGGCGAAGGTACCGATTGAATCGCGGTGGTCGATCGCGCCGCCAAACAGATAGGTGACGGTGGCGAGGTTGATGTGCGGGTGCGGGCGTACGTCGATGCCATGGCCTACCTCCAGATGCGCCGGGCCCATCTGGTCGAAGAAGATGAACGGCCCCACCATCGTGCGCGGACGCGACGGCAACGTGCGGTGAACCTTGAAGCCGCCAAGATCATGCGTGGTGGGCGTGATCGTCTGGAGGACGAGCTCGCCGGTCACATTGTCGTTCACATTGTCGGTCAAGGGGCCTGCTCCTTCAGCGCATCGAGCATCGCGACGATATCTTCGGGAAACATTTTTTCGGGCCAGTCGCTCAGCTCTTCGCGGGTGAACCAGTGCCAGCGCTGCATCACCCGGCGTTCGAGCTCGGTATGGCCGTGGGTGACGATCTCGCTTGAGGGGGCGCGGATCAGGAAATAGCGCTCGTCGGCAGTGACGGGCACGCCTTCCAACGAGGTGAAATCGACGCGGCGCTGGGCCACTTCGGGGCCTGGCGGAAGATCGAAGCCGGTTTCCTCGATGAGTTCACGCCGGGCGGCGTCGGCATAGCTTTCGCCGGGATCGCAGGCGCCGCCAGCGGTGCACCAGAAGGGCGGGCGATCATCCGCTGCGAAGCGGAACAGCAGCAATCGGTCCTGCGGGTCGAGCAGGAGCAGCCGGGCGGCCGGGCGCTGCTTGCGCGCGCTCACGGCTCACCGGGGGCGGTCGCCTTAATCGCCATGGCATGGACAGCGCCCGCCATCAGATCGCCGAGCGCCTGATTGACGAGGCGCTGCCGCGCGACCCGCGACTGGCCGGCAAAGGCGGCGCTTTGGATGACGACCGTGAAATGCGATTCTCCCGATCCGTCATCGCCCATATGCCCCGAATGCTGGGCACTGTCGTTGATCACATCGAGGTGCGACGGGTTGAGCGCGGCCGTGAGCCGGGCAGTGATTTCTTTGGCGACGGGGCCGGTGGCGAGCGTGGTCATGCACCCTATATAGGCGGTTTTTGGCATTCGGGGAGCCGCGTGGCGCAAGACAGCGAAAAGAAGGAACGGCCAGCCGCACGCTTCCATGGCCGCGTCGAGGGGACAGGCGTGCCTTGTGCTGCACCCGGCTGCGCACAGGAGGGTGAATTTCGCGCCCCGCCTGCAGAAGGCTTCGCGGTGCGCGATCAGCCGCCCGTCTATCGCTGGCTGTGCCTCGATCATGTCCGCGAATTCAACGCGCGATATAACTTCTTCTCCGGCATGAGCGTCGATGAGATCAACGCCGCCCAACGCCCCTATGCAGGATGGGAACGCGAGACGCGCGCCTTTGCCGCCAACGGTGCGGATCGTCCCCCCGCCTGGGCCGATTTCAACGACCCGCTCGATGCGATCGGCGCGCGTTACCGCAATCGGGCGGAGACCCAGCGCAGGGACGGCAAGACCGTTTCAGAAGGCGACAGGCGCGCGCTGAAGGTGCTGGGCCTGCCGACCGATGTCGATCGGCGCGGCCTGCGAGAACGATATGCAGAGCTCGTGCGCCGCTATCACCCCGATCGCAATGGCGGCGATCGCGGTTTTGAACGGCAGCTGCAGGAAGCGATCAGTGCCTATCAGCAGCTCAAGGGATCGGCGCTGTTCGCCTAGCCATGTCACCATTTCCCGCGCACCGAGGATTTCAAGCCAATGTCAATCGATCAGGCCCCGATGCCGCCCGCCATCGTGTCGCCTGCGGGTCATGCCCGTGAATCGGTGGTTGGCCGGGCATTGCTGCGCGCGGGGTTCCACCCAATCGCGATGCGCGTCTCGAGCATCGGCCATTTCCAGATGAGCGGCACGATCAGTGGCAAAGCTGTAGAAGTGCTGCTCGATACCGGCGCATCCAAGACCGTCGTTGATCGCGGCTGGGCAACCGACGCGGGGTACAAATTGTCACCGCTCAAGCAAACCGGCGGTGGCGTTGGCGGCGCAGGGCTCGATCTTGCGGTTGTCGAGGGCGCGACGCTCACGCTTGGCGATGTTGCCCTCGCCGGGTCCGGGCTGCTGGCGATCGATTTGAGCGGCATCCAGGCGCAGCTGCGCGCCCAGGGCGCTGCGGTACCGCAGGTGGTGCTCGGTGCCGATAGTCTGCGCGCGCGCCGAGCCGTGATCGACTATGCGACGGCAACCTTGTGGCTGGCGCCGACCCCCTCTGCCAAACCCGCTAGATGAGCGACTTTGCGACTTCCTCAAGCTGTTCCGCGACTTTGGCCCAGCCATCGGTAAATCCCATCGCCGCGTGCTGCTGCATCGTTGCTGCGTCCCAGTGGCGGGCGCGGCCGGTGTAGCGCGTCTGGCCGCCCTCGTCTTCGAAGGTGAGGATCCCGACCATGAATGGCGGCTGCGGTATCCAGCCGGCAGTAAAGGCGTTGGTAAAGACGACCTTCTCGCCTGGTATTACTTCCAGGAATACCCCCTCCATCGCCGACACCTCACCGTCGGGCCCGCGCATGATGAGGGCGGAGCGCCCGCCTGCGCGCAGATCATGGGCAATGATTTCGGTGGTCCAGGGCCTTGGGCACCACCATTTCTCGAGATGGTCGGTCCAGGCGCGCCAAAGGGCGTCGCGCGGTGCGTCGATGAGGCGGGTCACGCTCAGTTCGTGGATCCCAGATTCGGTGGTTTCGGGCGTCGGCATTTGGCGGTCCTTTAAGGTCAAT
The DNA here is from genome assembly GCA_038315875.1 of Sphingomonadales bacterium. Classification (GTDB taxonomy): domain Bacteria; phylum Pseudomonadota; class Alphaproteobacteria; order Sphingomonadales; family Sphingomonadaceae; genus Sphingomonas. The sequence goes on along the minus strand of JBBQAG010000029.1, from coordinate 17,764 downwards.
CGCGATCGGGCGCGCCGAGCGGGAAATAGTGACGATAGCGGCGGGCATCCTCGACGCAGCGCGAGACCGAGGGGCGGGCGAGCACGCGGGCGCGATAGGCCGTCAGCGTTGCGAAGCGATCGGCGATCGGATGCACCCAATCTGCGTAGAAGAGCGCGGGTGCCCCGGCGCAATCGGCCAGCGTGAAATCGTCGCCCGCAGCCCATGGTCTGCCACTGAGCCGGCCATCGAGCCAACCATAAGCGGTATCGAGCGCCGGGCCGATGGTCGCCATGATCGCGGCGTCGCGCCGCTCGGGCGGTTGCAGGGCGTCCAAGACGGCACGCGTCATCATGTTCATCACATGATTGTCGAATATCCGATCGAGCATTCGCACTTCGATCGCCGCTGACCGGTCTTCGGGAATGAAGCGCACGGGGCCGGGATGGTGAACGTCGAGATACTCGATGATCGTCGAGGATTCCATCACAGCCCCCCCGCCATCGACCAGCAGCGGGAACTTGCCCACCGGCCAAAGCGCGGCAAACGCCGGGCCATTGTCTGGATATCCCGGATCAAGCGAGCGGAAGGTGAACGGCGTGGCGTTCTCGTAAAGCGGGATGAGCGCCTTCCATGTGTAGGATGAAAAGGGGTGGCCGTAGAGTTCAAGCATTGGCGAGAGCCCTTTCAATTGCCGCTATATCGATCTTCTTCATCGTCATCATCGCGTCGAACGCGCGCTTAGACGCCGCCTTGTCGGGATGGCTGATCGCTGCGGTCAGCGCGCGCGGCGTGATCTGCCATGAAAGCCCCCATTTATCCTTGCACCAGCCACACATGCTCTCCGTGCCGCCGCCGCCCATGATCGCATCCCAGTAACGATCGGTCTCATCCTGTGTATCGGTATAGACCTGGAACGAGACAGCCTCATTGAAGGTGAAATGGGGGCCGCCGTTCAGCCCCAGGCACTTCATGCCGAGCACGGTGAACTCCACCGTCAGCACGTCGCCCTGCTGGCCGCTCGGGAAATCTCCGGGCGCGCGGTGGACGGCGTCTACAGATGAATCGGGGAAGGTGGCGGCATAAAAGGCCGCGGCCTCCTCGGCGGTGCCGTCATACCAGAGGCACGGGGAAATCTTGGGGCTCACAGGCTTGCTCCGTTACTTGCCGACGATGCCGAAGACGACGCCGAGAGGATCGATGGCGATGACCACACGGTCGCCGCCGGGCACCTCGGTTGGCCCGTGCATGATCGTGCCGCCGCCATCGGTTATCGCAGTCGCTGCTGCTGCGACCGATGCGACGCGGAAGTAAAATAGCCAGTGGCTCGGTATGTCCGTTCGGGTCATCGTCCCGCCGATCCGCACGCCGTGATGATCGATGAAAGCATAGTCGCCCATGTCGCCCATCGGCATCACATCGTTGCTGTGGAAATCGAACAGATCGCCATAAAAGCCAAGCGCCGACTGCTGATCGCTCGATACCAGTTCGTTCCAGGCGACATGTCCGATCGCGGCGAGATGAAACGCATTGCTGGCCGCGTCTGGATCGTTTTCCGGCGGGATGGGAGTCATCAGGTAAAATGGCGCGCCCTGCGGATCGGCGACCATCGCGAACCGGCCCACATGGGGCATGTCATGCGCCGGCATCAGGATTTTGCCGCCGGCAGCGGTAACGCGCGCCGCGGTTTCATCGACATTGTCTACGCACAAATAGCCGATCCAGGTCGGTTTTGCGCCGCCAGCGACCATTTCATCGGTGAGCTTCAGTGCTCCGCCAATAGTGCCATCGGCGGCGGTGATCATGCGATAGTCCATCGCGCCTGACGCTTCGGGTTCGAGCGTCCAGGCCATAACCTTGTCGTAAAACGCTTTCGACGCATCCTGATCGGTCGTCATCAATTCATACCAGATGAAGGTTCCCTGCGGTGTCGGCATTGCCACTCTCCTGCTGACGGTCGTTGATCAGACGTTGGTTTCGAAGAGCGGATCGAACCCGCCAAAGATCATGCGTTTGCCGTCGAACGGCATCGGCTGCGCCATCATCCGCGGATCGGTGCGCATCCTTTCCATTGCTGCGTCGCGCGTCGTCTTGTCGGGCCACTCGATCCACGAAAACACCACGGTCTCCTCCGCTGTGGCGGCAACCGCGCGAGCGAAATCGGTGTGAGTGCCGGCTGGGACGTCGTCGCCCCACCCCTCGACCACGCGCGTCGCGCCGAATTCGAGGAATAACGCGTCGATCGTGCGGGCATGGTCGAGAAACGCTTGTTTGTTTGCGGTTGGCACCGGGGCCACGAAACCGTCGATATAGGCTATCGTCGTTCTCCTTGTGATTGGTTTGCCGATCAGGCCAAAGCGGGCTCTGATGGTTTCACGAAATCGCCGAAATGTGCCGCCAGCGCGCGCTGATAGGCAGGCCGCGCCTCGCCACGTGCGACATAGGCGGCGAGGTTCGGAAATTCGGCGAGCGGACCGCCGTTTGCGCCGCGCAGGACGTGCACCATCATCAGGTCGCCGACTGTGAAATTATCGCCATCGAGCCATTCACGGTCGCCGAGCGCCACGGACAGATCAGCCAGCCGCCCACGCAGATCCTCGATCACCTTGGGATGGCGCTCCTTTGACCATGACCGGTCGGCCTCGAACAGGTCGTTTACCGCAACGGCCATGACGAACGGCTCAACCGAATTCAGCGCGGCAATGACCCATTGTTCGGCCCGAACCTGCGCTGCCAAATCGACCGGGAGCAAGCCCGGTGCGGCGCGCGCGATGTGCAGGCAAATCGCACCCGATTCGAAGATTTCGATCTCGCCATCGGCATAGCTCGGCACCTGCCCGAACGGCTGGTGGGCGCGTTCGGCTGCGGACTTGACCGCATCGCCTGCCAGCACGCGGACGTCATACGCCTGCCCGATCTCCTCGAACGCCCAGCGCGGACGCATGTCGCGGACATAGGAACGGGCGAATTCGGGTACCCAGGCAAAGGCGGTGATGGTCGGCTTCATGATCGGTCTCCCTCGCTGGCGGGTCAGGCGGTGGCGGGATCGTTTTGGCTCATGGCTGTCGTCATGGCTTCCTGGTCCATCCACATCGGCCCGAACCCGTGGCCGTCGGGATCTTCGATCCCGCGCGAATACATGAAGCCGAGATCCTCGGCGCCGTGCGCTTCCCGACCGCCAGCGGCAAGCGCGTTGGCGGCAAACGCATCGACCCCTTCGCGCGTATCGAACGACAGCGCGATCAACATGCCGCTGGTGCTATGAGCGTCGATGATCTGTTTGGGCGTGAAGGTCGCGTAAAGCGCCTTGTCGAGCAGCATCACGACGATGGTATCGGACCACGTCATCGACGAGGATTGTTCGTTGCTGAACTGCGGGTTCTTCTCAAAGCCGATCGCCTCGTAAAAGGCCGTCGACCTGGCGAGATCGGCGACGGGGAGGCTGATGAAGATCATTTTTGGGGCGGCGGCCATGGATTCTGCTCCTGCTGCGAAACACTGAATTGGCGAATCGGTGTTTGCATCGTCTGGGCGCTTCAGTTATTAAAAGCAACTATGAAGTTAATAAAAGTGACTGAACCTGCCCGCTCATCGGCAAAGCGGTGGTATGACGATGCTTGTGGGACCGCGCTGGCGATGGAACTCGTGGGTGAGCGCTGGTCGCTGTTGATCACGCGCGAGCTTATGTTCGGGCCGCGGCGGTTTGGAGATCTCCGCGCCGGGCTGGCGGGGATCAGCGCCAATGTCTTGACGCAGCGGCTGACCGGCATGGAACAGGTCGGCATGCTGATAAGGCGCAGACTGCCGCCGCCGGCCTCGGTTCACGTCTATGAACTGACCGAATGGGGCTATGCTGCCGAGGTGGCGATCCAGGAATTGGGGCGCTGGGCGGTGCAATCCCCGCTTCACGATCCGACCCTCCCGTTCAGCGCGGCGTCTGCGATGTTGTCGTTCCGCACGATGATCGATCGATCGCGCAGCGGGGCCTTTGGCGCGTCGGTCGGGTTCCGGCTCGGCGAGGAAAGCTTCCTCGCGGTCGTCGATGCGGCGGGAATTGCTATTCACCGCGGCGATCCAGCAGGCGATGTGGTCTTTTGCACCGATCCGGTGACGCTCGCCTCGATCGTCTATGGCGGCAGGCCGATCGGCGATGCCGAGGCGTCGGGAAGCTTGTGGATCGAGGGCGATCGGGCGCTTGCCGAGCGCTTCGTCACGCTGTTTCCGCTGCCGCCCAAACGCAGCGCTTCTAAGCCTTGAGCGGCGATGCGATCGACCAGACATAGCCGAATGGATCGGTGACATGTCCATAGCGATCCCCCCAGAACTGGTCGGCGATCGGGAATCGGACCACTGCGCCCGCCGCGAGCGCCTTTTCCCACCAGGCATCGGCATCGTCGACCTGCAGATGCAGGACGATCCCTTCGGGCGGCTTGGCCGCTTCGCCGCCGCGCATTTCGGGGAAATCGTCATTGAGCATCAACGATGCGCCGTTGATGTGGATATGGGCATGGATGATCCGCTTGCCGTCATCGGCCATCATCCGACGCTGTTCCTCCGCGCCAAATGCCTTGGCACAGAAATCAATCGCTTCGGCCGCATGGCCATCGCGGATATGGATATGCGGGCTGAGCCCGGTGGTGGGGCCTTGCGGGGCGTCGGTCATGACGGCTCTCTTGATCGGTCGCGCACGCCGCGACTCATCGCGGTCGGCTATATTGCTTTTGGCTGCGCGTGCGAAGGCATCTCGACTTGGCGCAAGGGCTCGGGCTAGGGGAAGACTTGAGCAAAGGCCGAAGCGATGACCGATATTCCCAACACCCAGCCCGACAGCCGCGAGACGACGATCATGGACGCCCCTGACAAGGTGGTGAAGATCCGTGACATGTTCGGCATCGATTCGGACATGGAAGTGCCGGCTTTCTCAGAAGCCGACGAACGCGTGCCCGATCTCGATCCGGCCTATGTCTTCGATGCCGATACCACGCTGGCGATCTGCGCAGGCTTTGCGCACAACCGCCGAGTGATGGTGCAGGGCTATCATGGCACCGGCAAATCGACGCATATAGAACAGGTGGCGGCGCGGCTGAAATGGCCGTGCATCCGCATCAATCTCGATGCGCATATCAGCCGGATCGATCTCGTCGGGCGCGATGCGATCGTGCTGAAGGATGGCCAGCAGGTCACCGAATTTCGTGAAGGCCTGCTGCCATGGGCATTGCAGACGCCGACCGCGCTCGTCTTCGATGAATATGACGCGGGCCGCCCCGATGTGATGTTCGTGATCCAGCGCGTGCTGGAAGCCGAGGGGAAGCTGACCCTGCTCGATCAGAACCGCGTGATCCGCCCTAACCCGTGGTTCCGGTTGTTCGCAACCGCCAATACAGTTGGCCTGGGCGATACCAGTGGGCTGTATCACGGTACCCAGCAGATCAATCAGGGCCAGATGGATCGCTGGAACATCGTCGTCACGCTCAACTATCTGCCAGCGGCGGTCGAGGCGCAGATCGTGCTCGCCAAATCGGGCGAATATGACAAGCCGCACGGCAAGCAGGTGGTCGACAACATGGTGCGCGTCGCCGATCTGACGCGCAAGGGCTTCATCAACGGCGATATTTCCACGGTGATGAGTCCGCGCACCGTTATCACCTGGGCGCAAAACGCGCTGATCTTCGGCGACGTCGGCTTTGCCTTCCGCCTGAGCTTCCTCAACAAATGCGATGAGGCTGAGCGGGCGCTGGTGGCGGAATATTATCAGCGCGTGTTCGGCAAGGATTTGCCCGAAAGCGTCGTGGGGAAGGGTTGAGACGCACGTAACGGTGGACTAACTCATCTTAGTCCAATAGGAGAAATGCTATGGCCGATGTCGATCCGCGCACGTTTGTCAACGTACATGATGCCAAGACGAACTTCTCGCGTCTGCTCGATCGGGCGCATTCGGGGGAGGACATCATCTTGGCAAAGGCGGGCGTGCCTTATGCCAAGCTCGTTCGCTATGCCGATCCTTGCAAAGTTCGGCGTACCCCCGGCGGCTTGAAGGTTACCGGTCCGATCAACGACGATATCTGGACAGAGTCGCTGCCCAAAGAAGACCTGGATTATATCGACGATCGGTCCGGGGCCGAATAAGCTTGGCTTATCTGCTCGACTCGATGGCACTCATCATGTGGTGGAGCAACTCGCCGAAACTGGGAAAGCTCGCCAACAGAACCCTGCAGAGTAGCCCCGATCCGATGTATTTGAGCGCGGTATCGGTGTGGGAAATCGCCAATAAAATTCGCATCGGCAAATTGCCGGAGATCGAAGACTTTGAAGGACAGCTTCCGACAATGATGCGCGCAAATGCCTTTGTGATGCTCGACCTGACCGCAACACATGCCCTGCGCGCCGGCTTTCTGAATGGCCTACATCGCGACCCGTTCGATCGACTGATTGCCGGTCAAGCGCTGGCAGAGCGATTGACAGTCATCACGAGCGATCGACAGATTGGCGCTTTTGGCTGCGAGACGATCTGGTAATGACCACCGATACCCCTCTCGATCGCTTCAAGGCGGTGCTTGGCGGCGCCGCGCGCGTGCTGGCGGATGAGCCTGAGGTCGAGCTTGCCTATACCGCAGACGCGCCGACGCAGAGCGGCAAACATATCAAGGTGCCGATGCCCGCGCGGACGCTGCCCGCAGATCAGGTGGCAGAGGCAAGGGGCTTTGCCGATGGCTTTGCGCTGAGGCTGAAGCACCACAATGTCGCGCTTCACCTGAAGGGTGCGCCCGTCGAGGCGGTGGCGCGCGCGGTGTTCGATGCGGCTGAAAGCGCGCGGGTCGAAGCGTTGGGATCGCGCGGCTATAAGGGCATCACAGACAATCTGGAAACCGCGCTCGGCGTGCGGCTCCGCGCCGATCCGATCACACGCGCGCGCAGTTTCGATGAGGTGCCGCTGTCGACGGCGGTTGCCCTGATGGTGCGCGAGCGGCTGACGGGAATTGCCGCGCCGGCCAGTTGCGAAGCGGGCATGGCGCTGGTGCGCGACTGGATTGAGGGCAAGGCGGGCGGCGATCTCGATGCGCTTGGCCTCGCGATCGATAATCAGGCGGCGTTCGCCCAGCTATCGATGAAGTTGCTTCAGGATCTCGAACTCGTCGAGGGCGATCTGATGCCCGACGAGGCAGATGAGGGCGGCAGCGACGATGAGGGCCAGGACGACCAGCAACAGGACGAGGGCGAGGAAGGCGAGGACGCTGGCGAGCAGGGCGACGGCCAAGTCGAGCAGCGCGGCGAATCGCGCGATTCCGAGCAGCAGGAAGGCGAGGGCAGCGAACAGCGCGACGACAGCTTCGACGAGGCCGACGGCGAACCCGGCGAGGACGGCGAAGACGGGATGATGCCCGTGCGGCCCAATCGGCCCTTCTCCGATTTTGCGCCGCAATTCGAATACAAGGCCTGGACCGGGCAATATGACGAAGTAATCGCCGCGACCGAGCTGTGCGATGCCGAGGAACTCGTGCGGCTGCGCGCCTATCTGGATCAGCAGCTCGTCCATCTGCAGAGCGCGGTCTCAAAGCTCGCCAACCGGCTCCAACGCCGCCTGATGGCGCAGCAGAACCGCAGCTGGGATTTCGATCAGGAAGAAGGGATGCTCGATGCGGCGCGGCTGGCCCGCGTCGTCATCAATCCGATGCAGTCGCTGTCCTACAAGATCGAGCGCGAGACCGATTTCAAGGATACCGTCGTCACGCTGCTGATCGACAATTCGGGATCGATGCGCGGGCGACCGATTTCGATCGCAGCGATTTCTGCCGATATCATGGCCCGCACGCTGGAACGGTGCGGCGTGAAGACCGAGATTTTGGGCTTTACGACGCGTGCGTGGAAGGGTGGGCAATCGCGCGAGAGCTGGCTCGCTGCCGGTCGCCCGCCCCAGCCGGGGCGCCTCAACGATATCCGCCACATCATCTACAAACAGGCCGATGAGCCGTGGCGGCGCGCCAAGACCAATCTGGGCCTGATGATGCGCGAAGGGTTGCTCACGGAAAATATCGACGGTGAGGCGCTGCTCTGGGCACATGCCCGGCTGATCGCCCGGCCCGAGGATCGCAAGATATTGATGGTGATCTCAGACGGCGCGCCAGTCGATGATTCGACGCTGAGCGTGAACTCGGGATCGTATCTCGAGCGCCATCTCCGGCAGGTAATCGGCTGGATCGAGTCGCGTTCGCCCATCGAGCTATGCGCGATTGGCATCGGCCATGACGTGACCCGCTATTATGCTCGCGCCGTGACGATCATGGATGCAGAGCAACTGGGCGGCACGATGATCGAACAGCTTGCGGCACTGTTCGATACCGATTGAGCAATCTTGCTTGCGGAGTGGCGATGAGCGACATGCTGCACGGATATGCGGACGCGGCAACGCCGACCTTTATCGCCAGCGGTGATGCGCTTTGCGCGGCTGCACTCCACGCTTATAGTGTCTCGTGGCGCTGGCTCATGTTCTCCAGGACCCAACAGGCATGAAGGTTTCACCGCCAGACGGTGGCTTTGTCGGCCCGGTGAAACGCTCGGTCACCATTGCCGGGCACCAGACATCGATCAGCCTTGAGCCGCTGTTCTGGGCGGCGCTGGAGACAGCGGCGGTCGCGCGAGCGTTGCCGTTGAACGCACTGATCGCTCAGATCGATTCTCTGCGGATTGTCGCTGATGCACCCCCCAATCTGGCAAGCGCGCTGCGCACTTGGCTGATGGCCGACATCGTCGATAATATTGCAAATCGTTCGCAATAGCGTTGACTCTGATAATGATTCGCAATAACTCCACGGCATCAAGCCGAAGGGGTTCCAATGTTGATTTCGTCTCGCCTCGCGCCATTTGCGACCGCAATGGTCACCTCCGCTGTGGCATTGGCAGCTGTGTCACCCGCGGTCGCTGCCCCCTTGGCAGCGCCGGTGGCCGAAGGAGAGCCAGCGGATCCGGCGGCAAAAGACATCGTCGTTTATGGCGAGCGAACTGGCTATGCGACCGAGCAAACCCGGTCAGCAACCAAGATTCTGACATCGATCAAAGATATTCCGCAGGCGATCACGTCGATCAGCCGCGAGCAGATCAATGATCAGGCGCTGCGGTCGATTGCCGATGTGCTGCGCTACGTGCCCGGCGCGATTGCTGCGCAGGGTGAAGGCAATCGCGACCAGATCGTGTTGCGTGGCAATAACTCAACTGCCGACTTCTTCGTCGATGGCCTGCGTGACGACGTCCAATATTATCGCCCGCTCTATAATCTCGATCGGATCGAAATCTTGCGCGGCCCAAACGCGCTCACCTTTGGCCGTGGCGGCGGCGGCGGGGTAATCAACCGCGTCACAAAAACGCCGAGCCCGGCAAATTTTGCTGGCGCCAGCGCCTCAGGTGACAGCTTCGGCGCCTGGTATGTCGATGGTGACATCAACTTCCGGCTGACCGATAGCGTCGCTGCACGCATCAACGCCGTGCGCGAAGAGCTTGCCAATCACCGCGCCATTTATGGCGGCCATGTCACCGCGATCAATCCAGTGGTGAAATGGTTTGCTGGGAGCGATACTGCCTTCACGCTATCCTATGAATATAATGACGATGATCGCGTTACCGATCGCGGCATTCCATCGCGAAACGGTCTTCCCGTCCCTGGATTTCGCGATAATTTCTTTGGCGTCGCCGGCCTCAACCGCACGCAATTTACGGGCAATGTCGGGCGAGCGACCGTCGAGCATCGCTTCTCGGACGCGCTCACCGTCACCGGGCGGCTGCTCTACGGCGATTACGACAAATATTATCGCAACGCCTTCCCGTCGGGCACGGTTACTGCTGCGGGGCTGGTGCCGGTGCAGGCCTATTTCGAATCCACCTATCGTGAGAATCTGTTCAGCCAGACCGACCTCGTCTGGAAGACGCAGACCGGCGCCATCGAGCATCTGATCCTCGCCGGCGCCGAATTTGGTACTCAGCGCACCGCAGCAACCAGGACCAACGGCTTCTTCGACGGCGTGGCGGGCGCAAGCGCCGATAGGCTGACGGCGAATGCACCGCTAGCCAATCCTTTCGCAGTCCCACCAATCGTTTTCCGCGCGGGGACCGGGCAGCGTAGCACCGTGAGCGATGCCGCTATCTTTGCGGGCTATGTCCAGGATCAGCTCAAGCTTGGCCCGGTCGAGCTGTTGATCGGCATACGCCATGATCGCTTCAGCCTCGATGTCGTCAATCGCCTGACGGGTGACCGATTTGCGCGTAGCGATGCCTTGTGGTCGCCGCGCGCCGGGCTTGTCGTCCATCCGATCAAACCGGTATCGCTCTATGCAAGCTATGCGCGCTCTTATCTGCCGCAATCGGGCGATCAGTTTACCACGCTCGATGTGACGACGGCAGCGCTCCAGCCCGAACGATTCGATAATTACGAGCTTGGCGCCAAGTGGGAACCGCGCCCGGGGCTATTGGTCGCGGCCAATGTCTATCAGCTCGATCGCACGAACACGCGCGCCGCGGGACCGGTGCCGGGCACAACGGTGTTAACTGGCGCACAGCGTAGCCGCGGTGTCGAGATCGAGGCGCGGGGCAACATCACTGCGAACTGGCAGCTCAGCCTGGGCTACAGCTATCAGGACGCGAGGATTATCGAGACGACCGCTGCTGCCCCCGCGGGTCGCCGCGTCGCGCTTGTCCCGGACCACAGCTTCTCGGCGTTCACGCGCTATAATGCCACTAGCCGCCTCGGCTTCGGCGCTGGCGTGAGCTATTTTACAGATCGGTTCGCGTCGATTTCGAACACCGTAACGCTGCCAGGCTATGCCCGCGTCGATGCGGCCGCCTATTACAAGCTCACCAACGAGGTCGAACTCCAGATCAATGTCGAGAATCTGTTCGACGCCGGTTACTTCCCGACCGCGCACACAGACAACAATATCTCGACAGGCGCGCCGATCAATGGCCGCGGCACGATCCGCTTCAGATTCTAGCGCCCCAGCAACACCCGTGCCTGGCCAGCGATCTGCGCGAGCATCGCTGCATTGGGGATGCTCGCTGAACGGGCGCGATTGACCAGCGTCCTGAACTGGGCGACCCGGGGCGCGTTTTCTGCAAGCCAGTGATCGACCAGCGCCTGCGGATCGCCCTGTTCAGCGCGACCGAGGAATTCGAGCCTGATCTGCTGGAAATCGCGCGCGAGTCCAGCGATAAGCAACCGCTCCCATGGGTCGCTCGATTTGATCCGGGCGGCGGTTGCCTGCGCCCAGTCGAGCCCGAGCGCTTGGCCGAGCGCGGTAAAGGCACGGGTGAGCACCGCCTCGTCGATCTTCAGTCGCTCTCCCAGATCGGCGAGCCCCACCGCACCATCGAGCTCGAACAACCGCACGACGCGGTGGGCGAGATCGGCCGGCGCGCCCAGCGCCTCGAGTCGATCGGCAATCCGCATGCTCTGGCTGCGCGCTTCTTCGAGCAGCAAGGCCTGGCTTTGCGTATCGAGACGGCTGATGCCCTTGCCGATCCGCGCGATTACCTCGCCCGGGCCCGTTCCCGGACGGCACACCCGCAACAGATCGGCGATCTGCGACCGGGTAGCGACGGCCACCTCGTCAAACAGGCCGATGCGCCCTTCCTCTGGCATGTCGGCATGCTCGATTTCGGTCCATAAGGCGGGGAGATCGAACAGCCGCTCGACGACCACGAACATCGCGGCGATGTCGGCAATTGCAGCGCCTTCTTCCTCGGCAAGCTCGAAGGGATGGAGCACGCCGAGCCGATTGATCATCCGGTTGGCAAGCTTGGTGGCGACGATTTCGCCGCGCAGCCGGTGTTCGTCGATCGCCTTGGCGAATTGCTTGCGCATCGCTGGTGGAAAGGCGGCGTGGAGATCGGGTGCGAGTTCGGCGTCGGTTGCCAGCGGGCTGTGCTCTATCGCTTCCTGGAGCGACAATTTGGCAGTCGCCAGCAACACTGCGAGTTCGGGCCGGGTGAGTGCGCGGCCCTCCTGTGCACGACGCAGCAGATCATCATTGCCGGCCAGCCCCTCGACCTTGCGATCGAGCCGCCCGCTCCCTTCCAGAATCTCGATCAAGCGAACATAGCTTGGCAGCGCCTGCACCCCGTCATTTTCCATGATCGACAGGCCAAGCGTCTGCAGCCGGTTATCCTCGAGAACGATGGCCGACACGTCATCGGTCATCGAAGCGAGCAGGGTGTTGCGCGCCTCAAACTCGAGCCGTCCCTCGATCATCTCCCGGTTGAGCGCGATCTTGATGTTGACCTCATTGTCCGAGCAATCGACGCCTGCCGAATTGTCGATGAAATCGGTGTTGATCCTGCCGCCGCCCAATATTCCGGCCCGCGCCGAAAAGGCGATGCGTCCAGCCTGCGTCACCCCCAGATTGGCGCCCTCGCCAATCGCCGTTGCTCGCAACTCCTCGGCATTGACGCGGAGGCGATCATTGGCTGGATCGCCAACTTGGACGTTGTTTTCCGATGCTGCCTTCACATAGGTGCCGATGCCGCCGAACCAGATAAGGTCGACGGGACTTTTCAGGATCGCCGAAATTAGCGTTGTCGGATCGAGGTCGGTCTCCTCGATGCCAAGCGCGGCGCGCACCTCGTCGGACAATTTGATCGACTTTTCGGTCCGCGCGAAAACGCCGCCGCCCTTGGAAATCAGCGTGGCGTCGTAATCGGCCCAGCTCGAACGCGGCAGCGTAAACATCCGAGCGCGTTCCTGCCAGCTGGTCGCGGGATCGGGGTCTGGATCGAAGAAAATGTGGCGGTGATCAAACGCAGCGACGAGCTTGATCGATTTGGACAGCAACATGCCGTTGCCGAACACGTCACCAGACATATCGCCGCAGCCAACGATCCGGATGGGTTGCGTTTGCACATCCACGCCGCGTTCTGCAAAATGGCGCTGCACAGAGATCCACGCGCCCTTGGCGGTGATCGCCATCGCCTTGTGATCATAGCCGACCGAGCCGCCCGATGCGAAGGCATCGCCAAGCCAGAAGCCGCGATCAAGTGCGATGGCATTGGCAACATCGGAAAAGGTTGCCGTGCCCTTGTCTGCCGCCACGACGAAATAGGGATCCTCGCCGTCAAGCACCACGACCTCTTTGGGATGGACGACCTTTCCCTCGACGATATTGTCGGTGATCGACAGCAGCGTGCGGATGAACACGCGGTAGCTTTCGGTACCTTCTGCCAGCCAGGCATCGCGATTCGACGGCGGCGGGAGCAGCTTTGGATAGAACCCGCCCTTGGCACCCGTCGGCACGATCACTGCATTCTTGACGCGCTGCGCCTTCATCAGGCCAAGGATTTCAGTGCGGAAATCGTCGCGCCGATCAGACCAGCGAAGGCCACCGCGGGCGATTGGCCCGGCGCGCAGATGAATGCCTTCGATCCGCGGGCTGTACACCCAGATTTCGCGCCACGGCACCGGCGCGGGAAGGCCGGGCACGAGCGCGCTGTCGAGCTTGAAGGCGAGCGCTTCCTTCGCAGCGGGGGTGAAGGCATTGGTCCGCAAGGTGGCAGCGATCACGCCGTTGATCGCGCGCAGGATACGATCATCGTCGATCGCCGACACTTGATCGAGCCCGAGATCGATCGCGCGGGCAGCAGCCTTCACGCCGTCCTCGTCGCCACGCGTCGCGGGATCATGCGCCGCCTCGAACCGTGCGATCAACGCGGCAGCGACGGCGGGCGCCTCGCGCAGCGTATCGACCACGGTCGCCAGGCCATAAGTGAGCCCGGCCTGCCGCAGATAGCGGAACCAGGCGCGAAACAGCACGACCGATGATGGACTGAGCCCGGCATCAACGATCAGCCGGTTGAACGCATCGTTTTCCGCCTGCCCTTCGAGCACTGCGGCGATCGCCTTTTCAAGCACTTTATTGTCGCCGTCGAGCGCGCCGGGTGTCGCGCCTGCGCCAGTCGTGATCGCAAAATCATGGACAAAGCCCTCGGCTTCGTCGGAAAGCGCGGTCGGCACCTCCTCAATCACGCGAAAACCGAAATTTTCGAGCACCGGGACGGCATCGGACAATGCCAGCGCACCGCCAAAACGATAGATTTTGAGCCGGACGCCGCCGTCGCCACGATAGATGCGCACCGAGCGCCCGTCGGTCGTCTCCAGCCCAGCCAGCCTCACGATATCCTGTGCTGCTTCTTCCGGGCTGCTTGTGGCCCGGTAAGCCTGCGGGAAGGTGGCGGCATGGCGCAGCGCCATCCGCGCGGCCCGCGCCGGCTCGACGAGATCGCCAAGCGCCGCCTCCACTGCCGGCACCCAGCCGCGCACCATCATTGCCAGCGCCGCATTGAGCGGCTTGGCAGCGGGCATCCGTCCCTCGCCGCGCAAATCGAAGGTATAGCGGATCATCGCAACGACGCCGTCTTCAAGCGCGATCGACCAGTTGAGCAATGAGCCGTTCGATGCCTCGGCCAGCATCTCGCCGATCGCGATCCGCCGCACGGTCGACAGATCGTCGCGAGGCAGCCACACAAAGGCAAACATGTGCCGCCCCAGCATCGATCGCACCAGCACCATCTGCGGGCGTGGACGATCGGCCAGCGACATCGCGGTCAGCGCCAATTCCTCGAGCGCTTGTTGATCGAAGGCGGTGACGAGATCGTGGGGCAGCGCGGCCAACGCATGGCTCAGCGCCTTGCCAGTGTGACCCTTTGGATCGAAGCCGAATTTCTCCTCAAGCGCTGCCAGCCTCGCCCGCAATATCGGCACATCGTCCGCCGGCGTGTTCATCGCAGCACTTGTCCAAAGCCCGGCATGGATCGACAGGCCGATCGTCTTGCTGCCCTCACGTACTGGCACGATCACCAGATCGAGCGGGACGTGGCGATGGACGCCCGAGATAAGATTGGATTTGACCAGCAGCGGCGCTGCATTGCCATCATCGAACCAATCGATTGCCAGCTTTCGCGACGCATCGGCGAGGATCGGCACTGGCTGGGCAATGCGCGCAATCCCCAGGACGGCGCTCATCTCGCCCCGGCTCATCCAGCGTTCGTGGCCAAGCAGCGTGAACCGGCGATCGAGGAACCAGTCGAGCAGCGCCGCGCCTTCGGCACCGCCTTCGCTTGTTGCCAGCGCCCGCGCATCACCTGCCATCGCTTCCTGGAGTGCCGGCCAGTCGGCGACCGCAGCGCGGACATTGGCCAGATTGCGCTCGATATCAGCAAGCAGCGACTTGCGGCGGCGCGCGTCGACACGCTCCATCTCGATATAGATCATCGATTCCGGATTGCCGCTGCCAACGGCCTCCAGTGTCCCATCTGGCGTGCGGGCGACTGGGAGGACTGGATGGATGATCCGTTCGATGGCGATGTCATGTGCACCGATCGTCGCGGCAATCGAATCGACCAGGAAAGGCATGTCATCATTGACGATGGCGAGGCGCATTTCGCGGTGCGCATCATCGCCGCTGATCGTTTCCAGCTCGAGCCGGGGTTCACCGGGTGGCCGGGCACCGGCGGTTGCGGCGACGAAGCGCGCCGCTTCTGCGCGCTCGGCCTCGCCGAACCCCTCCAGCTCGCCCGGCAGGGCTCCCTCGACCAGGCGGACCGCGAGCGCATCCGACAATGATTTCAAAGTGGTTTTTACCATGCCGTCGCTATGCCCCGACCGTGCCGCTATCTCAAGCTGCGACTCGCCCGCCAGCGCGTCGTTCAGGTCGCGTCGACGCCTTGCTATGCCGTTGGTTGTTTCAGCGGGCGGCCCGGTTGATCGCCCGCACCGCGACCGGATCGCCGCCGCCGATGCTGCCGACGATATCAAGCGTGCCCGGCGAGCCTGCCCGCGCGATCAGGACCACGAATTCCTCGTCACCCATTTCGATCGGCAGCACCAGCGAACCAAGCGCGGCGCGGCCGCGTAGCGTCGCCCGGGCGCCATCGGCCCGGTTGGGCTTGACGGCGGGATGGCGCAGCGCGCGTTCGCTGGCGACGATGCCCTTGATCCCGCCTTCTGCCATGTCGAGGAAATCGGTGAGCGCGCCGACCGGCACGTTGCTCCGCCGCGCATGCGTGAGCACGGCGGCAAATTCAGTGAGCCGGGTCTTGTCGTAATCGGCGCCAAAGACGAGCTTCGCTATCGGCGTCATCGGCGCGCGCTGCTGGCTGGTGATCCCGGCACGATCGAGGAGTGTGGCATAACCGACCGGATCGGCATCGCTCGCCGCTGCGAAATCATAAGCCCGGCCAAGCGCCCGGTACAAGGCAGCCCGGCTGCGCGTGTCGGCGGCGCGGACGGCAGCAGCGGTCTGCTGTGCCAGCATCAGCCGGTCGGCAAGCGGGACGGCATCGACGCTGTACCCGGCATCGTCAATCAGCTCGCCGACGGCTGGGTCATCGATATCGGCGCTGGGACCACTTGCCCAGACGGGTGCGGAGACCAGGGCACGCGGGGCATTGCGAACGGCGGCGGCAATCTCGGCATCGAGGCTCGCCTGCGTCGCTGCATCGACTAGTTCTTTCCAATTGATCACGCCGTAGATGAAATCGATCGTGTCGCCGTCCGATGAAAACGGCATCAGGATGCCGCGGTACATCGTGTTGTGCCCGCGCACGCCGACAAATTCGGCCTCGAAGCCGATCGGCGCACGATTGGCGATGATTTGCAGATAATGATCGGTCAGCCGCGACAGCAGCGACCGACTGGGCACCTGGGTGATTCGCGTGACCGCTGGCGCGAGATCGCATTCCTCGCGCAGGGCACGCCCCAGAAACTGGATGGTCGGATCCTCGATGCCTGCAGTGAAATCGAGCAGCACACTATGCGGGCCGAAATCGGCGATCGTATCGGGAACGAGATCCTCGATCGACGGATAAGCGCGGCCCCCAAGGAGCGAAACCCAGTAATTATAGGCGCGGACATGCATCCGCCGCTCGTCCGATCCGATGTCGAATCCCGGATTATCGTCGACGCGCAGATCGGCTTCGTCATGATGATCCGAATCGATCCGGTCGTCTTCGAACCCGCGAAGCGTGTCCATGCGCATGTCCCCAAAGGGCCTCGAGCCCGTTTCCAGCACAGGTCTTGCCCGATTGTGGTAAACGTTGGGTAAAGCGGCGTCGCAGCGTTGCCGCGAATTCCCGATCTGCTTGTCAGCCGCCAATCGACCTGTTAAGCGCCGCCGCCACGGGGATGGTCTTGGCGGCCCCCCGCGCGCCGCTTTAGCTCAGCTGGTAGAGCATCGCATTCGTAATGCGAGGGTCACAGGTTCGAGTCCTGTAAGCGGCACCACTCCCGGTCAAAAATGGGCACCGTGCCCATAATGGCCGGTTCCGTCTTACCGACGGCTCGTTCGAGCATCCGGGTCGATCCCGAGATACGGATCTGGTCCTGGTCGATAGCGACCTCGGACACGAACAGTGCGACATATGCCTTGCGAAGCGCAGGGTCTTCGCCCCGCAGGCGTTCGCGGACCAGGCCGGCAAACGTATCGACCATTGCAGGCGTGACCTGCTTCGCCTTCTTGCCGATCTGGCGTTCAAGCGATTCGACCGTGGCGGTCAGCGACACGATACGGCTGTTGGCCTCGGCGAGCATATTGGCAAACACCGGCTCCTTGAGTGAGGCCTCGCCCTCCGCAAGCGCCTCGTAGAGATTGCGTAGCCGGGTTTCGGCCTGCGTCTTCAGCAGCCGCGCTTGGGTCAGATCGCGCGCACGCCGCTCGTCGGCTTCGGCCGACGCTTCCAGCATCTCGGAGAGGAGCAGCTTGAGACGCTCGGGCTCAAAAATCTGCGTTTCGAGCGCACCGAGCACGACGCCGTC
>JBBQAG010000105.1:0-8293 GCA_038315875.1 Sphingomonadales bacterium | reverse complement strand
TGGTCGCTCCCAACTATGCCGAGCAGCGCCGTACCCTTGCCAAGAAAATTGGCCTCGGCACCAAGCGCCGCAAACCGCGCTGATCGATCAAGGCGCCCCTCCCGAAAGCGCGGGAGGGGCACTTTCCCTGCAGCGCCAATGGCACTAAAGCCCCCATATCGGCAGCAGGGGATTCGATTGGCAAGCAATGGCGCGTAAAATCGATCTCGAAGCGCTCTGCAACGAAAAAGGGCTGCGCATCACCGAGCAGCGGCGGGTCATCGCGCGCGTGCTGTCCGATGCAGAAGACCATCCCGATGTCGAAAAGCTCTATGAGCGCGCCTCAGCGATCGATCCGGGTATTTCCATCGCGACTGTATACCGTACCGTTCGCCTGTTTGAAGAAGCCGGCATTCTTGACCGGCATGATTTCGGCGATGGCCGCGCACGGTATGAACCAGCGCCTGAATCGCATCATGATCATCTGATCGATGTCGAAAGCGGCAAGGTGATCGAATTCGTCGATCCCGAGCTTGAGCAGTTGCAGAAGCAGATCGCCGAGCGATTGGGCTTCCGCCTCGTCGATCACCGCATGGAGCTTTACGGCGTCTCACTGGATCGCAAGGCCTGATCTTGCCAATCGAGGCTGCGACGCCGGCGCCAAACGCGGACGCGGGCGTCGATCCAATACGAGAAGCGGCGGCTGCGGGGCGCCCGACTCCAATCAGCGCGATTGGCTGGATGAGGATCGTCACGCGCGTCACAGGGCTCACGCTGATGGCGGCAATCTCCATCCCCGCGCATTATCTTTGCCAGCTGCTCCGCCTGCCCTCGTTCTGGCCGCGCCTCTTCATGACGGCATCGGCACGGCTATGCGGCGCAAAGGTGCGCATCAAGGGCGTGCCGCTGAAACGCGACGTGTTCTACATCGCCAATCACGTCAGCTGGATCGATATCCTCGCGATCTCAAGCGCGAGTGGCACGGCGTTCGTCGCCAAGGCCGAACTCGCCAGCGCGCCGGTGGTTGGCAGGCTCGCCAAGATGAACCGCACGGTTTTTGTCGAGCGCGAAGATCGCCTTGGCGTTGCCGAACAGATCAACCGGCTGCGCGAAGCCCTGGCAGACAATTGGTCGGTGACGGTATTTCCCGAAGGCACGACGACGGATGGTCGCTCGCTGCTTCCCTTCAAGACCCCGATGCTCAAGGTACTCGAGCCGCCGCCGCCGGGCGTGATGGTCCAGCCAGTGCTGATTTGGTACGGCGCCAATACTGGCTACGAGATTGCCTGGATCGGCGAAGAAAGCGGCAAGGACAACGCGCTCCGCATCCTGTCTCGCAAGGGCAGCTTCCCGGTGATGGTCGAATTTCTTGAGCCCTTCCATCCGCGCGATTATTCGGGGCGCAAGGCAATCGCGGCGGAAAGCCGACGCAGGATCGAGGAAGCGCTTGTCCTTGAAGTCGGCGCGCCGCTCACCCCGTTTCGGGGCCATGATTGGTGGACGACGCCAGGGGCCGACGCCTGAGCTGCAACTGCGCGATTTGTCGCCGCCGCCGCACGCCGCTATAGCCCCGCCGATGAAGCCCGCCCCCAAAACCTATCACGTCAAATCATTCGGTTGCCAGATGAACGTCTATGATGGCGATCGGATGGGCGAGCTGATGGCGGCGCAGGGCCTGAGCGCCACCGATGACGCTTATGCAGCCGATCTCGTCATCCTCAACACCTGCCACATCCGCGAAAGGGCCACCGAAAAAGTCTATTCGGATATCGGCCGGCTGAGAAAGCACGGCAGCGATCCAATGATCGCCATCGCTGGTTGCGTCGCACAGGCCGAAGGGCAGGAAATCATCCGCCGCGCCAAGGTCGATGTCGTGGTGGGGCCGCAAGCCTATCACAATTTGCCGGGATTGATCGCGCGCGCCGTCACGGGCCAGGCGTCAATCGATACCGACATGCCCGTCGACCTGAAATTCGGTCACCTCCCTGCCCGCCGCCGCGTGCCGCCAAGTGCGTTCCTGACGGTGCAGGAAGGCTGCGACAAATTCTGCACCTATTGCGTCGTGCCCTATACCCGCGGCGCCGAAGTCAGCCGACCGTGGCAGCACATTATCGATGAGGCAAAGGCGCTGGTCGATGCCGGCGCGAAGGAGATCACGCTGCTCGGCCAGAATGTGAACGCCTGGGACGATGAGGGGCGCGGGCTGCATGATCTGATCGCCGCGCTCGACCGGATCGAGGGGCTGGTGCGCATCCGCTATACCACCAGCCACCCCAATGACATGGCCGATGGCCTGATCGCTGCACACCGCGATATCGAAAAGCTGATGCCCTTCCTCCATTTGCCCGTCCAATCGGGCAGTGACCGCGTGCTGAAGGCAATGAACCGCAGCCACAGCCGCAACAGCTACCTTCGGCTGCTCGATCGGGTTCGCAAAGCGCGACCCGACATCGCGCTGTCGGGCGATTTCATCGTCGGCTTTCCCGGCGAGACCGATCGCGATTTCGAAGACACGCTAAGTCTCGTCGATGCTGTCGGCTATGCTCAGGCGTTCAGCTTCAAATACAGCCCCCGCCCCGGCACCCCGGCGGCCACGATGACCGATCAAATCGAGCCGGCCGTGATGGACGAGCGGCTCCAGCGGTTGCAGGCCGCACTCAACCGCGATCAGGCTGCCTTCAACGCCGCCAGCGTCGGCACCCGTTGTACGGTGCTGCTCGATCGCATCGGCAAGCAGGCCGGCCAATTGCTCGGCAAGACGCCGGGGCTGCAATCGGTGCATATCCTTCACGATGGCGCGATCGGCGACGTGATCGCGGTCGACATCGCCGCCGCCGGTCCGAATTCGCTGACCGGCGTGCTGGCGGGCAGCTAGGCCGACAATGTCCAAGGCCGACGCAAAACGCGCACAGATCGTCGATCGGCTGGGTGTCTTTTTGCTGACCGAAGGGCTTGATGCGGCAAGCCTGCGCCCGCTTGCCCAGGCAGCGGGGCTCAGCGACCGGATGCTGCTCTATTATTTCCGCGACAAGGAAGAAGTGCTGACGGCGACGTTGACGCACGGTGCAGCGCAGCTGACGCTCTTGCTCGATGCGGCGCTTGACGCCACGCCACGGGCCGCTGCTGAGCTTGAGCGGGATTTGCTAGGGGCCATGGAAGATGGCAATTTCTGGCCATTCACCTGTCTATGGTTCGAGATTGCAGCGCGATCGGCTCGGGGTGATCCGCTGTATCGCAGGGTGGGCGGTGCGATCGCGCACGGATTTCTGGGGTGGATCGCCGATCGGCTTGCGATCGACGATCCGGTTGAACGCAGTGCAACCGCGCGGCGGCTGTTGAGCATGATCGAGGGCGCGCAGCTACTTCACGCAGTCGGCCTCAAACCCTGATGCAGTATTGGCGCCGAAAGCGCCCTGCCCTAAACCTGCCAGCGACCCACAGAAAGACCGCGCATGCCAACCACCAGTCTCGCCAAAGCACCGCAGGGCAAGGCCGAGACGATCGATCTGATCGACGCCCGGCTGCGCTGGCTTTCGGCGTGGACGATCCACAACGCCAATCACCTGCGCGACGCGCGCGACGGGCTGAAGGTCGGCGGGCATCAGGCGTCGTGCGCATCGATGTCGACGATCATGGCCGCGCTCTATTTTCACGCGCTGCGCCCGCAGGACCGGGTCGCGGTGAAGCCGCATGCCTCGCCCCTGCTCCACGCCGCACATTATCTGGCGGGCAATCAATCGCTCGATCAGCTCCAGCGCTTTCGCGCGCTCGGCGGGGCACAAAGCTATCCGAGCCGCACCAAGGACCAGATCCCGGTCGATTTTTCTACCGGATCGGTTGGGCTCGGCGTTGCCGTCACCGCCTTTGCCAGCCTGGTGCAGGATTATCTGATCGCGCATGATCAGCTGGCTGAGGCCGATGCCGGCCGGATGATCGCGTTGATGGGTGATGCCGAACTCGACGAGGGCAATATCTATGAATGCCTGATCGAGGCGTACAAGCATGATATCCGCAATTGCTGGTGGATCGTCGATTACAACCGACAGTCGCTTGATGCCACCACTGCCGACCGGATGTTTCGCCGCTTCGACGATATCTTCGAAACCTGCGGCTGGCGCGTGATCACGCTCAAGCATGGCAAGCAGCAAAAGGCGGCCTTTGCAAAACCCGGCGGGGCGGCGCTCGCCGATTGGATCGATACCTGCCCGAATGCCGATTATGCCGCCCTCACTTATCAGGGCGGCGCTGCATGGCGCACGCGGTTGATGGCGGATATCGGCGCCAAGCCCAGCGTCGCGGCCTTGCTCGGCAGCTATGCAGACGCCGCCCTTGCCGATCTGATGACCAATCTTGGCGGGCACTGCACCGCATCGCTGATCGAGGCGTTCGACGGCGCGCAGGATGAGCGGCCGACAATCTTCATCGCCTATACCATCAAGGGCTTCGGGCTGCCGCTCGCCGGCCACAAGGACAATCATGCCGGCCTGATGAGCCCAGCGCAGATCGATCAGCTTCGCCGGACGCTCGATGTCGCGCAAGGCGACGAATGGGCACCGTGGGCGGGGCTAGGCGACAACGCTGCACGGGCCGCACAGGCATTGGTCGCCGCTGCGCCGATCGCGTCGCCGCGTGACGACCTGAAGGCGGCGACGGTGCCGGTACCCACCCTCGTCCCGCCGACCGACGCCGAGCAATCGACGCAGGCAGCCTTCGGCAAAATCCTGTTCGATCTTGCCCGTTCCGATGCGCCGATCGCCAACCGGATCGTCACCACATCACCCGATGTGACGGTGTCGACCAATCTCGGCGCCTGGGTCAATCGGCGCGGGCTGTTCCGCCGCAGCGAACTGGCCGATGTTTTCCACGCCGCCCGCATCCCGTCGACCCAGAAATGGTCGGGCAATGGCGCCGGGCAGCATATCGAACTGGGGATTGCCGAGAACAACCTGTTCCTGGTGCTGGCCGCTTTGGGGCTGGCAGCGCCGCTGTTCGGCACGCGGCTGGTACCGATCGGGACGGTCTATGATCCGTTCATCGCGCGCGGGCTCGATGCGCTTAATTACGCCTGTTACAATGATGCCCGCTTCCTGCTCGTGGCGACGCCGTCCGGCATCACGCTGGGGCCAGAGGGCGGCGCGCATCAATCGATCAACACCCCGCTGATCGGCATGGGGCAGCCCGGCCTGACCTATTTCGAGCCGGCCTTTGTCGATGAACTCGCAGCGATCATGGAATGGGCGCTGGCGCATTTGCAGGCAGAGGATGGCGGGTCGAGCTATTTGCGGCTGACGACACGATCAATCGCGCAGCCGCAGCGCAGCGACAACAACTGGCGCCAGGACGCGCTGGATGGCGGCTATTGGCTGCACCCCCCTGCGCCCGGCGCAGAGGCGGCGCTGGTTTATTGCGGGGCGATCGCGCCAGAGGCGATCGCTGCCTTCGAAGCGATGCGTGAAGATTTGCCCGGGATGGGGTTGCTCGCAATTACCTCGCCCGATCTGCTGCATCAGGGATGGAGCGCGCAGCACGCGGCACGCTGGCAGGGCGGGCAGCCGGCGCCGAGCCATATCGCACGCCTGCTCGCGCCGCTGTCGCCCACCGCTGGGCTGGTCACGGTGATCGACGGCCACCCGGCATCGCTTTCGTGGCTTGGTGGGGTTCGCGGCCAGCGCGTGTCCCCGCTCGGCACTGCCAGCTTCGGCCAGACCGGCGATCTGCCCGATCTCTATGCCCGCTACCGGCTGGATAGCGCCGCGATCCTAGATGCAATGGCCGAGCTGTTTTTGTAAAAGCGGATCAGGCAGGCGCGTAGATCGCCTCGATCGCGCCCAGCGCGGCCTTCAGTCGCGGCGTCACGAAATCCATGAAGGCGCGTTGTTTCAGGGGCTGCAGAGCCTGCGCGGGGTGGACGAGGTGGACAGGGATCGGATCGGGGGCGAACGCCTCCAGCATCGGCACCAAGGCGCCGTTCCGCACCGCCTGTGCGGCCTGATAACTCATGATCCGCGCACAGCCGAGGCCCGCACTAGCCCCGGCGATCACCGCATCGGCGGTGTTTACCGAAAAGCGCGGGCGGATTTCGACCGTTTGCAACTGTCCAACCGCGCGAAAGGCCCAACTTCGATGGATCTGAAATGATTCAAAGGCGATGCAATCATGCTCAGCCAGATCGGTAGGCGATTGAGGGGCAGGTCGGGCGGCGAGATAATCGGGGCTGGCGCAAATCACCCAGCTGACCTGGCCGATGCGCCTCGCCACCAAACTGCTATCGGGCAAATTGCCGATCCGCAGTGCCACATCGACATGGCTCTCAATCAGATCAACGACGCTATCGGCGAGCACCAGCCGCACCGTTACATCGGGATACACGCCAAGGAAATCATGGACGATTGGCGCAATGTGCAATTTGCCGAACATGATTGGCGCGGTGACGAGTAACTCCCCGCGCGGCGCGCGATATTCGCCCGAAGCAGCGCGTTCCGCCTCGCCAAGCTCGTCAAGCACACGGCGCACCGATGCGACATAAGCAGCGCCTGCCTCGGTAAGGATCAACCTTCGGCTGGTGCGCACAACCAACTGCGTGCCGAGATGCGCTTCAAGATCGGAGACCCGCCGGCTGACAGTGGGCAACGGCACGCCCATGCTGCGTGAGGCCGCTGAGAGGCTACCCCCGTCCACCGCCGCCACCAGCGTCCGCATCGCCTCAAACCGGTCCATGATCTATTCCATTTTATGGAAGGATGCGTTGGCGGATTAACGGATACGCTGACAATTCGGAAGCGCCTATTTCATCGGCAGTGGCCGCTTCGGCCCGGGATGAAAGGAACCTCAAATGTCTCGCATTGCCATTCCCGCGACAATCGACGCCGCACCCGAAAAATCGCAGGGGCTGCTCAACGCCGTCAACGCGCAATTGGGTTCGGTCCCCAACCTCTTCCGCCTCGTCGCCAACAGCCCTGCATCGCTTGAAGCGCAGCTTGGCTTTGCTGGTGCGCTTGGCAAGGGTGCGCTGACCGCCGCCACGCGTGAGCGGATCGCGCTTGTCGTCGCCGAGATCAATGGCTGCAATTATTGCCTGTCTGCCCACAGCTATCTGGGCAAAAATCTCGCCAAGCTCGACGATGCAGAGATCACCGCCAACCGCTCAGGCGGGTCGAACGACCCCAAGGCCGATGTCGCCGTCCGGTTCGCAGCAAAGCTGGTCCGCGAGCGCGGCCAGGTTAGCGAAGCCGATGTCTCGGCGGTGAAGCTCGCTGGCTACACCGATGCGCAGCTCATTGAGATCATCGCCCATGTCGCGCTCAACACCTTCACCAACTACGTCAACGAAGCGCTGAAGACCGACATCGATTTCCCCATCGTTGAGGCCCGCCCCTCCTCATTGAACAGGGCCGCCTGACGCCTCGGCGGGCGCGAATCCCCGGCGCCCGCCGCCCCTTCCGCCCGAATGTCGGGTGCTGGATTGTCCACCGCGTAGCAGAGTGCGAATTCGGGCGTTCCCGGACAGCGCGTGCAACAAACATTCCACCGCGTGCAATGCTTATAGCGTGCCTCGCCCGGGGACGTGCTAGATTGCCCCAATGAAGCCCATCCGCATTCAACGGGGACCGACTGCCTTGAACCAGCCAGCGATCGGCGAAATTTTAACGACGCGAACCGGCTTGCGGTTTTACGTCCGAACCGCCGTTTTCCAGGACGCAGAAACGATCCGTGAGTTCTTTGGTCATGTGACACCCGCCGATCTGCGCTTTCGCTTTCTGTCGGCAATGACTGAAATCGGTGCGGATCAAATCCGGATGCTGACCCATCCCAATCACGCCGATGCAGAAAGTCTGTTGGCCTTCACCGAAGACGGTTCGATGATGATCGCAACTGCGATGCTGACCTGCGATCAGGCGCTCGATCGCGGCGAGGTCGCGATCACGATCCGCGATGATCATAAGCGCCGGGGCGTCGGCTGGACACTGCTCGCTCATATCGCGCGCATCGCCGAGACAAAGGGTCTGAAAACGCTGGAATCGATCGAAAGCCGGGATAATCACGAAGCAATCGAACTCGAACACGAGATGGGTTTCATCGCGTCCGCCTATCCCGGCGATCCCACCCTGGTGCTCATTAGCCGGTCACTTGATCGGCGCTGATGCGCTTCGCATTTTAGCGCACACCAAATCATTCCCACTCGATTGTGCGCCATCACCATAACTGACTGATTTTCCTAGACAAAATATTTTTCACGTTTCAAGATGCCGCTACGCGTGCCGTCAGAAAGTCGGGCTGTTGATTTCATTGCGCAATTTCTGCCTTCCTTGGAAAT
>JBBQAG010000020.1:0-32928 GCA_038315875.1 Sphingomonadales bacterium | reverse complement strand
ACGCGCCCGTCATCGGCGGTCGAGCGGCCAGGGACATAGGGCGCAATGGCCATGACCCAATCTTTGGGAGCAGGAACAGACATGCCCGGCGCATAGCGGCCCGCGTGTCACATTGAAAGGCGGCACACCGGCGCCGGCATTGACAGGCTGCGCGCGCCCGCCCTAGCGCCGCACGCATGTCGCATGATGCGCGTTTCGGGCCGAGCCGCTCCATTTCCCTGCCGGGGCCGCTCAGGCTCGATGGCGGCACGCTGCTGGCGCCGGTGGAGATCGCGTATGAAACCTATGGCACGCTCGATCCGGAGGGCGGCAACGCCATCCTCATCTGCCACGCGCTGACCGGCGACCAGCATGTCGCCAGCGACCACCCGATCACTGGCAAGCCCGGCTGGTGGACGCGGATGGTGGGGCCCGGCAAGCCAATCGATCCAGCGCGGCATTTCATCATCTGCGCCAATGTGCTTGGCAGCTGCATGGGGTCATCCGGCCCGGCGAGCCTCGATCCAGCGACCGGCAGATCATGGGGAATGGCGTTTCCCGTCATCACGATACGCGACATGGTGCGTGCGCAGGCGCTGCTGCTCGATCATCTCGGCGTGGGCACGGTGCGCGCTGTCGTCGGCGGATCGATGGGGGGCATGCAGGCGCTCAGCTGGGTGGCAACCTTCCCAGATCGGGTGCGCGCCGCCGTCGTCATCGCCTCCACTGCCCGCCACACCGCGCAGAACATTGCCTTTCACGAAGTCGGCCGCCAGGCAGTGATGGCCGATCCCCGCTGGCGGGGCGGCGATTATTATGCGGGTGGCGAGCCGCCCACCGCTGGCCTGGCCGTCGCGCGGATGGCGGCGCACATCACCTATCTGTCCGAAGCCGGGCTTACCGAGAAATTCGGGCGGCGACTGCAGGCCCGTGATGCAAAATCATTCGGCTTCGATGCCGATTTCCAGGTCGAAAGCTATCTCAGGCATCAGGGCATCAGCTTTGTCGATCGCTTCGATGCCAATTCCTATCTCTATATCACCCGCGCGATGGATTATTTCGACCTGGCGGAAGAACATGGCGGCATGCTCGCCAATGCATTCCGGGGCACAGCAACGCGTTTTTGCCTCGTCAGCTTCGATACCGACTGGCTGTACCCAACCGCCGAATCGCGCAGCATCGTCCACGCGCTGAATGCGAGCGGCGCCGCTGCAAGCTTCGTGGAGCTGTCGAGCCCCTATGGCCATGATGCATTTTTGCTTGAGTCGCCCGAATTATACCGGGTGGTCGATGGTTTTTTGGGAGCGCTCGAATGACCCTGCGCCCCGATCTTGCGATCATCGCCAGCAACGTCGCGCGCGGCGCGCGTGTGCTCGATATTGGCTGCGGCGACGGCGCGCTGATGGCAGCGCTGCGCGATGAACGCCAGGTGGATGCGCGCGGGCTCGAAATCGATGCGGGCAATGTCGCCGCTGCCGTCGCGCGCGGGCTGTCGGTGGTGCAGGGCGATGCCGATCGAGATCTCGCCGATTATCCCGATCGCAGCTTCGACTATGCCATCCTTAGCCAGACCTTGCAGACCGCGCGCGCGCCCGATGTGGTGCTCGATCATCTATTGCGGATTGGCCGGCAGGCCTTCGTTTCCTTTCCCAATTTCGCGCATTGGCGGGTGCGCGCATCGTTGCTGTGGGGTGGGCGGATGCCGGTGACGCGGCTGCTGCCCGAGCGCTGGTACGACACGCCCAATATCCATCATCTGACGATCGACGATTTCCGCGCCTTTGTGAAGGATCGCGGGATCGCTGTGGAAGGCGCCTGGTTCCTGTCGGACGGCAAGCGCACGACGTCTGCTGCAGCCAATTTTCTGGCCGAGCACGCAGTGTTTCTGCTGCGCCGCTAATGCGATCGGTTAAGCGCTGGGAACCAAACGACTTTGGCAAGGTTTCTTGATCTACCTCAAGGAGTGACCATGCCAGCAACTGCCCTGATCGTAGAGGACGAGATCTTCGTAGCGCTCGATCTCGAACGGATTCTGACCGACGCCGGCTACAAGGTGGCCGCGATCGCGGCTGACAGTCCCTCGGCGATTGATCATGCCCGAGATTGCGCCTTTGCGCTCGTCGATCTCAACCTGCGCGACGGGCCGACTGGCGTGACGCTCGCCGAGACGCTGACGCGCGACTATGGCGTGAAAGTCGTCTTCGTCACCGCCAACCCTGCCCAGATCGATCCCCAGGCAGGTGCGCTCGGCTATGTCCGCAAACCTTTCACCTCACAGGCCATTCTCGCAGCGGCTGCGGTCGCGACCGAATCGGCCGTTCCTGAAGGAATCGGCCTGAACGAAGTGGTTCTGCTGAAGTAAGCGAACTCGTTGGCATCAGGCCCGGCTGAACGCGCGCATCGGTATTTCGACGACAACCGTCAGCCCGCTATTGTGCCACGCATAGTCGATTTTGCCGCTGAGCTGCCTGATGACGCTCATGTCGATCAGCAGCGAACCGAAACCGCGCTTTGCCGACGGCGCAGCTATCGGCGGTCCGCCGCTTTCGATCCAGACGACCCTCAGCTCAGTGGCGCCCACTTCGATCGACAGATCGATCCGCCCGTCACGCGTCGATAGCGCCCCATATTTCGCCGCATTTGTCGCCAGCTCGTGAAACAGCAGCGCAAGCGGGGTCGCCGACCGATCATCGATTGCCATATCATCGCCGTGAACATCGATCCGCTGGCGATCATCGGTTTGATAGGCCAGGAACAGCGCGCCCAGCAGCCCTTTCAGCGAGCTTTCGAGCGCGACCGGCCGCGAATTCGCGCTGTGCGGGCGAACGAAATCATGCGCCCGGCCAAGCGCCGTGATGCGATCGCGCAGATCGTCTGCGACAACCGAAAAGCCGGGATGCGCGCGCGCCGAAAACCCGACGAGCCCGGAAATGACCGAGAAGATATTCTTGATGCGGTGGCTCAGCTCGTGCGCGATCATCTCGCGCTGTTCCTCCGCCATTTTCTGTTCATGGATATCGGTGCAGGTGCCGAACCAGCGGACGATCTCGCCTTCATCGTTGCGCAATGGCAGCGCTCGTCCCAGCGTCCAGCGATAGGCGCCCGAGGCATCACGCAGCCGATATTCGATTTCATAGGGATCGCCAGTGGCCAGCGAATGCCGCCAGCGCGCCCATGCCCGATCCTGGTCATCGGGGTGGAACATGCCGTTCCATTCCTCACCGTCGGTCGATCCAAGCGGCACGCCGGTAAATTGGTACCAGCGCGCGTTGTAATAATCATGATAGCCGTCGGGTAGCGTGGACCACACCATTTGCGGCATGGCATCGGCGAGGACGCGGAAGCGCTCTTCGCTATCGCTGAGCGCGCGCTTCGCGTCGGCGTCGGTCAAGGCGCGGGCCGATGCCAAACGCGTATCGCGCAGATACATCATTACCTGCCGGGCCAATATCTGGAGCCCCTGGCGCTGGGCGGGTGTCAGGCCCGTGCGGGGCTTGTCATCGATGACGTTGAGCGCGCCGAGCGGCGTGCCGTCGTCAGCAACGATCGGTGCGCCGGCGTAGAAGCGGATGAAGGGCGCGCCCGTGACGAGCGCATTGTCGGCAAAGCGCGGGTCTGCTGTCGCATCGGGCACGATCATGATGTCGTCGCCAAGCATTGCGTGTGCGCAGAAAGACAGCTCGCGGGGGGTATCGCGGGCATCAAGCCCGGTCCGCGCCACGAATATCTGCCGGTCTTGTTCGACGATGCTCACCAGCGCGATCGAGGTTTCGCACAGAGTCACCGCAAATTCAGTGATCTCGCGCAAGCCGGGATCATCGATCAACGTGTCGATCTGGTGATCCGCCATGCAGCTTGCCCGCAATGCCTCGGCTTGATCGGCGTCTGCAGGCGTGGTGGCGTCAACCCGTGGCGAGGAGGCGCTCAAAACGCGCGCTCAAAAAGGGACGTCGTCGTCCAGATCGTCGGGAAAGCCACCACCTCCGCCAAACGCGTCGCCACCGCCCCGGTTCCCGCCGCGCGCGGGCGCCGCACTGCCACCGCCGAAATCGTCGCGCCCGCCATCCCAGTCGCCACCTGACGAGCCGCCGCCCGCGCCGCCGCCCGATCCGCCACCAGCGCCCGGCGCGCCATCCAGCATCGTCAGCACGCTGTTGAAACCCTGCAGGACGATTTCGGTCGAGTAGCGGTCGTTACCGCTGGCGTCCTGCCATTTGCGAGTCTTGAGCGCGCCCTCGATATACACCTTGCTGCCCTTGCGCAGATACCGTTCGGCGACATTGGCCAGTCCCTCGTTGAAGATCGCCACCGAATGCCATTCGGTGGATTCCTTCTTCTCCCCGCTGTTCTTGTCTTTCCAGCTGTCGGACGTGGCGA
The DNA here is from genome assembly GCA_038315875.1 of Sphingomonadales bacterium. GTDB lineage: Bacteria > Pseudomonadota > Alphaproteobacteria > Sphingomonadales > Sphingomonadaceae > Sphingomonas. The sequence continues at coordinate 28,572 of JBBQAG010000020.1, read as the reverse complement.
TCCGCAGGTTCACCACCTTGCCGCCATTCTGGAAGGTCTTGCTTTCCGGGTCGCGCCCCAGATTGCCGACGATGATCACCTTGTTGACGCTGCCCGCCATATCCCATTCCCTACCAACCGAGTGCCGTCGCGCCCCAAAAAGTCGCGCCTGCTGCGATGTAGGCGAGCGCGAACAAATAGCCAACCATGAAGGCGGGCCACTTCCATGAGTTGGTCTCGCGCCGGGTGACGGCGATCGTCGAGATGCACTGCGGCGCGAACACGAACCACATCAAAAAGGCGAGCGCGGTCGGCAGGCTCCAATGCGTCTTGAGATTGGCGGCAAGCGCCTTTTGCCCCGTAGCTCCCTCCGGATTGTCGATGGCATAGACGGTGCCGAGCGCTGCCACTGCAACCTCGCGCGCGGCCATTGCCGGGATCAGCGCGAGCGCGATGTCGCGATCGAAACCGATTGGCTTGAGCACGACGGCAAGGCCATTGGCGATCCGCCCCGCTATCGAATAATTGACTGGCGAGATCGGGCTGCCAACGGGCGGCGTGGGAAAGCTGAGCAACAGCCAGAGCGCGATCGTCGAATAGAGGATGATCGTGCCGGCGCGCTTCAGGAATATCTCGACACGGCCCCACAGGCCCTGCGCCACATCGCGCAGCCGCGGCATCTGGTATTTGGGCATTTCCATCATGAAGCCCGATGATGCGCCCTTGGTGACGGTGTTGCGCAGCACCAGCGCGGCAACGAACGCACCCACCATCCCCATGATGTACAGCCCGAACATCACCACGCCCTGCAAGCCGATAAAGGGCAGCACGGGCGTGTTGGGGATCAGCGCGCCGATGATCAGGGTGTAAACGGGCAGCCGCGCCGAACAGGTCATCAGCGGCGCAATCAGGATCGTCGTCAGCCGGTCATTCTCATCCTCGATCGTTCGCGTCGCCATGATCCCGGGTACCGCACAGGCAAAACTCGACAATAACGGGATGAACGCCCGGCCCGACAGGCCAACGCTCGCCATTACCCGGTCCATCAGAAACGCGGCCCGGACCATGTATCCGCTCGCTTCGAGAAGCAGGATGAAGAAGAACAGGATCATGATCTGCGGCAGGAACACGATCACCGCGCCGACGCCCGCAATCACGCCGTCGACGATCAGCGACTGGAAAAACCCTTGGCCGAACCGAGCCGAAATCGCGGTGCCAAGCGCGCTGAACCCAGCGTCGATCGCGTCGGCGGGCACCTGCGCCCAGGAAAAAACCGCCTGAAACATCAGGAACAGGATCGTCGCGAGCAGGACCATCCCCCAGATCGGGTGCAGCGCCACCGAATCGAGCCGGTGAGTCCAGCGCCGCACCGGCGTTTCGGAAACCGTCGCCGCCACCGCGATTGCGCGGGCGCGTCGTTGCAGCGTCACGATATCGTCTTGGACGCTGCCGTCGCTTGGCCGCAGCCGCGTGAGCGGGCCGTGGCCGATCGCCACTGCCAGCTGCTCCTTCAGGCTGTCGATCCCGCGTTTCCTGACAGCGACCGTCGGCACCACCGCCACGCCGAGTTCGTGCGCAAGGATATCGGGATCAAGCACCAGCCCGTCGCGCTCGGCAAGATCGATCATGTTCAGCGCGACCACGACTGGCAGGCCAAGCGCGATCAGCTGCAGCGTAAAGCGCAGGTGATTGTCCAGATTGGCGGCATCGACGACGATGATCAGTGCATCGGGCAGCCGCTCGCCGGCTTGCGCGCCCGTCACCACGTCGCGCGTCACGCGCTCATCGGGGCTCGCTGGATCAAGGCTATAGGCGCCGGGTAGGTCGACTAGCTCGGCGGGGCGCCCATCGGGCAACGCCAGCCGCCCCGAATGCCGCTCGACCGTGACGCCGGGATAATTGCCGACCTTTTGGCGCGCGCCGGTAAGCGCATTGAACAGCGCGCTTTTGCCGGCATTGGGATTGCCGACGAGCGCAACCAGCGGGGCCGGGTTCATTTTGGCCGGTTCATTCCGCCGGGGCTAGGGGCGAGACCTGGATCGTGCGGGCCACCGCGCGGCGCAGCGCCACCGTCATCCGGCCGATCCGGCAGGCAATCGGACCACCGCCTAGCCTGGCGCGGTGGAGCACCTCGATGCCCACCCCCTCATCGAACCCGAGCTCGCGCAGGCGCCGCGCCTCGGGCGCGGTTAGCCCCGTCCAATCGATCGTCGCCACCGTCGCCCCCTGGCCAAGGGCAAGATGTTCAAGGGAGACGCGACTCTTCATGCCAGCGGATTACGCCTTCTGCGATTGATTATCAATAACGACGATCGGCAGCAGATGATAATCTTTCGCAAACGCATCACGATCGATTAGGAAGGCACCATGACCCGATATGCCTTCCAGACGCTCGACGTGTTCACCGATTGCCGGTACGGTGGCAATCCGCTCGCGGTGTTCACCGATGCGCGCGGGATGGACACAGCGACGATGCAGGCGCTCGCCGCCGAGATGAATTTGAGCGAAACCAGCTTCGTTCTTCCGCCCGCCGATCCCGCCAATGATGCGCGCGTCCGCATCTTCAACCGCACCGCCGAAATGCCCTTTGCCGGCCATCCCTCGATCGGGACGGCGTGGGTGCTTGCACGCGGCGGCGCAGCCGGCGATCGGCTGCGGCTGGAAGTTCCGGCCGGGATCGTCGAGGCGAGCTTGCAGCGCGGGGCAGGCGGCGTTGTCACCGGTGCGCAGATCGCCACGCCGCAGCCGTTATCGATTGGCACGCGCCCCGATCCTGCGCTGATCGCCGCGTGTATCGGCCTGTCGCCGGCGGATATCGTCCTGTCAGGGCATCCACCTGTCGAGGTGACGACGGGCGTTGCGTTCGTAATGGTCGAGATCGTCGCCAGCCGCCTTGCCGAATGCACCCCCGATATCGCCGCGTTCCGCCTCGCCATGGCGGCGCATCGAGGGACCCCCGATCGCTTCTCGCTGCTGGTTTATGCGCGTGATGGCGCCGTTCTGCGCGCGCGGATGTTCGCGCCGCTTTCGGGCACCGTCGAGGACCCCGCGACTGGCAGCGCCAATGCGTCGCTAGCAGCGTTGCTGCTGTCGATCGACGGTGGCGACGGCGCCGCCTTCACCAGTCATCAGGGCATCGAGATGGGCAGGCCGAGCCTGTTGCGGCTCACCGCGACGCGAACCAAAGACGGCATCCGCAGCACCGTTGCCGGCGATTGTACGGCGATTGTACGGCGATGTTCAGTGGCAGCTGGGACGATCAGGCCACCGGATAACGCAACCGGCCGACAAAGCGCGACAGGCTCGGCAGGTTAGCGGTGCGCTCGACAAAACCGGCTTTGGCCTTTTCAAAGCGCATGATCCCCTCGATCCGGCGAGCAAGGAAAGCGCGGGTATCGGCATAATCCTCACTCTCGTCATCGATGAACACGGTGATCGTCGCGGCATAGACGCCGGCCAGGATCGCCCGCTTGGTGTAGTGATTGTAATCAGTGGCGGTATCGCCTGCCATCCGCCACATCAGATCGACCGAGCGCCAGCCAAGCCGCAGCGCGCGCGCGGCATTCTGCGGCATTGCGAGCATTGCCAGCGCGCGGCGCAGCGCCTCGCGATCATTGGCGACAGCGGCCAGGCGTGCCTCGACCAGCGCCGTGATCTTCGCCCGCACTTTCATCGCTGCCAACACAGCGTCGGGCAGCGCATCGATCATCTGCGTATCGACATGCGCAAACCACGCATCGATCATGTCGACGGCGCCGCCGGGAAAGGCGAGCGCCGCGATATCGCGGTCGACGCCGGCTGCATCTGCGCTCAGTTCGAGCGCGGCCGCGCTCCAGCCGTCAAAAGCCGCGTTGCCAGCGATCAGCGGCGCAAGCGCGGCGCGGATTTCATCGAGTGTTGCATCGGGATTGGGGGCCGCAGCGGTGGCGGAAGCGGGGGCGTCGGTCATCATGATTCTCCTGAACGCGCTTCTAGCCCTGCGGCACAGCGGCGCCAAGCCGTGGACGGTCGGGCCGGCGAACGAGCACCAGCGCAACCGCCACCAGCGCAGCGCCGAGCAGATCGGCGGCACCCAATCTTTCATCGTAAACGATCCAGCCAATCGCCCCGGCGACGACGGGCTGGGTGAGCAGGCCGATGCCGACGATCAGCGGCGATAGCTTGCCAAGCGCATAGATCATCATGCCTTGCCCCAACACCTGGCTCGCCAGCGCCAGCCCGATCAGCGGCCCCCAGTGATCGGGAACGATTCGCTCGCCAAGCACCAGCGCGAAGATCAGCAGCGGGGCGATGCTGGCGATCGTCGAGAGGGCGAGCGCAGGCAGCGGCGGCATCGTCGCGCGCGCACGCGCCATGCAGATGAAATAGCCGGTGTAGAGCAAGCCGGCGAGCAAGCAGAGCAGATCGCCCGTCAAATTGCGGGGATCGAGCGTGTAGGACCGCCCCATCAGCAACGCCCCGCCAATGCCCGCCAGCGCCAGCGCGATCGCCTGCATCCGACCGGGCAGCGCGCGGGCGACCACAAAGCCGTAGATCGGGAACATCAAGGTCGCCGAATTGCCGAACAACGTTGCATTGGCCAGCGTGGTGCGCAGGATGCCGATATGCCAGCTCGCCAGATCGGCGGCAAAGCAGAGCCCGGCAATCAGCAGCATCGCCCACAGCCCGCGCGACAGCCCGCCAGGCCGCCATCCGGTTGCCCCCGCCGCTAGCACAAGGATCGGCGCTGCCAGCGTGATCCGCCAGAATGCCGAGGCGACCGGCCCGGTTTCGGCCAGCCGCACGAACCACGGCCCAAAGGCGAGCGCGACATTGGCGATGATCAGCGCGATCAGGGCGCTGGCGGGCGGCGATTGGCTCTGGGTCATCACGGGTTGTCGGGTGACTAGATTTTCTTGTGGACAGGTGGTGGTGCATCGCGACGCTTAGCGATCTATGTGCATCTCGTCGCCTGCCAAACGATCCCCGGAGAAAGCCGCTTATGCCCAGCCTGTTCGATCCCATCCAGCTTGGCGCGATTGCCGCTCCCAATCGTATCCTGATGGCCCCGCTCACCCGCGGTCGCGCGACGCGTGACCATGTGCCGCAGCCATTGATGGGGGAATATTACGCCCAACGCGCCACGGCCGGGCTGATCATTTCGGAAGCCACCGGCATGAGCCGCCAGGGGCTCGGCTGGCCATTTGCGCCGGGCTTGTGGACTGACGAGCAGACCGAGGCGTGGAAACCAGTCATCGCGCAGGTGCACGCCGCTGGCGGCCGCATCATCGCGCAATTGTGGCATATGGGGCGCCAGGTCCATTCCTCGGTGATCGGCGGCCAGCCGGTGTCATCCTCCGCCACCGCCACCGCCGGCCAAGCACATACTTATGAGGGCAAGCAGGACTTCGAGACCGCGCGCCCGCTGACGCTCGACGAAATCCCCGGCCTGCTCGATGATTATGCGCTTGCGACCCGGAACGCGATGACCGCCGGCTTCGACGGCGTCCAGATCCACGCTGCCAATGGCTATCTGATCGATCAGTTTCTACGCGATAACGCCAATTTCCGCGACGATCGCTATGGCGGCAGCATCGAGAACCGCACCCGGCTGCTGCGCGAAGTGACCGAGCGAGTCGCCGCGGTGGCGGGGGCCGATCGCACCTCGGTAAGGCTATCGCCCAACGGCGAATCGCAAGGCGTGAACGATAGCAACCCAGTGCCGTTGTTCACCACCGCTGCCAAGCTGCTCAGCGATATCGGCATCGGCTTTCTGGAATTGCGTGAACCCGGTGCCGAGGGCACGTTCGGGCGCACCGACGTCCCCAAATTGTCGCCGCAAATCCGCGAGGCCTTCGCTGGGCCGCTGGTGCTGAATTCGGACTATTTCACCGCCGATGCGGCGCAGGCCGCGATCGATTCGGGTGTCGCCGATGCGGTGAGCTTTGGCCGTGCCTTCCTCGCCAATCCCGATTTGCCCGAACGGCTCCGCACCGGCGCCATGCTCAACGAGGGCAATTTCCGCACCTGGTACAGCCAGGGGCCGGAAGGCTACACCGATTATCCTGCGCTTGAGGCGGTGGCTGCGGAGTAAGCAGAAGGCGGGTTCACGCGGAGGCGCGGAGACGCGGAGACGCGGAGACGAGCATAACGCCAAGTAGTTGATCGCGGACTGTAAAGACCGGCAATAGCAAGGCAGAAATTTTAGTCGCTCTCGCTTTACTGTTTATGACTTATACACGGGATAATATGGGGATCCAATGTGTCGACAAGATCAACTGTTTTTTCTAAGTGGATATATATCTTAACCGTAATATTATTTATTGTGACCTTATATCTTCTGAACAATAAAGGAGGGCAGGCGGGATTTTCCTTCTTTTTGGCATCTTTTACAGTTTTCGTAATTGTAGTAATTAGAAAATCATTTACTGCTAGTAGAAATGACGATAGGTGAATTAGAGTTACGGGGACAGATGCAACAACTGCTGATCTGGGTCGCTGGACGTTACTCGCCACGGGCGGGTCGCTTGAGGCGCAGGCGGCTTCATTAAATTGCCGATTATGAAGCGCTTCGCGCAACACCTCCGCGTCTCAGCGCCTCCGCGTGGATCGATCCGCGCGTGCCTCCACCCCGCAACGTCGGCGGTTCAATCCAGCGGCACAAAACGAAGCGGCAACCCGTCCTTCGGGCGCGGGATTGGCCAGGGTTGCCAAACCGCGCCGCTGCCTTGGTCGAGCTCGATCCGGTAACGGCGGAGCAGCTGCACCATCAGGATGCGGATCTGCATCGTCGCAAAATGCAGTCCCAGGCACATGTGCGCGCCGCCGCCAAACGGCACCCAGGCATATTTGTGCCGACCGCGCACCTGATCGGGGGCAAAGCGCATTGGATCGAATTTCTCGGGTTCGGGCCAGATTTCGGGGAGCATATGCGTATAGGCGATCGCAATGTTGCAATTGGCGCCGGCCGGAATCTGGTAGCCACCGAAGTCAAATGATTTGAGCGCGCGCCGTGGCAGCGAAGGCACCGGCGGGATCAGCCGCAACGCTTCCTTGAAGGCGAAATCGGTCAGTTCGAGCCTGTCGAGCTGGCCATATGCCAGTCCCTCATCGTCATTCAGGCCAAGCGCGGCGATCTCCCCGCGCAGCTTTTCCTGCCATTCGGGATTGCGGCCGAGCAGCATGACGAGGCTCGTGGCCGATGAAGTGATCGTGTCGTGCGCGGCCATCATCAGGAAATTCATGTGATCGGCGATCGCAGAATCGGAAAGCGGCTGGCCATCATCGTCGGTCGCGCGGCAGAATTGCGAAAAGAAATCCTGGCCCGTCCCGCTCCGTCGTGCGGGGATTTCGCGCTTGAAGAAGTCGATAAGATAGGCCCGTGCCTTCACCCCCCGTGCCATCATCGTGCCGGGCAGCGGAATTCGGATCGGGGTTACGCTCGCCTGGACTTCATCGACGAACGCCTGGTTGATCCGCGTCGCCTCTGGGCCAAGTTCCATGCCGAGAAAACTCTCGGCGGCCAGGTCGAGCGTCAGCTCCTTCACCGCATCATAGAATTTGATCGGCTTGTCGCCCCAGCCGCTGACCTGCCGGGCGATGCCGGTGTTGAGCGCCGCGGCATAATGGCGCATCGGCTCGGGCTTGAAGGCGACCGACATCACCCGCCGGTCGGTTCGATGCTTCTCGAAATCCATCAGCATCAGCCCGCGCGGGAACAGCAGGTTGAGCAGTGGGCCCCATCCCTGTTCGGACGAAAACACCTTGTCGCGATCGAACAGCAGCAGCTCGTTCGCCTCGGGGCCGACCATATTCACCTGCGGCCCGCCAAAGGCGTTGTTGCGGAACACTGGCCCATAGGTCGCAATCATCCGCCTGCCGAAGCCGACTGGATCGCGGAGCATTCGAAAGGTGTTGCCGACGAGCGGCAGGCCATCTTCGCCCGGGATATTCCGGATCGCCGCCTGCTTGATCGGTGGCAGCCAATGCGGATTGGCCTTGAAGCTGTGAGCAAGTGCCATGGGGTGTCCTTCGATCGGCTTACTTACACTCGTATAAGTAAGCCCGGCGACTCTGCCAAGCGGCTAGCGCAACGCCGCTCGCCTCGCGCGCCATTCAGCGGCGGTCTGGCCCCAATTGTCGACCGGATTCAAGCCGTGCGGCGGCGGCAGCGTGGTCGGGCCGCGATTGATCGCGCCAAGCCGGCGGGCAAGCGCGATCGACGGCGCATTCAGCGGCGCGATGCAGTGCATGACATCGTCCCAGCGGAGCACATCGACGGCATAATCGATCGCCGCCACCGCCGCCTCTTGCGCAAAGCCTTTGCCGGCAAATTCGGGCAGGACGCCCCAGGCGATCTCGTTGCCCGGCCAGCCATCCGGGCGCCACGGGCCGATCCTGCCAATCCAGCGACCGCTGGTCCGCTCAATCACCGAGAACATCGCAAAGCCGAACAACTGCCATGCCCCCGCCATCGTGCACAGCCCGCGCCAGGCAACCGATCGCGGCTGGACACCGCCGAGATGGCGCATCGTCGCCTCATCGGCGTGGAACGCCGCCCAGGGCTCGAAATCCGCCGTCGCCGGCGCCCGCAGGATCAGCCGTTCGGTAAACAGAACCGGACCGTTCACCCGCCGAACCGCGCCTTCAGCGCCATCATCGCCAGCGCCGCCTTGGCCGCTTCCCCGCCCTTGTCCTTTTCGGTCGGGCGTGCGCGGGTGAGCGCCTGCGCCTCGTTCTCGGTCGTCAGGATGCCGTTCCCGATGCACAGGCCGTCCATGCTCAGCGCCATCAGCCCGCGCGCGCTTTCGCCGGCGACGATCTCGAAATGATAGGTTTCGCCACGAATGACGACGCCCAGCGCGACATAGCCGTCATAAGCCCCCGTCTCCGCCGACATGGCGATTGCGCCGGGCACTTCCAGCGCACCGGGCACGGTGATCGTCTCATGGCGGTGCCCCGCCTCCTCGATCGCGGCGCGTGCGCCCTCGATCAGCATGTCGTTCAGATGATCGTAAAAACGGGCTTCGACGATAAGAAGTTTTGCCATCTCGTCCTCAACATCAACCGTCATGCTGAACTTGTTTCAGCATCCACCGCGCCGCAGATGCGGGTTCACCGGCGGCGCGGTGGACCCTGAAACAAGTTCAGGGTGACGGCAACCGGCGTTATCAGCCGCTTATCGATCGCAGTCCCTCAATCCCCGCCAGTGCCCGGTATCGGCCGTTCGCCGAAAATGCTGAGGCCGTATCCGTCGAGCCCGACCAGCGTGTGGTGCGTATTGGTCAGCAACACCATGTCCTGCACGCCGAGTTCGGCCAATATCTGTGCGCCCACGCCGTAATCGCGCAATTCCTCGATCTCGGGCGCGCCAGCGCCCTTGCCCTCGGCGCGCAGCTTGATGAAGCGCGACACGCTGTCCTTCATTGGCCGGTTGATCACGACGATGACGCCCGATCCTGCCTCCGCAATCGCTTCCATCGATCGCGAGAGCAACCCGGATCGTTCTGAAAGCTCGCCGAACATGTCGACGAACCAAGAGGCAGTGTGCATCCGCACCAGCGTCGGCACGTCGGGATCGATCCGGCCCTTGACCAGCGCAATCGTCTCGTCGCCGCTGGCCTTGTTGAAGAAGGTCATCGCCCGCCAGTCACCACCCCAACGGCTCTGAAACGCCATCTCGGCGCGTTTTTCGACGAGGTGATCATGCTTGCGGCGATAGGCGATCAGATCGCGGATCGTGCCCATCTTCAGGTTATGCAGGCGGGCAAAGGCGATCAGATCGTCCATCCGCGCCATCGTGCCATCATCCTTCATGATCTCGCAGATCACCCCCGAAGGATTGAGCCCGGCAAGGCGGGCGACATCGACAGCCGCCTCGGTATGCCCCGCCCGCACCAGCACGCCACCATCGCGCGCCACCAGTGGGAAGACATGGCCGGGCGTCACGATATCGGCCTTGCCCTTGGACGAATCGATCGCGACCGAGATCGTCCGGGCGCGATCAGCAGCGGAAATCCCCGTCGTCACACCCTCGAGCGCCTCGATCGAGGTGGTGAAGGCGGTTTCATGACGGGTGCCGTTGGCGCGACTCATCAGTTCGAGCCCCAGCGCATCGGTCCGCGCCTTGCTTAGCGACAGGCAGATCAGGCCGCGGCCATGCTTTGCCATGAAATTGATCGCATCGGGCGTCGCCATCTGCGCCGGAATGACGAGATCGCCCTCATTCTCGCGGTCCTCATCATCGACCAGGATGAACATCCGGCCATTGCGCGCCTCGTCGATAATCTCCTCGATCGAGACCAAAGCCGGCGTGTCGTCGTTTGAAAAGACGAAGGTCTCGAGTTTGCGGAGCGTATCGGCCGTCGGGTTCCAGTCGGGCGATTCGAGATCGCGCAGCGTGTTGGCGTGAAGCCCGGCAGCACGGGCGAGGCCCGATCGCGACATCCCGCCATCGGTCACCAGGCTGCGCAGTTTTTCGATCAATTGAGTGCTCATGAATCGAGCTAATCACATTTCGATGTGATCGTCAACCAAACAGATCACATCATGCGCACATATAATCGCGCATCCGTGACAGATAACGCGCCAGCACATCGATTTCGATATTGACGGCATGGCCCACCTCCAGCGCGCCCAACGTGGTGACGGCCTGGGTGTGCGGGATGATGTTGATGCCAAAGCGGGTGCCGCTCGCGCTGTCGACCACTTGATTCACCGTCAGCGACACGCCGTCGACGGTGATCGATCCCTTGGCGGCGATATAGGGCGCGATATCGCGCGATACGCTGATCTCGATTCGCTTCGAATCGCCTTCTGCAGAAATGCTGGTGATTTCAGCGATCCCATCGACATGGCCGGTGACGATATGGCCGCCAAGCTCCTCGCCTACCTTCATCGCGCGCTCGAGATTGAGCCGCCGGCCCTCGGCCCATTGCCCCTGCGCGGTGCGGCTGATCGTCTCCCCCGATACATCGGCGGCAAACCAGGCAGGCGCGCCGGGTGCGGATTTGTCGACGACGGTAAGGCACACGCCGGAACATGCGATCGAGGCGCCGATATCGATCCCGGCGGTGTCATAATGCGTGTCGATCACGATACGCGTGTCGCCATCGATGCTGACGTCGCGGACGGTGCCGATATCGGTGATGATGCCTGTGAACATGCGCTAACCCCTCATCCGATCATAGACTTCGAGCCGATCGCTGCCAAGCATCCGCGCATCGTGCAGCCGCCACCGGCCATGCGCATCGGCCAGCGCCCCAAGACCGATATCGCCAAGCGCGGGCTTGCCCCCACCCATCAGGATCGGCGCGCGATAAAGCAGCAGGCGATCGACCAGATCACCGGCAAGGAAAGCCGATGCGGTTGCCGCACCCCCTTCAACGAGCAGATCGTTGACCTGCTCAAGTCCGGCGATGTCGCCCGGTGCGGCGATCACTGTCCAGCCTTCCGCTATATTCCGGCTGCTCAACAACACGCGCCGGGGCGATCGATCCTCAAGCCCGTCGAGCCGGACATCGAGGCGAGGCGCATCGATGTCGCGGGTGCCGCGCCCGACCAGAATGGCATCATGCCGCGCACGCTCCAGATGCGCATGCGCGCGTGCCGCATCCCCGGTGATCCAGCGGCTGTTGCCCTCGGCCATCGCAATCGCCCCATCGAGCGACGTGGCGAGCTTCAGCGTCACTGCCGGGCGACCGAACCGCTGGCGGGTGAGAAACCCCAGCATCGATCGTTCGGCTGCCGCTGCACCCGGGCCGATCGTCAGCGGAATATCGGCCGCGCGGAGACGCGCAAAGCCTTCACCGTCGATCTTGTGAAAGGGGTCCTGGATGGCAATGACAACCCGCCCGATCGCCGCCGCCGTCAACACATCGGCACAGGCCGGCCCGCGCGGGCTACGCACCGAACAGGGCTCAAGCGTTACATAGGCAGTCGCACCGCGTGCTGCGTCACCCGCCTGTGCCACCGCCATCGCTTCGGCATGCGGTCGCCCACCCGGCTGCGTCCAGCCACGCCCAAGGACGCGACCGTCGTTGACGATCACACAGCCGACGCAAGGATTCGGCGCGGTCCGCCCCCGCCCGCGCTCGCCGAGCGCCAGGGCCGCCGCCATCCAGCGCGCATCCTCGTTCAGAGGCCATATGCCTTTAATCGATCGTCGAGCTTCTTGAACTGCGCGCGCAGCGCTGCCCGCCGCTTATTTTCCTCGGCGATCAGGCGGGTCTGCTCGACGCCGTCGATCTTCTGCTGGGCGTGGATTTCGGCGTCGGTGCGGGTCAGCGGCCATTGCTGCACATAGACGATCTCGCGCTTATACGGCCGCTCCTCGTGCGAATCATGGACAAAGCCGGCAATCAGCAGCCCGACGATGACGATCGACAGCGCCAGAAAGCCAAGCTCATAGGGCTGTCGCTGCGACAGAAAGAAACGCAAATCGTTGATCGCACGCATTGGCGAAAATCGGCTGATGAAGTTCATGATGCCAAAGATAAGGCGCGGCGCGGCGATAGACCAGCCCCCGCGCCCAATCCGTCGGCTGCCGCTTATCCTTCTTGAAGGTGGAAGCTGACCCTTATCTGTCGCCAGCGTTCGACGGGGATGCCATTGCGCGTGCCGGGTTTGAACCGCCATGCACCAACCGCGCGGCGCATCGTCGCCCGGAAGAAGCTGTCGCTGGTCGCGCTGACGGGCTCTACCTGCTTCACGTGCCCGTCAATGCCGATCAACACGCGGATCACGACCACGCCTTCATGCTCTGCCCGGCGCTCATCGGCGGGATAATCGGGCTGAAACGATCCAGCGAAGCGTTGGTCGAGGATTGGATCGACAAGGACCGGCGCGAGCGGTGCGGGCGGATCGATGACGACGCCAGTGCCAGCGCCGCTCCCGACATCCCCTTGGATATCGACGGCCCTGGTGAATAGCGCGGGATCAGTTGCGAGCGGTGGAAGATCGACCAAAGGAATGGGCGTATCGATCCGTTGCGGCGTCGGCTTGGCAGCGCGCTTTGGCTGGGGCGTAGGGATTGGGTCAGGGATGGGCTGGAGCGGAACCCGGTACGTCGTCAACGGTCGATCGGGTTGCCGCAAAAAGGTCTCGGGCGCCGAATAGATCAGCGCGACAAGCGCAGCGCCGTTGATCGTGATCGCGGCGGCCAGGCTGCCAGGCCTTAGGCGCGGCGCAGCCGCGTATCGCTCTGCATACATGTTCCTGTCTCCTTGCATCGTCTCCCATGCCATCACCATCGGCACTTGGTGATGTTACACCATCACCTGAACTGGGCAAGATATAATATCACCTAGCGCGACAGCCGCTCCACCGCGCGGTCGCGGCCGATCAGGGGGAGCAGCGCGGCCATGTCGGGACCGTGGTCGAGCCCGGTCAGCGCACGGCGAAGCGGCAGGAACAGCGCTTTGCCGCTGCGGCCGCTCTCCGCCTTGAGCGCGCCGGTGAGCCCGCGCCACGGATCGTCGCCCCAATCGATTGTCGCGGCAATCGCCGCTGCCCGATCGAGATAGGCGCGATCTTCTGCGTCCGCTGCCGCAACGATCGGTCCCTCGACGACCTGCCACCAGCTTGCCGCCTCGTCGATCCGCGCAATATTTGGGCGGATCACTGACCATGCCGCTGCATCCATCCCGGCCGGCAGCCGATCCTGCACCGCCGCGAAATCGAGCAGATGGACGATTTTGCTGTTGAGCTGGGTGAGTTCGCCCTCATCGAAGCGCGCCGGTGCGCGCCCGAAATGCGCGAAATCGAAGCTGTCGATCAGCGGCTGCGGCGTCGTCACTGGCTCGACTGGATCGCTCGTGCCGAGCCGCGCCAGCAGCGCCAGCAGCGCGATTGGCTCGATGCCTGCTGCTCGAAAATCCTCGACGCCGATAGAGCCGAGCCGCTTCGATAATTTGCCTTCTGCCCCCGTCAGCAGGGCAGCATGCGCAAAACGCGGCGGCGGCGCGCCCATCGCGTCGAACATCTGCAACTGCAGCGCGGTGTTCGACACATGATCCTCGCCACGCACGACATGGCTGATGCCCATATCGGCATCGTCGATCGCCGAGGGCAACATATAGAGCCATGTTCCATCGGCGCGGCGGATGACTGGATCGCTCATCGTTGCTGGATCGAATTTCTGCGGGCCGCGGATCAGATCGTCCCATTCGATTGCAGCGCCATGATCGAGCTTGAAGCGCCAATGCGGCTTTGCCCCCTCGGCCTCAAGCGTGGCTCGATCCGAGTCGCTCAGGGCAAGCGCTGCCCGATCATAAATCGGCGGCAGGCCCCGCCCAGCGGCGATCTTGCGCCTCAGATCGAGTTCCTGCGCCGTCTCATAGGCCGGATAGACGCGCCCCGCCTCGCGCAATGCATCGAAGCGCGCCTGATAGAGACTAAAGCGTTCGGATTGGCGAGCCTCGCCATCGGGGCTCAGCCCCAGCCACGCCAGATCGTCACGAATGCCTGCGACAAAGCGCTCCTCGCTGCGCTCGGCATCGGTATCGTCGATTCGCAACAGGAACCGCCCGCCCTGCTTCTTCGCCCACAGCCAGTTCTGCAGCGCCGGGCGGATATTGCCGACATGGAGACGCCCGGTGGGCGAGGGAGCGAAACGGGTGACGATCTGCATCACGGTGCTCTACGGCACGCGCGGCGGCGGCGGCAATGCCCCCCTTTCCGTTCGCGCCCCTGCACTCTAAGGGGTCACACAGGTGTAACGGGGAATGCGCCAATGAAATTGATGACCGGCAATTCCAATCTGCCGCTGGCGCGCGACGTGGCGGGCTATCTCGATATGCCGCTCACCCAGGCGAGCGTGCGTCGGTTCGCCGACGAGGAAGTCTTTGTCGAAATCCACGAAAATGTCCGTGGTGAGGATGTCTTCGTGCTGCAATCGACAGGCTATCCCGCCAACGATAATCTGATGGAATTGTTGATCTGCATCGATGCGCTGAAGCGGGCATCGGCCAAGCGCATCACCGCCGTCATCCCCTATTTCGGCTATGCCCGGCAGGATCGCAAACCGGGTCCCCGCACGCCGATTTCCGCCAAGCTTGTCGCCAATCTGATCACCGTGGCGGGTGCAGACCGGGTGCTGTCGATCGATCTTCATGCCGGGCAGATCCAGGGGTTTTTCGATATCCCGACCGACAATCTCTATGCGGCGCCGGTGATGTCAGCGGATATCGTCGCGCGCTTTGGTGACAAGAACCTGATGGTTGTCTCGCCCGATGTCGGCGGCGTCGTGCGCGCACGCGCGCTGGCGAAGCGGCTCGACAACGCTCCCTTGGCGATCGTCGACAAGCGCCGCGAGCGGGCGGGCGAATCCGAGGTGATGAACATCATCGGCGATGTCGAGGGGCGCTTCTGCATCCTGATCGACGATATCGTCGATTCGGCGGCAACGCTCTGCAATGCCGCCGCTGCCCTGAAACAGGCGGGCGCAGCCGACGCGATCGCCTATTGCACCCACGGCGTGCTCTCAGGCGGGGCGGTGGCGCGCGTTGAAGGATCGGCGTTGAGCGAGCTGATCATCACCGATTCGATTGGCAGCCATGACGTGATCAAGGACGCCAAACGCATCCGTCATTTAACGATCGCACCGCTGCTCGGCGAGGCGATCAAGCGGATCGCAGACGAATCGAGCGTCTCCTCGCTGTTTGACTGAAGGATAGGATCGCGGCGGTCGGTTGGTGGCAGGCGCGGATCGACGGCGTCACCGTCAATGCGGCAGCAGCGATGCCAGCGTTTGCTTTCCAGTCCACAGCGCAGCGGCCCAGCCACAGGATAGCGCGGCTTCGACATTGGCGATCCTGTCGTCGATGAAAAACAGCTCGTGCGGCTGGAAGCCAGTGCGCACTTCGATCGCGCGGTAAAAATCGGCTTCAGGCTTGGCGCAGCCCAGCTCGGCTGCATAATGCATCGCGTCAAACGCCGACCGAAAGCCGAGCTCGTTCCAGATATAATGCGCGCGCTCATGCTCCTGGACGGTGGCAAGATGAATTTGCGTCCCGCCTGTCCGAAGGGAAGCCAGTTCGGCGAGCAACGCATCGTTCACATGCGCATCATTGCTGAACCAATAGTCGATCAACGCCTCATAGGACACATGCGGCGCTATCTTCTTGAGCACCGGCACAAGGCGTTCGCGCAAGGTCGCGCGACCGTGGATGACATCGTCCCAGTGCTGCTCGAAAAATGCCTCGTGAAGCGTCGATGCAGAAACGCCGATATCGCGTTCCAGATGGGCGGCCCAACCGCCCGCATCTGGATGGACGAGCAGCACGCCATCGACATCGACCATGATCGCCTTGATGGTCATTGGGCAATCAAAGCATCGCTTACATCACGCAGCAACAATCAGACCCGCTCGACCATTTTGCCCGATCCGTCCTGCGCGCCCGCCGCGCGCACCCCGGCAAGCTCACGCCGCTTGAGTTCGGCCTTCAGCACTTCGGGCTTGGGCGCATAGATGAAGCCGAAGCTCACAGTGCCGTGCTTGGTGCCGACGACATGGTGCAGCCGGTGCGCCTGGACGATCCGCTTCATGTAGTTGGAGCGCGGGACATAGCCCGATTCCAGCCGCCGGTGGACGATGATGTCGTGAAAGCCAAGATAGATCGCGCCGTAACCAGCGATGCCGGCGCCGATCCACGTCGCCCAATCGCCCGTTGTCCCGCTTGTGCCGAGTATCAGCAGCACGATCGACGGCGTCGCGAAGATCACGAAATACCAGTCGTTCATTTCCCAGAAACCGGTGCGCGGGCGGTGGTGGCTTTCGTGGAGGAACCAGCCGAAGCCGTGCATCACCCAGCGGTGGACGACATAGGCGAATATTTCCATCCCCAGGATGGTCGCAAAGAACAGGGCAAGGCCAGCAAGGATCGACATCGGCACCGATATAACCGTGCGCGCGTCATTAGGCGATAGGGCGAAGGCATATCTGGATTCGGCGCCGGCTCTGTGCTTAAGGCTTGGGCATTCCCGTTCCTTACAAAGGCGCCAGGCCCCTCATGAACATCCACGAATATCAGGCCAAGGAACTCCTCGCCAGCTTCGGCGTGCCCGTCCCCGCCGGCTTTGCCGCGATGAGCGTCGACGAAGCCGTCGCTGTATCGAAGAAACTGCCCGGGCCGCTTTATGTCGTGAAGGCGCAGATCCACGCTGGTGGCCGCGGCAAGGGCAAGTTCAAGGAATTGTCGCCCGAGGCCAAGGGCGGCGTCCGCCTCGCGCGCACCGAGGATGAGGTGCGCACCGCCGCCACTGACATGCTCGGCAACACCCTGGTGACGATCCAGACCGGCGATCATGGCAAGCAGGTCAACCGCCTCTACGTCACCGACGGCGTCGATATCGCCAAGGAATTCTACCTCGCTTTGCTCGTCAACCGCGCCACTGGTCGGGTGTCGATGGTGGTCTCGACCGAGGGCGGCATGGATATCGAAACCGTCGCGCACGACACGCCCGAAAAGATCATGGCGATCGATGTCGATCAGGCGACGGGGTATATGCCGCATCACGGGCGCGCCGTCGCTGATGCGCTTGGCCTGACGGGCGATCTCGCGAAACAGGCCGCCAATGTCGCCGCCAAGCTCTATGACGCCTTCATGGGCACCGATGCCGAGCAGATCGAGATCAATCCGCTCGCCGTCACCACTGACAACCGGCTGCTCGTGCTCGATGCCAAGGTCGCCTTCGATAACAACGCGCTGTTCCGCCACAAGGACCTGATGGCGCTGCGCGACGAGAGCGAGGAGGACCCCGCCGAGCTCGAAGCCTCGAAATACGACCTCGCCTATATCAAGCTCGACGGCGATATCGGCTGCATGGTCAATGGCGCTGGCCTCGCCATGGCGACGATGGACATCATCAAGCTGAACGGCATGTTCCCCGCCAATTTCCTCGATGTCGGCGGCGGCGCCAACAAGGAAAAGGTGACGGCGGCGTTCAAGATCATCCTCGCCGATCCCAATGTGAAGGGCATCCTCGTCAACATCTTCGGCGGCATCATGAAGTGCGACATCATCGCGGAAGGCATTGTCGCAGCGGCGAAGGAAGTGAATTTGTCGGTGCCGCTGGTGGTTCGGCTCGAGGGCACCAATGTCGAGGCCGGCAAGCAGATCCTGGCCAATTCGGGCCTCGCCATCGTCCCCGCCAATGATCTGGGTGATGCGGCAAAGAAGATTGTCGCCGAAGTGCAGAAGGCAGCGTAAAAGAGCCCGCATGACGGAAAATGTCGAGAACCTGCTGTTGGAGCATATGAAACGCTTCCAGGCGTCGCTTGATCGTATTGAACGACGGCTCGACGAGATTACGGCCCGGTTGACGACGCTCGAGGGATCGGTCGTTTCGATCATGCAGCATCTGACCAACTTGTCGGCGGCCGACGCGGCGCAGCAGATTGCGATCGACAATATCAATCGCCGGCTGGACCGCATCGAGCAGAGGCTTGAACTGGCGAGCTAATAAGCGCGGCCCCTGCCCGGGAAGCGGCGTCGTGAATTGGAGAGTGAGAGAATGAAAGTACTCGTCCCCGTCAAGCGCGTGCTTGACTATAACGTAAAGCCCCGCGTGAAGGCGGACGGCAGCGGTATCGATCTTGCCAACGTCAAGATGAGCATGAACCCGTTTGACGAGATTGCCGTCGAAGAAGCGATCCGCCTGAAGGAAAAGGGCGTCGTGACAGAAATCATCGCCGTCTCGATCGGCGAGCAAAAGGCGCAGGAAACGCTGCGCACCGCGCTCGCCATGGGCGCCGATCGCGCGATCCTGATCGTCAGCGAAGACCGGATCGAACCGCTGGGCGTCGCCAAGTTGCTCAAGGCGATTGCCGATGAGGAACAGCCCGGCCTCATCATCCTGGGCAAACAGGCGATTGACGACGATAACAACCAGACCGGCCAGATGCTCGCCGGGATGCTCGGCTGGGGCCAGGGCACGTTCGCCAGTGCCGTCGTCGTCGAGGGCGACACCGTCACGGTGACACGCGAAGTCGATGGTGGCGCCGAGACCGAGAAGTTCACGATGCCCGCAATCGTCACCGTCGATCTGCGGCTCAACGAACCGCGTTATGCATCTCTGCCCAACATCATGAAGGCCAAATCGAAGCCGATGGCCCAGAAGACCCCGGCCGATTACGGTATTGACGTGACCCCGCGGATCACGACCTTGAAGGTCGTCGAGCCCGCCAAGCGCACGGCGGGAATCAAGGTGGCCGATGTCGATGAACTGGTCGGCAAGCTCAAGGCAATGGGAGTCGCGAAGTGAAGGCGCTGGTCTGGGTCGAACATGACGGTGCGTCCGTCAAGGATGCCACGCTCGCTGCGGTCACCGCCGCGTCGAAACTTGGCGAGGTGCATCTGCTCGTGGCCGGCGCTGGCGTCGGCGCGGTTGGCGAACAGGCCGCAAAGATTGCCGGCGTCGCCAAGGTTCATGTGGCGGATGACGCCGTTTATGCGCACGCGCTTGCGGAGAATGTCGCACCGCTGATTGCCGAGCTGATGGCCAATCACGAAGGGGGCCACGACGCCTTTGTCGCGCCTGCCACGACCAACGGCAAGAACATCGCCCCCCGCGTGGCGGCGCTGCTCGATGTGATGCAGATTTCGGACATTTTGTCGGTCGAGGGGCCCGATACCTTCACCCGACCAATCTATGCCGGCAACGCGATCGCGACGGTGCAGACGAGCGACAAGAAGCTGGTGATCACCGTGCGTGGCACTGCGTTCGAAAAGGCATCGATGGAAGGCGGATCGGGGACGATCGAAGCCGTCGCGTCGATGGGCGATACGGGAAAATCGATCTTTGTCTCGTCGGAAATCGCCAAATCCGAACGGCCTGAACTGACCAGCGCGAAGATCATCGTGTCGGGCGGCCGCGCCTTGCAGAATTCGGAGAATTTCCACAGCATCAGCGAGCCACTCGCCGACAAGCTCGGCGCGGGCGTCGGCGCGAGCCGGGCGGCGGTCGATGCGGGCTATGTCCCCAATGATTATCAGGTCGGGCAAACGGGCAAGATCGTCGCGCCCGAAGTCTATATCGCGGTCGGCATTTCGGGCGCGATCCAGCATCTGGCGGGGATGAAGGACAGCAAGACGATCATCGCGATCAACAAGGACGAGGACGCCCCGATCTTCCAGGTGGCGGACATCGGCCTGGTCGGCGATCTGTTCAAGATCGTGCCGGAACTGACGGGGAAGCTTTGAGACCAGATCAAATCTTGGTGGCCTTCGCGTTGGCGCGAGAGCTGCCGAGATGGAGCGGCACGACGAATTGCCGGACCCCGAATAATGAATGTACCGGATCGATCTCAGATAGAGAAGTTCATAACCGCCGCCCGCTACCTCGAATGCGATGAGGACGAGGCGCGCAGGGATGCGAAGTTGAAAAAGGTGGCGGATAAGAAGCCCGCGCCGGCGAAGCCGGATGCGGCTAAGTGATATTTGAGAGCTACCCTCTGTTTTACGCAGTATTCTTGCTGCACTATGTCCTGCTGATAGGCGCGCCGGTGCTGCTTTTTCGCAGTGGATGGCCAGTCACAGGTGGGCTGATCTCGCTAGCTTCAACCGTGCTGCCGATTGCTGGCCAAACATGGTTCACAGACTCAGACATGCCGGGGTGCGGCTTGCTGCTAATGGTCGAAGCGCCGCTGGCGTTTCTTGTTTTGCTGATAGGCGTCGGCCTTAGCGCAACCAAACTGGTCCAGAGGCGGCGTTCGTCTGCCCCGTAATGTTTTTGTAAGCTAGGTAATCACCAATT
The DNA here is from genome assembly GCA_038315875.1 of Sphingomonadales bacterium. Taxonomy (GTDB): domain Bacteria; phylum Pseudomonadota; class Alphaproteobacteria; order Sphingomonadales; family Sphingomonadaceae; genus Sphingomonas. The sequence goes on along the minus strand of JBBQAG010000020.1, from coordinate 7,860 downwards.
CAAAGCCGATGTGAGTCTCTACGATCAGATCAGATTGTTTTCACACTCAATCTCGCAATGTGTTGCTCTGAAATACTCCAGTATTGTCGGCGTCGGCGTAAGGGAGGCGCGCTAGGCGATCCTGCCAGCTTCGATGGCATGCTGCGCCGCAAGCCATTGATGACAGAACAGGCCAGATTGCAAGGCACCCACGCGCGATGGGCTGTATAGGGATACGTCGCCCCCGCCGTATACCGTCATGCTGAACTTGTTTCAGCATCCAGCATGCCGCCATGGAAACCTGCGCCTTGGGAGGGCTGGATCCTGAAACGAGTTCAGGATGACAGTTGGAGACAGATTGTGGCGGTCATCGCCCGAACCAGGGTACTTGCCGAAAATTCTGGCTAACCGTTTCTGCTGACGCTGCCGCCGATCGTCCAAAGGCCCCCTGTCAATGTTGGAAATCGTCTGCCATCCTGCCGGGAATGGATTTCAGCCCGAACGTCACGGGGGCCGCGCCTTATTAGGGGCCCCTAATTAGAGGCCCCTATATAGAGGGTGGTCACTTTCATAACCTTTCGTGAAGGAAAGCCCGATGCTGCTCTCGTTCCTGCCGATCGTCTTGATGGCCGCCGCGCCGATCGGGGCGCCCGCCGATGATGCGGCGACGGCAGCGCGCGTCGAACGCATCCTCGCGGCGGCGCCGGTGATCGACGGGCATAACGATCTCGCCTGGGAAATCCGCCAGACGCGCGAGGCCAAGGTCGAGGCACTCGACCTGACCAAGGATACCCGCGCGCTGCCTTATCCGCTGCAGACCGATCTGGTGCGCGCCAAGGCCGGGCATCTCGGTGGGCAATTCTGGTCGGTCTATATTCCTGCCGACAAGCTTGGGCCGATCGCGGTCGAGATGACGCTCGAGCAGATCGATATCGTCAAGCGCTTCGTCGCGGCCAACCCGCAGGCAATGGAAATGGCGCGCACCGCCGCCGATGTCCGCCGCATCCAGAAGGGCGGCAGGCTTGCGTCACTGATCGGCGTCGAGGGCGGGCACCAGATCGACGGGCGGCTGTCGGTGCTGCGGCGGTACCGCGATCTCGGCGTTGGCTATATGACCCTCACGCATTTCAAGAGCCTCGCCTGGGCCGATGCCTCCACCGATGCGCCGCGCGCCAATGGCCTCACCGATTTCGGACGCAAGGTCGTCCGGGAGATGAACCGGATCGGCATGATCGTCGATGTCAGCCATGTCTCCGATGCGACGATGGCGGCGGCGCTCGCGGTCAGCAAGGCGCCGGTGATCGCCTCGCATTCGGGCGCGCGGGCGATATCGGGCGCGCCGCGCGCGATCCCCGACGATTTGCTGACAAGGATCGCCGCAAATGGCGGGGTGGTGATGGTCAATTTCTATCCGGGCCATCTCTCGCGAGACTGGCATGACTGGGATGTGGCTCGCACCGATTTTGCCAAGTCGATTGGCGCGTCTGCAGAAATCTATGGCCCCAAGGCGCCTGCCCCGCTGGTCGCATGGGATCAGGCGCATCCAGCGCCGGCGGTAACGGTTGGATTGGTGGCAGACCATATCGATCATGTCGCGCAGGTGGCGGGCAAGGATCATGTCGGCCTTGGCGGCGATCTCGACGGGATCAGCGGGACGGGACCGCAGGGCATTAGCGGCGTCGATGGCTATCCGCTGGTGCTTGCCGAACTCGCCCGGCGCGGGTGGAGCGATACCGAGCTTGCCGGGCTGTCGCAGGGCAATGTGCTGCGGGTGATGGAGCAAGTGGAGGCGGTGGCGGCATCGATGGCGGGGATGCCGCCGATCGACGCGACTGATCCAGGCTAAAAGCCCGACAGGAAGCTCGCCACATTGTTGCCGAGCGCATCCACCGCATAGCCGCCCTCCATCAGAATGACGGTCGGCCAGCCCCGGGCGGCGATATCGGCGGCAAGAACCGCATAATCGGGAGTGGTCAGTTTCAGATGCGAGATCGGATCGCCCTCCCAGGTATCGGCGCCGAAGCTGAGCACCAGCAGATCGGGCGCAAACGCGGCGATGGCATCAAGCGCGGTCGCCTGTGCAGCGCGAAAGCCGCCGAGCGTCGTGCCTTGCGGAAGCGGCAGGTTGAGCGTCGTGCCGAGCCCGTCACCCTCGCCGCGCTCATCGGCATGGCCCCAGTAAAATGGGTAGTCGGTCGCTGGATCGGCGTGGAGCAAGGCGTAGAGGACGTCGCCACGATCGTAGAAGATATCCTGCGTGCCGTTGCCGTGATGATAATCGATATCGAGAATCGCCACGCGGCCCGCACCCGCATTGCGGGCGGCCTGCGCGGTGATGGCGGCGGCGTTCAGATAACAATAGCCGCCGAGATAATCGGCACCGGCATGATGGCCCGGCGGGCGACACAGCGCAAAGGCCGAGCGATCCCCCGCCAGCACCGTATCAAGCGCCGACAGCGCGCTTTGCGTGCTCCAATAGGCAGCCGTCCAGCTATCGGCGGTGAGCGGCGTGCTCGCATCGAAGCTGTACCGCCCCACCAGCGCATCGATCCGAGACAAGTTGAGCGCACGCCGGCCGATAACGGGCCAGACATAGCCGATCACATCCCCCGGCCTGCCCGCCGCTGCCCAAGCCGCCGGCGCGGATTGCAGGAATGCGATATAATCGGTTGTGTGAACAGCGCGGATCGCCGCCTCCCCATGATCGGTGGGCAGCTCGAGCGGCGCAAGCGCCGCCGCCATCATCTGCGCGCGTGCCGGCGTTTCGGCATAATCGGAGAAGCCGCCATTGTGGAGTTCCTTGAGCGGCGCATGCAGAAGCTGCCGGGGATCGAAGAAGCGGCGCATTCAGGCAGCCCGCGCCAGCCGACGGCGCGGGGCAAATCGCAGGACGAGAAAGCCAGCGACACCCGACAGGATCGAGCCAGCCAGCACGCCGAGTTTCACCTTGTCGACCAGCGCCGCACTGCCCGAAAAGGCGAGCCCGCCAATGAACAGGCTCATCGTGAAGCCAATCCCAGCGAGCAGCGAGACGCCGTAAATCTGCAGCCAGCTCGCCCCGCCGGGTCGCTTGGCGATGCCAAGCCGCTCGGCAAGCGCAATGCTGCCGAAAATGCCGATCTGTTTGCCGAAAAACAGCCCGAGCGTGATGCCGAGGACCAGCGGCTCAAGCAACGATGCCAGGCTCATCCCGGCAAGCGACACCCCGGCATTAGCAAAGCCGAACAGCGGCACGATCGCATAGGCGACATAGGGGTGGAGCGCATGTTCGAGCCGGTGGAGCGGCGATTCGGCCGAATCGGGCGCGCCGGGCGATTTGGTGACGGGGATCAGCAGCGCGGTGACGACGCCAGCGATCGTCGCATGGACACCCGATATCAACACCAGCAACCAGAGCAGCGCGAACCCGACAAGATACGGCGCGAGCCGACGCACACCGCGCCGGTTGAGCACATAGAGCCCGGCACCGACGAGCCCCGCGCCCGCCAGCGCGAGGACATTGAGATGATCGGTATAGGCAAGCGCGATGATCGCAACCGCGCCCATATCGTCGACGATGGCCACGGTCGTGAGAAACAGCTTCAGCGCTGGCGGCGCGCGCGATCCAAGCAGCGCCAGCACGCCGATCGCAAAAGCGATATCGGTCGCTGCCGGGATCGCCCAACCGCGCTGAACAGCGGCATCTCCCCCGGTCACGCCAAGATAGACGAGCGCGGGCAGCACCATGCCGGCCACCGCAGCAATGATCGGCAGCCGCCGCCGGTCCCAGCTCGACAGCCGCCCGTCGACGAACTCGCGCTTGATCTCGAGGCCGACGAGCAGGAAGAAAATCGCCATCAGCCCGTCGTTGATCCAAAGATGGATCGTCATCGGCCCGAGTTTTTCAACCAGCGTCGGCCCGGTCTGAACGTGCAGCAGATCGAAATAATCTGCAGCCAGCGATGAATTGGCAGCGAGCATCGCCAGCACGGCGGCAGCGATCAGCACGATCCCGCCCGCCGCTTCGCTCACCAGGAAATCACGCAGTGGAGAGCGCGCCCTGCGGACGATCTGCTGCGGCACCTCGATCAGCGTATCGAGCGGGGTGGGAGGCGTCGGTTCTGCCATCTACCCTAGCGCGCCAATGCCTCAGCGATCAGCTTGCGGCTGTTCTCGATACCGTAGAGCGCGATGAAGCTGCCCATGCGCGGGCCCTGGCTCGATCCGAGCAGCGTTTCGTAGAGCGCCCCGAACCAGTCGCGCAGGTTTTCGAACCCGCCTTCGTTGCCGATCGCATAGACGATATTTTGCAGATCGACAGCGGACGTATCGGCGGGCAGCACGGCCAGTTCGCGGTCGAGCCGTTCGAGCGCCGCCACTTCCACGCCCGCAGGCTTGCGGCGCACGAGCGTTGGCGCGACGAAATCGCGGTTATAGGCAAGCGCATGCCCAATCAGCGCGTTCAGCTCGGGGGTAATCTCGCCGTCTACATAGTTGCTCAGATAGCCACGGACCTGCTCCGCCGTTGCGCCCGCGCCGAGCACGCCGACGAGATTGAGCAGCAGGCCGAATGTCACCGGTGGGTTGGTATCGGGCACCGCGCCGTCATGGATATGATGCGACGGATTGCCGAGCTGCTGCTCGATCGGTTGCGCTGCATAATTGCCGCGAAACTGGAAATACTCGTCCACCGCGCGCGGGATGACACCGATGTGGAGCTGCTTGGCCTTTTTCGGCTCGCGATAGGCGAAGAACGCCAAGCTCTCCTGCGTGCCGTAATCGAGCCATTGCTCAAGCGTCAGGCCATTGCCCTTGGACTTGGAGATCTTCTCGCCCTTTTCGTCGAGAAACATCTCATAGATCAGCCCCTCGGGCGGGCGGCCGCCAAGCACGCGCGCGATCTTGCCCGATTGCACGCCGCTATCGATCAAGTCCTTGCCATACATTTCATAATCGACGCCGAGCGCGACCCAGCGCATCGCCCAATCGACCTTCCATTGCAGCTTGGCCTGGCCGCCAAGCACGCTTTGCACCAGCACCTCGCCATCGCTGTCGGTGAAGCGGACGGTGCCCGCTTCGGCATCGACCACCTCGACCGGCACCTGCAACACGACGCCCGTCTTCGGGCTGATCGGCAGCACCGGCGAATAGCTGGCGGCGCGCTCCTTGCGCAGCGTTGGCAGCATCACCCCCATGATCGCATCATAATGGCGCAGCACCCCCTTCAACGCGTCGTCGAACACCCCTGCCTCATATTGCGAGGCCGAGGAGATGAACTCGTAATCGAATCCGAACCGGTCAAGGAAATCACGCAGCATCGCGTTGTTGTGGGCAGCGAAACTCTCGAACTTGTCGAACGGATCGGGAATCCGGCTCAGCGGCTTGCCCAGATGTTCGGTCAGCATCGCTTGGTTGGGCACATTGTCGGGCACTTTTCGAAGCCCGTCCATGTCGTCCGAAAATTCGATCAGCCGGGTCGGCGCATCGGACATCGACTGGAACGCGTGGCGGACCATCGTCGTGCGAAGCACCTCGTTGAAAGTGCCGATATGCGGCAGGCCCGATGGGCCATAGCCGGTTTCGAAAATGATCGCGGCGCCTGCTGCCTTGCCGTCGGGATAGCGTTTCAGCAGCTTGCGCGCCTCTTCATAAGGCCAGGCCTTTGATGCAAGGGCAGCGGCGCGCAGGTCAGTCACAAGTTGCCCTTTCGTTCCCATTTCGGCAGAAGTGCGGGGATGCCGGTCTCTTTGCCCTATCCCGCGCTGCACGCAAGCCATGGCGGCATCTGGATCGCTTATGAGGGCGAGACGCGGCAGGTTGGGCGCGGCGAGGCGATCCGGATCGCAGCCGATACCCCGATGATCGTGCTCAATGCGGCCCTTGTCGGCCAACGGCTTGGCTATGCCGAGCTTTCGGGACTCGATCTGCTCGAACTATTCGCCTTTTTGAAGCCAGCGCAGTTCATGGTGCCGACGCCGCGTGGATTGGCGCGCGCCGCCGGGATCGCCGAGCCAGCGCGCGACGATGAGATTGCGCCGTTCCTGCGCGCTGCCGCCCAGGCGTTGATCGCGCAGACGCACGGCGACTGGCCCGAGCGGGAGGGGGCGTGGACCTCGCTTCAGGCGCTGGCACGGCTGCGATGGCCCTGGGTGCCGTTGCTGGCGGATCGCATCGCCAAGCCCGAGATTGCCGAGCGCTGGCTGTTTTCGAAGCTGCCTGAATGGAGCGAAGGTGCGCCCCGCCCGGCACCACGCACGGTGACGCTCGATCCCGCCGAGACCCAGCATAGGCTCGCGCAGCTGACCGGCAGCGCGGCCGAAGAACGCCCCGGCCAGCGCGCCTTTGCCGAGGCTGCAAGCGCTGCCTTTGCCCCGCGGATGGCGCGCGACACGCCCAATCTCGTGCTGGCGGAAGCAGGCACGGGGATTGGCAAGACGCTCGGCTATCTCGCCCCGGCTTCCTTATGGGCCGAACAGGCGGGCGGGGCAGTGTGGGTATCGACCTTCACCAAAACGCTGCAGCGGCAATTGGGGCACGAAAGCGCGCGGCTTTTTCCCGATGCGAGCATCCGCAAGACCAAGGTCGTGACGCGCAAGGGGCGCGAGAATTATGCGTGCCTGCTCAACCTTGAAGATGCGTTGCAAGGTGGCTTTGCGGGTAGGGCGGCCGTGCTGGCGCAGCTGGTTGCGCGCTGGGCGGCCTATACCGCCGATGGCGATATGGTTGGCGGCGACCTGCCCGGCTGGCTGCCGACCCTATTCCGCCGCAACGGCCCGACCGCGCTGACCGATCGGCGCGGTGAATGCGTTTATGCCGGCTGCCCGCATTACCGCAAATGCTTCATCGAGCGCGCGGCGCGCGCCTCTGCCGATGCCGATATCGTGATCGCCAATCACGCGCTGGTGATGGTCAACGCCGCGCGAGGGCGGGAAACGGCGACGCGACCAACGCGATATGTGTTCGACGAGGGTCATCACCTGTTCGATGCAGCCGATTCGATGTTTGCGACTGCACTGACCGGCCAGGAGACGATCGAGCTGCGGCGCTGGGTGATGGGGCCCGAATCGGGTGGGGCCCGTTCGTCTGGGGGCCGGCGGCGCGGGCTCGCGGCCCGGCTTTCCGACGTCGCGAGTTACGATGCCGAGGGCGCGCGAGCGATTGGCGACGCAGCCGACGCAGTGCGCGCGCTCCCTTCCGACGGATGGCTCGCGCGGCTGGCCGAGGGGCAGCCTTTCGGTGCGATCGAGGGCCTGCTCGCCGCAGTGCGTGGGCTCGTCTATGCCCGTAGCGAGGGCAATGGCGAGGGCAGGGAAGACCCCGGCTACGGCCTTGAGACCGAGCTCGCCGAGCCCGATGCTGCGGTGATCGAGGCGGCGGGACAGGCAGCCCAGGCGCTCGACGCGCTATATCGCCCTCTGGTCGTGCTTGGGCGGCGGCTGGAGGCGGTGCTGATCGACGGGCCCGACTGGCTCGATGGCCCTGCGCGCGCGCGGATCGAGGGCGCGATCGCCTCGCTTGGCTGGCGTGCCGACAGCGTTGCCGCCTGGCTCGCGCTGCTCGCGCGGGTCGGCGGACCCGCTGATCCCGATTTCGTCGACTGGCTCGCGGTGGAGCGCGTCGAGGGGCGCGAATATGATATCGGCATTCACCGCCGCTGGCTCGATCCCACAAGGCCCTTTGCCGAGATCGTGCTGAAACCGGCGCAGGGCGCGCTCATCACCTCGGCAACGCTTAAGGGCGGCGGCGCCAATATCGTCGAGGGATGGGATGTCGCAGGGGCGCGCACTGGCGCGCATCACTTGGCCGGTGGCGCTGCTCATTTCGACGCACCAAGCCCGTTCGATTACGCCAATGTCGCCGAGGTGCTGATCGTGACCGACGTGAAGCGCGGCGATACGGCTG
>JBBQAG010000007.1:0-49091 GCA_038315875.1 Sphingomonadales bacterium | reverse complement strand
GGGCTTGACCTGGTCCGGTGACCACTTCGGATCGAGCTCGACCAGAATCTCCGCGGTGGCTACGGCCAAGGCCGCCAGACGCTCGATCCGGGCCCGCTTCTGGTCGAGCGTCACATACTCCGCCTCGATGGTCGCGATCTGCTTTTCCAGCAGGATACGCTCCCCGTTCCAGGCAGCGAGCTTCCGCGCCAGCCCCACTTTCAGATTCGACATCCCCATCTGCCGACAGGGATAGCGATGAACTGGGGGACGTCAAACCGTCGATTTTCTGGTTCTTGTGCGCCATAAGGGCGCAGCCTGCCGCTAGAAAATGTCTGGAAACGGGCATTTCCTGCTGCGCATGGCTGAAGCCCTTCCGCGCAAATTCCCCCATATCGGTTCGGCCCGCCCCTCGTGCGCGGGGATCATGCCAGATTGCGGGACGTCATCTATAGCCCAAGCTTGTCGAGGGCCGAGGCGAGCTCGTGATTGATCGCGGTTTCATCTTTGGGGGTAAATCGGTTCAGCGCGGTCTGCACGCGTTTTTGGGCGATCTGCAGGGTCTTGTGTCGTACCTCGCGCAGCGCATTGGTCCGCCCGGATCGACTTTCGCCAAGCAGGGCCGCCCATTTGGCTTCCTCGGCCGCCAGCAGGGCCAACGCAAGCCGCATTCCGTCTCGCCGGCCATGGTCATAATCGTCGGACATCGGGCACCTCGCGCGCTTGGCCATCCTATCGGCCAACACCCCCTTAACAAACGGTAGCAGTCCGAGGCGATAATCTCCCCAGCCGGCGGCCTGAAATGGGTGCGGGCGCCCTTATGCGCAGTGCCGAACGCGCGAGGCTCAATCTCCGCGATAAAAATACGGCACGAGCGTTCCCCACAGCAACGCCATCAGCGGCCCGGCGAACGCAAGACCCTGGGGGAGACCGAACGGGGCAATATCGGGGCTGGCCGATGATAAGGCGAGCAGCCAGATCAGGAACGAGACCAGCAAAGGGTCGGGGACATGCCCGGGGCATTGAGCCAATCATTCGGCTGTATTTGCAAGGCCCGCGCACGGCAGCCGCCACAAGTTTCATCCCCGACGCGGGTTGGGCTTTACGCTGCTGATCCGAACTTGCTGAGCGATAGCACTTCGGCGCGCCTGGAGGCGACAGCGCGCAGCCACAGTCTGCCCATGTCAGCGTCGAGTTCGGCAGGATCGAAGCGGTCGAGGCCCGATCCGGGATAAAAGCTGATCTCACCGAACAGCGGCTGGTGCGCGGGCTGGTAGAAATCGACCCGCGCAAAATCAAACCCCGCTGCCAAAAGCTCGGCTGCCTCTGTCATCGCGGCCAGCGCCGTCGGGCGGGGCAATGCGGGCGCGTGCTTCGACATCGCACGCCAGTTCATGTCGTATATTCCCCAGCGATGATGATGTGCGCGATCGACATGCACCTGGATGTGCGTTGCCTGCCCGCCAAATACATAGATTTTGTAATCGATCGGCAGCACGCCGCCGTCGCTGATATCGGGCTCGATCAGCAAACCGCGCGGAATATGCGCATAAAGCCATTCGTCGAGCCACCGCCCATAGTCGCGGTGCATCCACCTTGCCGACGCCGCGCGCGCAGCTGCCCAGTCGGACGGCGTCTGTCGCACGAAGATATTCTGCTTGCAGCCGTGCCGCGACTTGACGACCACGGGCCGCCCCCAGGGTCCATCGAGTGGCAGCACCTCGCCCGACCACAACATCGGGATGACCCATTCACGGCCCAATTGAGCCGCGACGAATGACTTGACCGCGATCTTGTCTGCCATCGCCGGCAGCCTCGGGTCGCGATCACGCAGTTTGCGCAGTTGCACCAATTCGGTGAACAATGTCGGGTCGACGAGATCGGGCAGGCGCCGATGCCGCCAGAGATAGGTCAGCGCGATGCGGATGCGCGCCGCCCGGCCATCGTCTGGACCCCGGTCGTCGTCTGGAGCCTGTCGAAGCAGCTGCTGCATCACGACTAAAGCGATCCACGAGGGCGTTGTTCCGCCAATCGGCAGCGGACTCCGCCGTCTCTCCCCACTTGCCGAGGGTGTTATCCATCCCTATACCATCCCTGTGGATGGTAATTTAGGTAATGTGATGGCAGGGACGGGTTTGAAATCGATCGACAGCGAGAAGATCACGATCAACCTTGGGTTCATCGATCTGGGCCATGTCGATCTCCTCGTGCGCGAGGGATTTTACGGCAACCGAACCGATTTCATCCGCACCGCCATCCGCAATCAGCTGGAAAAACATGGCGATGCGGCGCGCCAATCGACCACGCGACGCCAGCTGCAACTCGGGCTCAGCCATTATGCCGCCCGCGACCTGGAGGCGGCGCGTGGCGCCGGCGAATTGCTCGACATCAGGGTGCTTGGGCTCGTCACGATCGCCGCCGACGTCACGCCAGAACTCGCACGCGCCACGATCGGCGCGCTGACGGTGCTCGGCGCGCTCCATGCCAGCCCCGAGGTGAAGGCCGCCTTGGCGGATCGCATCACGTGACCAATCCTGTTTACCCGAAAGAACCAATCATGACCCTGCAAACCTCGATGACCGAAGCATTGCGATTGACGCGCGCGGGCAACCTTGCCGGGGCAACGGCGCTGATCCGCGCCGCGCTGAGTGGTGGAAGCTTCCGGCATGCCGATGCGCCCGTTGAAGAACCCGTCGCGCTGGTGCCCGACCGCGTGACGGTAACGGCGAGGGGTGTTCGGCCGGAACAACGCGTGACGATCCCCGCCGGGTGTTTCGAGGCGCGTCGCCACCAGGGTTCGGCGGGCGTGATCGACTATATGCTTTACCGGCCGGCCGGTGCCACGGCTGCCATGCCGCTGGTGGTGATGCTGCACGGTTGCACCCAGACGCCTGAGGATTTCGCGCGGGGCACAAAGATGAACCAGCTGGCCGATGAGCTGGGCTTTCTGGTTGCCTATCCGCGGCAATCGCACGCCGCCAATGCACAAAAATGCTGGAACTGGTTCCGGCCCGGCGATCAAGAGCGCGGTCGCGGTGAGCCTGCGTTGATCGCCGGGTTGACGCAGGACATCGTCACAGCGGAATCGGCGAACGGCGCGCGCATCTATGTCGCCGGCCTGTCGGCGGGCGGTGCAGCAGCGGCGATCATGGCGGCGGCATATCCCGATATTTTCGCTGCGGTCGGCATTCATTCGGGCCTTGCCTGCGGTGCCGCACGCGATCTGCCAAGCGCGCTGGCAGCGATGCGTAACGGACTCGCGGGAAAAGGGACTGGGCGACAGGGGCCTGGGCGACAGGGGGCTGTGCGCGCCGCCGGATCGAGCGGTATCAAGGCGCGCTTTGTGCCCGTCATCACCTTCCACGGCGATCGTGACCGGACCGTCCACGAAACCAACGCCAAGGACATTGTCGAGGCAGCGATGACGGCTGCCGGCGTTCCGATTGTGCTCAAGCTTGAAACGGGCGACGCCGGTGGCCGGCGCTACACGCGGGCCTTGAGCCGGAACAAGGCCGGCCGCGTCCTGATCGAGCAGTGGACGATCGCAGGCGCGGGGCATGCCTGGTCGGGTGGCGATCCCAAGGGCTCTTATGCCGATGCAGCTGGTCCCGATGCATCGCGGGCGATGCTCCGATTCTTCCTTGGCCACGAAAAGCCGGCGGCGTGACGATCGCTCGATCACGCCACGCTGTTCCCCAACATCTCCGGCAGGGTGCGCTCAAGGGGTTGGGTGACTGATGGGCGGTGCCGATCCAACGGCCCTGTTGCGTGCCGAGATCGCCGCCTGCCGGGTATGCGCGGCCAGTCTGGAAGCAGGCCCGCGGCCAATCGTGCAATTCAGCGCGACGGCGCGGTTGGTGATCATTGGCCAGGCGCCGGGCGCGCGGGTGCACGAAAGCGGCATTCCGTGGGACGATGCCAGCGGTGCGCGTTTGCGCGAATGGACCGGCCTCGATGCGGCGCAATTCTATGATCCGGCGCTGGTTGCGCTGGTGCCGATGGGGTTCTGCTATCCGGGCACTGGTTCTTCGGGCGATCTGCCGCCCCGCCCTGAATGCGCCCCGCTCTGGCACGATCGCGTTCTGGCGGCGTTACCGCCGGCGCGACTGACGATCCTTGTCGGCGGCTATTCGCAGGCACGCTATCTGCCCGCCACCAGGGCGCTCTCGCTCACGGAGCGCGTGCGCCGCACTGATTTCCAATCGCCCGATTTTTTGCCGATTCCGCATCCGTCCTGGCGCAGCACTGGCTGGATGAAACGCAATCCCTGGTTCCAGGAAGAAACCCTGCCGCAGTTACGGGCGCGGGTGCGGGAGCTGCTGTAGAGCAACACTAGGCCCCACTCACCGACGGCAAAGGGACGGCCCGGTGCCCGATCGCCCGCAATACTGGCGCAATCTTTCGATATTGGCGACGCGATGATCTTCCCTTCAACAGGCCGCGCTGTATACGAAGGAATATATCGATTCGGCAGTGCGTTGACCGTCAGCAAAGGGTCAAGATGCGGAATTCTCTGTCGGCTGCCACGGTCCTGCTCATAGTTGCCGCGCTGCCGACAGGCGCGCACGCCCAGAAGATGGCTGAGACGATGGCGGGGACCGCGCCGGACGGTGCCGCCGGTGATCATCCCGCCGAGATCGTCGTCACCGCAAGGCAGCGTGCCGAGGATCCCCAAAAGATACCGGTTGCCCTGTCGGTGATCGGCGGCGCGCTGATCGATAAATCCTATACCGTGAACACGCAGCAGCTCTCGCTCCTCGTCCCCGCGCTCAATTACAGCTCGGCCAATCCACGCAACACCGCGTTCACGATCCGCGGCCTTGGCAGCAGTGTGGTCGCGGTCAGCCAGGCCAATGACGGGCTTGAGCCGGGCGTCGGTTTCTATGTCGATCAGGTTTATCATGCGCGCCCCGCGACTGCGGCATTTGATTTCAGCGATATCGAACGGATCGAGGTGCTGCGCGGGCCGCAGGGAACGTTGTTCGGCAAGAATACCACCGCTGGCGCGATCAACATCACCACCCGCGGGCCCAGCTTCACCCGCGAAGCCGGCGAAGAATTGTCGGTTGGCAGCTATAATTATGTGCAGGCCAGGGTCTTTGCATCGGGGCCATTGGTGTCCGACACGCTGGCCTATCGCCTGTCGGGCGTGACGACGCGGCGCGACGGCGTGATCGACAATGTCCGCACCGGCACCAGGCAGAATGATATCGGCAACCAGGCGGTGCGCGGGCAGCTGCTTTTCAAGCCGAGCGACGCCTTCTCGTTCCGCCTCTCGGCAGATTTCACCAATTTCCAGAGCGAATGTTGCACCCAGGTCCAGCTGCGCGTGGGGCAGAGCCTGCGGCCGGCATCGCGGCAATATCCGGCGATCGCCGCGCTGTTCGGCTATACGCCGCCAAGCACCAACCCCTATGCCCGGCAAACCGATATCGATGCGCCATCGGGTGTGAACACCAATGAAGGCGGTGTTTCGGGGGCTGCCAATTGGGATCTGGGGCCAGTGACGCTTACGTCGGTCAGCGCGTGGCGGTTCTGGAACTGGGACGCAGCGAACGACCGGGATTATACCGGCATCCCCGTCCAGATCACCCAGCACATCCCGTCGCGGCAGGACCAGTTCAGCCAGGAATTGCGGATCGCCTCCAATGGCGATCACCCGCTCGGCTATGTCGCCGGGCTCTATTTCTTCGATCAGCGGCTGGTTGGCCGGCCAATCAGCATCTACGGTCCGGCCGGCGCTTATTATCTGATCGGCACCACCACTGGCACCCCGGCGGTGACGGTGCCGAGCAACCTGCTCGATGGCTATGGCACCGATGGCCGCACCCGGCTCAAACAGGAAAGCTATGCCGCCTTTGCCGAGGTAAATTACAAACTGCTGCCGCGCCTGACGATCACCGGCGGGCTGCGCTACACGCTCGAGGTGAAGGACGGCAATTACAACACGACGGTGTTCGGCGGGCCGAGCCTTACCAATCCCACGCTCGTCAGCGCACGGCTCGGCGTGTTGCGACCGCAAAGCTACACAGCGCACGACCGCGAGAGCAATCTTTCGGGCCGCGCCAACATCGCCTGGCAGGCGACCGATGCCATCCTTGCATATGCAAGCTATGCGCGTGGCTTCAAATCGGGTGGGATCAATTTGTCGGGCCTGCCGCTCAACGCGGCCAACCAGCCGGCGCTCACCACCGCCGTCATCCGGCCCGAACTCAACCAGACCTATGAGGTCGGCCTGAAAACCCGCTTTCTGGGTGACAAGCTGACCCTCAACCTCGCCGGCTATTGGACCGATGTGAGAGATTTCCAGGCGACGATCGTTGACAGCTCGCAAACCGTCGCGCTGCGCGGCTATCTGTCGAACATCCCCAGGGTGACGGTGAGGGGGGTCGAGGCCGATCTCGTCGCCCAGTTGCTGCCCGGGCTCGAGCTGCGCGGCAGCCTTGCCTATGCCGATGGCCGCTATGCGCGCTATCCCGCCGGCCCGTGCCCGCTGGAATTGCAGACCAGCGCGACAACCGCGTGCGACCTCACCGGCCGGCCGCTGGTGGGCTTGCCGAAATGGTCGCAGACGATTGGCGTGGATTATGCCTTGCCCGTCGGCAGCGGCGCGGTCGTGCTTCATGCCGACAGCAATTTCCGGTCTAGCTATTACGGCGATCCATCGCTGTCGCGCTTCACGCTGATCGACGGGTATAATCTGACCAACGGCAGCCTTGGCTATCGCTTCGACAAGGGGCTTGAGATCGGCCTTTTCGTCCGCAACCTGTTCGGCGAGAATTACATCCAGAACCTGACGATCCAGGCGGGCAATTCGGGGCTGATCCTGGGCACGCCGAGCGATCCCCGCGTCATCGGCTTCTCCTTGCGCGTGCGGCAATAGCCGGCGCTGCGTGTCGCCATCGTTGATCGCAGCCGCAATAGCGGCGATAGCCGCCAGCATGGACAGCGACGAAGTGGCCCCGGGCTGGCATTTCTGGATCGATCGCGGCGGTACCTTCACCGATATCGTCGCGCTGACGCCGGCGCGCGCGGTTGTGACGCGCAAGCTGTTGTCGGCGCATCCCGAGCGCTACGCCGATGCCGCGATCCACGCGATGCGCGGGTTGCTTGGGATCGACGCCGACGATCCCTTTCCCGCCGAGCGGATCGCCGCTGTGAAGATGGGCACGACCGTTGCCACCAACGCGCTGCTCGAGCGGCAGGGCGAGGCGGTGGCGCTGGTGGTGACGCAGGGTTTCCGCGATCTGCTGCGGATTGGATACCAGAACCGCCCGCGCATCTTCGATCGCCACATCATCCTGCCCGATCGCCTCGAACGCTGCGTGATCGAGGCGGCAGAGCGGGTGGATGCGGCGGGCAATGTGCTGACGCCGCTTGCTGACGACGCCGTTCGATCGGATTTGCAGGCCGCGTATGACGAGGGCTGCCGCGCGGTCGCGATCGTGCTGATGCATGGCTATCGCTTCCCCGATCACGAGGAAGCGATCGCGTCGATTGCCGGCGAAATCGGCTTCACCCAGATATCGGTGAGCAACCGGGTGAGCCCGCTGATGAAGGTGATCGGGCGCGGCGACACGACCTTGGTCGATGCCTATCTGTCGCCGATCCTCAGGCGCTATGTGGCGCAGGTCGCCGATACGCTTGGCGCGGGCGTGCCCCTGTCGTTCATGCAGTCCAATGGCGGGTTGATCGGCGCGGGCGTGTTTCGCGGCCGCGATGCGATCCTGTCTGGCCCGGCCGGGGGGATCGTCGGGATGGTCGAGACGGCCAGGGCGGCGGGCTTCGAAAAGGTCATCGGCTTCGACATGGGCGGCACCTCGACCGATGTCTCGCATTATGCCGGCACGCTCGAGCGCACGCTTGAGACCGTGGTGGCAGGCATCAGGCTGCGCGTGCCGATGATGGCGATCGATACGATCGCGGCGGGCGGCGGATCGATCTGCCGTTTCGATGGGGCGCGGCTGCGGGTCGGCCCTGAATCGGCAGGCGCTGATCCGGGACCGGTCTGTTACCGGCGTGGCGGGCCACTGACGATCACCGATTGCAACGTGATGCTCGGCAAGCTCCAGCCCGATTGCTTCCCGCGCCTGTTTGGTGCGGGCGGGGATCAGCCGATCGACGCCGCTATTGTCCATCAGAAATTCACAGCGCTCGCCGCAGAGCTGGCGATGGCCGGCCTGCCCGCCAAGACGCCCGAGCAACTCGCCGAAGGGTTTCTCGCAATCACCGTCGACAACATGGCCAATGCGATCAAGAAAATCTCGGTCGCGCAGGGGCATGATGTGTCGGATTATGTGCTTGCGTGTTTCGGCGGGGCGGCCGGGCAGCATGCGTGCCTGGTCGCCGATGCGCTTGGGATCCGGCACGTCATGGTGCATCCGCTGGCGGGCGTGCTGTCGGCTTATGGCATCGGCCTTGCCGATCAACGCATCCTGCGCCACCGCGCGATCGAGGCACCGCTCGACGCGGCAACGCTGGCGCTTGCTGCCGCCGAAATGGACCGGCTTGAGCAGGATTGCCGCGCCGATATCGAGGCCGATGGTTTCGAGCCCAATCTCGCCCGGATCGAGCGGCGGCTGATGATACGCTATCGCGGCAGCGATACCGCGATCGAGGTGGCCGAGGCATCCGTCGAGGCGGTCGGCGCCGCATTCGAGGCGCGTTATCGCCAGCGCTTCACCTTCACGACGCCCGATGTGCCGCTACTCGTCGAATCGGTGTCGGTCGAACTGATCGTGCCGTCGATCCGCTCGACCGCCTATGTCGGGACCGCCATGTCGACAGCGGCGCCCGGCGAAGTGATGGCGTATATGGCGGGCGTCCGCGCGCCAACGCCAATCCTCCAACGACAAGCGCTGGCGGTCGAGGCGCCGCTGGCCGGCCCGGCAATCCTTTATGACGAGACGGCAACGATCGTGGTCGAGCCCGGCTGGGCGGCGCGGCGCACCGCGCGCGGTAACGTGATCCTCGAACGCACGACTGAAAAGGCTGCGGATGTCGATGGCCAGACCGCGCTGGATCCAGTGCGGCTGGAGATTTTCAACAATCTGTTCATGGCGATTGCCGAGCAGATGGGGCAGGCGCTGCAGAACACCGCTTTTTCGGTCAACATCAAGGAACGGCTCGATTTTTCGTGCGCGCTGTTCGACAGCGATTGCCGGCTGGTCGCCAATGCCCCGCACATGCCGGTTCACCTGGGATCGATGGGCGATAGCGTGCGGGCGGCGCGCGATGCCGCGATCGCCTCCGGCCGGGGGCTGGGGCCGGGTGATGCCTATCTGATCAACAATCCCTATAATGGCGGCACCCATCTGCCCGATCTGACGCTGGTGATGCCGGTGTTCGACGATCGCGGTGCGTGCACCTTTTTCGTCGCGGCGCGCGGGCACCACGCCGATATCGGTGGGCGCACGCCGGGATCGATGCCCCCCGACAGCCGCTCGCTCGACGAGGAAGGGGTGTTGTTCGACAGCTTCCTGATCGTCGATCGCGGCGATTTCAGAGAGGCGGCATTCCGTGCGGCGCTGGCGGCGGGTCGCTGGCCAGCCCGCGATCCCGATCGCAATGTCGGCGATCTGCGCGCGCAGATCGCGGCGTGCGCGCGGGGTGCGGCCGAAATCGACAAGATGGTCGCGCATTTCGGGCTGGGGGTGGTGCAGGCCTATATGGGCCATGTGCAGGACAATGCAGCAGAGGCCGTGCGGCGTGTGATCGACCGGCTGAGCGATGGACGGTTCAGCTACGAGCTCGACGACGGTTCGCATGTCGATGTTGCGATCACGATCGACCGCGCCGCCCGGCGCGCGACGATCGATTTCACCGGCACCAGCGATGAACAACCAAGCAATTTCAACGCCCCACCGTCGATCTGCCGGGCAGCCGTGCTTTATGTGATGCGCACGCTGGTCGACGAGCAGATCCCGATGAACGATGGCTGCCTCGATCCAATCGATATCGTCATCCCCGATGGATCGATGCTGCGGCCGCATTATCCCGCCGCCGTGGTCGCGGGTAATGTCGAGACGAGCCAGGTGATCACCGATGCGCTTTACGGCGCGACGGGGACGATGGCAGCGGCGCAGGGGACGATGAACAACTTCACCTTCGGCAATGATCGCCACCAATATTATGAAACCATTTGCGGCGGTGCCGGCGCCGGCCCCGATTTCGACGGCACATCGGCGGTCCACACCCACATGACCAACAGCCGCATCACCGATCCCGAAATCCTCGAATGGCGATTCCCAGTGCTGCTCGAAGCGTTTGAGGTGCGCGCTGGCTCGGGCGGGGCGGGGCGGCACAAGGGCGGCGACGGCGTGCGCCGGCGCGTCCGGTTTCTGGAACCAATGACGGCAACGATCCTGTCGAACCGACGGCGCGTGCCGCCCTTCGGCGTTGACGGCGGCGGCGCGGGGGAATTGGGCATCAACAGCGTGTGCCGCTCAGATGGCACCACCGAAGCCGTTGGCTCGACTGAGAGCGTGGAGATGGCCGCGGGCGATGTTTTTGTGATCGAAACGCCCGGCGGCGGCGGGTTTGGTCAAGCGAAGGATGGCGTGAGATGAAACGACTCGAGGGCAAGCGCGCCGTGGTAACGGGGGCGGCAAACGGCATTGGCAAGGCGATTGCAGAGGCGTTTGTGGCGGAGGGCGCCGCGCTGATCCTGGCCGATATCGATGCCGTTGCCCTGCAATCCGTCGCCGACGATCTCGGCCAGATCGCGATGCCGACCGATGTTTCGAAAAAGGCCGAAATCGACGCCTTGTTCGCCAGGGTCGAGGCGACATGGGGCGGGCTCGATATCCTCGTCAACAATGCCGGCATCACCCATGCAGCCGAGTTGCTCGACCTGACCGAGGCGGATTTCGACCGGGTGTTTGCGGTCAACCTCAAGGCGGCCTTGTTCGGCACCCAGCATGCAGCGCGGCTGATGCCGGCGGGGGGCGTGATCATCAACATGTCGTCGGTCAATGCCGTGCTCGCGATCCCCAACCAGATACCTTATGTCGTATCAAAGGGCGCGCTGAAGCAGCTGACCAATGTCTCCGCGCTGTCGCTCGCGCCGCGCGGCATCCGGGTCAATGCGATCGGGCCGGGGACGATCCTGACCGATCTCGCGCGCGCGATCATGACCGATCGGGCCGCCGAGGACCGCATCCTCAGCCGCACCCCGATGGGCCGCACCGGCGCACCCGAAGAAGTGGCGAGCGTGGCGGTGTTCCTCGCCTGTGATGACTCGTCATACATCACCGGGCAGACCATCTATCCCGATGGCGGACGATTGGGGCTCAATTATACCGTGCCGGTGCCGCCGCGCGATTGAGCGATCGCGTTAACTCTCTCAAGGCTTTTTGGGCGCAAGCCGGATCAACCGCCCCTTCGCGCCACGACCGCCATCTTCGAGCAGATAGATCGCGCCGTCCGGGCCTTGCTCGACTTCGCGAATGCGCGCGCCCATTTCCCATTGATCGCCCTTGCGCGCGGTGTCGCCATCGAGGTCGACGCGGACCAGCGCCTCGCTCGATAACCCGCCGATAAAGGCATCGCCGCGCCACTGCGGAAACAACGCGCCCGAATAGATCATCAGTCCTGCGGGCGAGATCACGGGATTCCACCAGACCTTGGGCGGCTCATAGCCATCGCCCGGCGCATGATCGGGGATGTCGCGCCCGTCATAATGGCTGCCGTTCGACACGCGCGGCCAGCCATAATTGAGACCGGGCTTGATCAGATTGACCTCGTCGCCGCCCATTGGCCCCATCTCCTGTTCCCACAACCGCCCCTCCTTGTCGAAGGCCATGCCGAGCAGATTGCGGTGGCCATAGGACCAGATTTCGGGCGCGAAGCCCTTGGCGGCGAGCGGATTACCAGGTGCGGGCTTGCCGTCCACCGTGAGCCTCAGCACCTTGCCGAGCGAGGATTTGGGGTCTTGCGCCGGATCGAATTTCTGGCGCTCGCCATTGGTGAAGAACAGATATTTCCCATCGGGCGAAAACGCGATCCGGCCCGAATAATGGCCATTGCCCGGCACCAGCGGATGCGCGCGGAACAGGATTTCCACATGCTCGAGTTTCGCGACCGGCGGGCAGGGCGCGCGGATGCACTCGACCTGTTGCACCACAAGCGCACCACGTGCCAGCACGACGCCCTTGCCGCCCGCGCCGCCCTCCGAAAAGCTGAAATAGACGAGGTGATTGGTCGCAAAGCCAGGGGCGAGCACGACATCCATCAGCCCGCCTTGCCCGGCGCTGTCGACCGGCAAGGTGCCGCTCACGACCGATCGCTCCTTGGCATCCTTGGACAGCAGCATCAGCCGCCCGTCCTTTTCGGTGACGAGCATCCGGCCATCGGAGAGGAAAGTCATCGCCCAGGGCGCATCGAAATCAGCGATCACTGTTTCGGTGAAGGGCTTGACGCCCGCCTGCTGCGCCGCATTTGGCGCAGCATTGCCGGCACAGGCCATCACCAGCATCGGCGCGAACAGGAACAGGCGCATCATTCTCTCCACAGTTACTTGGTTTCCGGGCCAACGCGCGTCGGCGCGCTTGGATGCTTGCCAGCATAATCACTTCAGCCTATATCGCTATTCGCGCTTTCTCTACATCGGTAACGCTGCAGAGGCTGGACCCCACCGGGGCCGGCGGCGCGGTGGATTGTCTTGGAGAGCCTGATTGGCCGATGTCGCACATGTATTGACGCAATTGATCGAGCCGGAGGCGCGCGCGCTCGGTTTCGATCTGGTGCGCGTCAAGCTGTTCGGCGGCGCGGGCGACCAGACGCTGCAGGTGATGGCCGAACGCCCCGATACTCGCCAGCTGACGATCGATGACTGCGCTGCATTGTCGCGCCGCATTTCGGATGTGATCGATGCGCTTGAGGCAGAGGGTCGCGACCCGATCAAGGAGGCCTATCGGCTCGAGGTCAGCTCGCCGGGGATCGATCGGCCGCTCACCCGGATCGCCGATTTTCAGGATTTTGCGGGGCACGAGGCGCGCATTCATCTCACCGCGCCGATCGATGGCCGCAAGCAGCTGACGGGCAATCTTGTCGGTGCCGAGGGTGACCGGATCACGATCGATGTGAAGAAGCATCAAGCGATGACGATCGGCTTCGATCAGGTTGCTGACGCCAAATTGCTGTTTACCGACCGGCTGTTGGCGGCAACCGCGCCGCTCTCCACCGCCGGTGCGGATGAATTCGAAGACGATATTGTTGAACCCGCGGCCGACCTGGCCGATCAAGACACGCAAGAACAGGACTGATACCCATGGCCATTGCCCCCGGCGCTGCCGCCTCCGCCAACCCCGTCTCCGCCAACAGGGCCGAGCTGATCGCGATCGCGGATGCCGTCGCCAAGGAAAAGCTGATCGATCGCGCCATCGTGATCGAGGCGATGGAGGACGCGATCCAGCGCGCCGCCCGCGCCCGCTACGGCGCCGAGAACGACATCCGCGCCAAGCTCGACCCGCAATCTGGCGATCTGCGGTTGTGGCGCGTCGTCGAGGTGGTCGAGGCGGTCGATGATTATTTCAAGCAGGTCAATTTGAAGGAAGCGCAGAAGCTTCAGGCAGGCGCCGTCGTCGGCGACTATATCGTCGATCCGCTGCCGCCGATCGAATTTGGTCGCATTGCCGCGCAGGCCGCCAAGCAGGTGATCTTCCAGAAGGTCCGCGATGCCGAGCGCGAGCGCCAGTTCGAGGAATTCAAGGACCGGATGGGCGAGATCATCACCGGCGTCGTCAAGCGCGTCGAGTTCGGCCATGTCGTCGTCGATCTGGGCCGGGCCGAAGGCGTTATCCGCCGCGATGCGCAGATCCCGCGCGAAGTGGTGCGCGTGAATGATCGCATCCGCTCGCTGATCCTCAACGTTCGCCGTGAGAATCGCGGCCCGCAGATCTTCCTCAGCCGCGCCCACCCCGATTTCATGAAGAAGCTGTTCGCGCAGGAAGTGCCCGAGATTTACGACGGCATCATTGAGATCAAGGCGGCTGCGCGTGATCCCGGGTCGCGTGCCAAGATCGGCGTCATCTCGCACGATTCGAGCATCGATCCAGTCGGCGCCTGCGTCGGCATGAAGGGGTCGCGCGTTCAGGCGGTCGTGCAGGAAATGCAGGGCGAGAAAATCGACATCATCCCCTGGTCGCCCGACACCGCGACCTTCGTCGTCAACGCGCTCCAGCCCGCCAGCGTGTCGCGCGTCGTGATCGACGAGGAAGAGGACCGGATCGAGGTCGTCGTTCCCGATGATCAGCTCAGCCTCGCAATTGGTCGTCGTGGCCAGAATGTGCGGCTCGCCAGCCAGTTGACGGGCAAGGCGATCGACATCCTGACCGAGGCCGATGCGTCGGAGAAGCGCCAGAAGGAATTCGTCGAGCGTTCGGAAATGTTCCAGAACGAGCTCGACGTCGACGAAACGCTGGCGCAGCTGCTGGTGGCCGAGGGCTTTGGCGCGCTCGAAGAGGTCGCCTATGTCGAAGTCGATGAAATCGCCTCGATCGAGGGTTTCGATGACGATCTTGCAGCCGAGTTGCAGAATCGCGCAACCGAAGCGCTTGAGCGCCGCGAAGAAGCCAACCGTAGCTTGCGCCGCGAACTCGGCGTCGAGGATGCGCTTGCCGGCATGCCGCATCTGAACGAGGCGATGCTCGTCACGCTTGGCAAGGCGGGCATCAAGACGCTCGACGATCTCGCCGATCTGGCCACCGACGAACTCGTCCAGAAGAAGCGCCAGGAGCCGCGCCGCCGCGCCGACAGCGACGCTAAGCGCACCGATGCCCGCGCCGAAGACAAGGGCGGCGTGCTCGCCGAATATGGCCTTAGCGAGGAACAGGGCAACGAGATCATCATGGCCGCGCGCGCCCACTGGTTCGAGGATGAGCCGGCGTCCGGGGATGCGCCAGCGCCTGCCGCAGCGGCTGAGGGCGAAGACACCTGATGCCGTTTGTCAGCATCCGCATCTCGGGGTCCGCGACCCGCGACCAGAAGGCCGGGATCGTCGCCGACGTGACCGCAAGCCTGGTCGCGCGCCTCGGCAAGAACCCGGCGGCGGTGCAGATCGTCATCGAGGAGGTGTCGACGGAGAATTACGGCGCGGGTGGGCAATTGATCGTCGACCGCGATGCTCCTGCGCCACCGCCCGCTTTATCCAGGGAGGACGCGCATGCGGCTCCCCAACGATGAGACGCTAGGGTTTCACCAACACCGCCGTCACCCTGAACTTGTTTCAGGGTCCATCTCGCCACGAGTCCTGGCTGGGTTGGTGGCGTGCTGGATGCTGAAACAAGTTCAGCATGACGGTCTTTTTAGGCGGAGGGCAGCTGCATGACTGCTGCCGATCCCATCCGGCGCTGCATCCTCTCGGGCGATCGCGCCTCGCGTGCCAATCTGGTGCGGCTTGCGCTTGGCCCCGATGGCACTGTCCATCCCGATGTCCGTGCCAAGGCGCCGGGGCGGGGGGCGTGGATTGGCGTGCCGCGAGTCAGCCTCGAAACCGCGATCGCCAAGGGCAAGCTCAAGGGGGCGTTGGCGCGCGCCTTCAAGACCGGCGAATTTGCCGTGCCCGCCGCTTTGCCGGCGATGATCGAGGCGGCGCTGGAGAAGGCGGTGCTCGATCGGCTAGGCCTCGAATCGCGTGCCGGCACGGTCGTGATCGGCAATGAACGGATCGAAAAGGCCGCGCGCTCGGGCAAGCTCCACCTGCTGCTGCATGCCAGCGACGCGGGTGCAGACGGCACGCGCAAGCTCGATCA
The DNA here is from genome assembly GCA_038315875.1 of Sphingomonadales bacterium. Lineage (GTDB taxonomy): Bacteria > Pseudomonadota > Alphaproteobacteria > Sphingomonadales > Sphingomonadaceae > Sphingomonas. The sequence continues at coordinate 33,360 of JBBQAG010000007.1, read as the reverse complement.
GGCGTGGCGCGTGGGGCGTGATGAGGAAGGCGGGGGCCTGCGCGGGCTGGTACTGCCCGTTGCCCGTCCTATATTGTCCGTGGCGCTTGGCCGCGAAAACGTGGTACATATCGGGTTGACCGACCCCGGCGCTGCCCGGCGATTGAGCGAGGCGCTTGATCGCTGGCTGCACTTTATCGGACCCGAGCAGAGCAGCGCGCCTTGCGAAACGGCATCGCAGGGCGCATCGGCGTTTGGTTTTCCGGGCGACATCCCGGACGACGATTCCAGTTCGGGTCAAACCGATGACGTGCCGACCGGATTATCTTGAGGACTTTGAGCGACCTGATGAGCGATACTGACAACGAAAAGCCGAAGCTGGGCATGCGCGCGCCACTGGGTATCAAGCGCACTGTCGAAACCGGCAAGGTGAAGCAAAGCTTCAGCCATGGCCGCTCGAACACCGTGGTCGTTGAGGTTAAGAGCCGCCGCGTGCTGCGACGGCCGGGCGAGGCCGAGCCCGTCGTCCAGGAAGAGATGCCCGTCACAGCGCCTGTCGTCGCTGCCCCTGAGCCGGCGCCCGCCGCACCGCCGCAGAGCGCAGCGCGCAAGGCTGGCGACAGCCTGCTCTCGCGCCAGGAACTCCAGTCCAAGCTGCTGCGCGAGGCCGATGAGGCGCGGATGAACGCGCTGGAGGAAGCGCGTCGACGCGAAGACCGCGAAGACCGGGAGGCGCGCGATGCTGCCGACGAAGATCGCCGCCGCGCCGAAGAGGCGCGCAACGCCCCAGCTCAACCCGAGCCCGAACCCGAAGCTGCGCCGCAAGCCGATGTCGCTGCGCCCGCGTCCGCGCCCGTCGAACAGCAGGCCGCCCCCGCCGCCAATCCAATGGAGCTGGCGCTGGATGAAAGCATGCCGGCGCCGCGTCGGTTCACGCCGGTGCCCCGTCCCGAACGGCCGCAGCCCGTGCGCAAGCCCGAACCCGAAGCGGACGCCCAGAATGGCGCTGCCCAGTCGGCCACGCCATCGAGCGCGCCATCGGCGAATGCCGGCGCGGCATCAGCGCCTGGATCGAAGCGTCCGGCCGAACCGCCAGCGCGCCCGGCGCGCGATCGCAAGGGCGTCGATGATCGCCGCCAATCGGGCAAGCTCACGGTCAACCGTGCGCTCAACGACGGCGACGGCGCCCGTGCCCGCTCGCTCGCGGCGCTGAAGCGCGCGCGCGAAAAGGAAAAGCGCCATTTCGGCGGGCCGCGCGAAGCCCAGGCCAAGCAGGTTCGCGATGTCGTGGTGCCAGAGGCGATCACCGTCCAAGAACTCGCCAATCGCATGGCCGAAAAGGGTGCCGATCTGGTCAAGACGCTGTTCAAGATGGGCATGCCCGTCACCATGACGCAGACGATCGACCAGGACACCGCTGAACTGCTGGTGACCGAATTCGGCCACAACATCCAGCGCGTCAGCGATTCGGATATCGATATCGCGATCGATCATGACGAGGATATCGACGATCACCTGTTGCCGCGGCCGCCGGTCGTGACGATCATGGGCCATGTCGATCACGGCAAGACGAGCCTGCTCGATGCCCTGCGTGGCACCGATGTGGTGCGCGGCGAAGCTGGCGGCATCACCCAGCATATCGGCGCCTATCAGGTGACGATGAAGGACAAGTCGCAGATCACCTTCCTCGACACGCCGGGGCATGAGGCGTTCACGGAGATGCGCGCGCGCGGTGCCAACGTCACCGATATCGTCGTGCTCGTCGTTGCCGCCGATGATGGGCTGAAGCCGCAGACGGTGGAAGCGATCAGCCACACCAAGGCGGCGGGCGTGCCGATGATCGTGGCGATCAACAAGATCGACAAGCCCGATGCGAACGCGCAAAAAGTGCGTGAGGCGCTGCTGCAATATGAAGTGATCGTCGAGGAAATGTCGGGCGATGTGCAGGACGTTGAAGTCTCGGCGCTCAAGAAGACCGGGCTCGATGAACTGATCGAGAAGATCCAGATCCAGGCCGAGCTGATGGAGCTGAAGGCCAATCCCGATCGCATGGCCGAGGGCAATGTCATCGAGGCCAAGCTCGACAAGGGGCGTGGCCCGGTGGCGACGATCCTCATCAGCCGCGGTACGCTGCGCGTTGGCGATGTGTTCGTGGTGGGTGCCGAAAGCGGCAAGGTTCGCGCGCTGATCGACGACAAGGGACGTCAGGTCAAAGAGGCCGGCCCGTCGATGCCGGTCGAGGTGCTCGGTCTGTCGGGCATCCCGATGGCGGGCGATCCGCTCCAGGTCGTGGAAAACGAGGCGCGCGCGCGCGAAGTGGCCGAATATCGCCAGGGCGTCGCGACGAGCAAGCGGACGACCTCTGCGCCCGCCAGCCTGGAGATGATGTTCTCTGCGCTGAAGGAAAAGCAGGCGATCGAATATCCGCTCGTCGTCAAGGGCGATACGCAAGGCTCGGTGGAAGCGATCGTCGCGTCGATCAACAAGATCTCGACAGCCGACATCCGTGCCCGGGTGCTGCATTCGGGCGTCGGCGGCATCACCGAAAGCGATGTCACGTTGGCAGGTGCTTCGGGTGCGCCGATCATTGGCTTCAACGTCCGTGCCAATGCCAAGGCCCGCGAGATTGCCGAGCGGCAGAAGGTGGCGTTGAAATATTACGACATCATCTATGATCTGATCGACGACATCAGGGCGGGGATGGCGGGCGAGCTTGGCCCCGAGGCGTTCGAAACCGTCGTTGGCCGCGCCGAAATTCGCGAGGTCTTCCCCGCCGGCAAGCATGGCCGCGCGGCAGGGCTGCTCGTGGTCGATGGCTATATCCGCAAGGCACTCAAGGCACGCATCACCCGCAACGACGTGATCATCTATAATGGTGAAATCGCGTCGCTGCGGCGTTTCAAGGACGATGTGCCCGAAGTGCGCGCCGGGCTTGAATGCGGCGTCACCTTTGCCAGCCACACCGACATCAAGGCGGGCGATTTCCTGGAAACCTACGAAGTCGAACTGCGCGAGCGGACATTGTAACTAAACTCCCCCTCCCGCTTGCGGGAGGGGGTTGGGGGGTGGGCATTCCCCAATAACGTCGCACAGGAGGCTGGGCGCCCACCCCCGGCCCCTCCCGCAAGCGGGAGGGGAGTTATGAAACCAGTCGAAACCGCCGAAACCCGCTCCGTCCGCCTGCTCCGCGTGGGCGAGCAGGTGCGGCATGCGCTGTCCGATATTCTGGCGCGCGGGGATGTGCATGACGAGACGCTGGCCAAGCATCTCGTGACCGTCACCGAAGTCCGCATGTCGCCCGATCTGCGCCACGCGACCGCGTTCGTGAAGCCATTGCTCGGCAAGAACGAGGACGTGGTGCTGAAGGCGCTGCGTACCAACACCGCCTATCTGCAGAACGAAGTCGCGCAGCGGGTGAACACCAAATATGCCGCCAAGCTGAAATTCCTCGCGGATGAAAGCTTTGACGAGGGCAGCCATATCGACAAGCTGCTACGCGATCCAAAAGTCGCGCGCGACTTGGCTGGCGAGGACGACGATTCGGTCTAGACTGCGCTGAGATTATATGGGGGAAGACATCATGATCAAGCTGTTGTCGGCAATGGCGTTGCTGCTGGCTTCGCCAGCCATGGCGCAGACGGGGTCGCCCGCGATCACCGATCCAGCGCCCGATGTCACCCTGCCCGCTGCCAATGATGCGTTCGTGCTGCCCGTCAAAAACGGGGCGATGAACGCGCTGATCTATACCGCGTCCGGGGCGACGCCGCATCCGACGCTGATCCTGTTCCACGGCTTTCCCGGTAACGAGCAGAATCTCGATCTCGCCCAGGCGGCGCGGCGGAACGGGTGGAATGTGCTGACGATGCATTATCGCGGTTCATGGGGAAGCCCGGGGGCATTCTCGTTCGGCAGCGCCGCCGATGATGCCCACGCGGCAATCGCCTATCTGCATGACCCCAAGGTTGCGGCAAAATATCACATCGATACCGGCCGGATTGCGCTGGCGGGGCACAGCATGGGCGGCTTCATGGCCACCGACGCCGCCGCCGACGATGCCAGCGTGATCGGGTTGTTCCTCATCGACGCCTGGGACATCAGCAGCACCGCGCGCGCCCTCAAGACCGAGCAAGGGCGCAAGGCATGGCATGAAATGGCGGTCGGCGATCTGCCGCCGCTGAGCGGGACGAGCGAGGCGGCCTTGACGCGAGAGATCAGTACTGGCGGCGATCGCTTCGATCTGCACCGCCGGGTCATCGCCTATGGCAAGCGACCGATCGCCATTTATGGCGCTGCGCGAGGGCGGGGAGCCGACATGGACGCCTTGCTGAAAGCGGTGTGTGATTCCGGCAACGCTCAGGCCACGGGTGCCATCTGGCCGACCGATCACCCGTTTTCGGACAAGCGGATTGCGTTGTCGCAAGCGCTTGTCGCATGGCTCGGCACGATCGCGCCACCCGCACGCTGACCAGCCCGCAATTGACTTGAGGGCAGGTAAGACGCATCTTACCGGCATGAATGCGAAGACCACATTGTCGGCCAAAGGCCAGGTCGTCATCCCCAAGGATGTCCGCGATGCGCTGGGCCTGAAGCCGGGGCAGGTGCTCAACGTGGTGCGCACCGCCAATGGCGTCTTGCTGACGGTACCGCATCAAAAAAGCGGCCGGACGACTGAGGAGATTTTCGCGCGCCTGCGAGAAATCGCCCCCAAATGGGAGGGGCCGCCGGTGACGATCGAAGAGATGGACCGCGCGGTTGACGGGATGTTTGCGGCACGGCCGAGGGACGACATCTGACCATTGCCATCGACACCAATATCATTGTGCGGGCCATGGTCGATGACGATCCGGTACAATCTCCGATGGCGCGCGCCCTGCTGTCTGCGCCTTTTGCTCTTTCAGCGAGCGTCCTGCTGGAAGCGGAATGGGTGTTGCGATCGGGCTATCATTGGGACCGACAGAGAATAGCGCGGTCGTTGATGGAAATCGTCGACTTGCCGATGTTGGTCTCTGGACCTCCGGGTGCGGGTTGGGCACTCGACCGTTATGCAGCCGGCGCCGATTTCGCCGACATGATCCATCTTGCCTCAGCGCCTCCTGCCGATCGATTTGTGACTTTTGATCGGAGGATCGTCCGAAAGGCAGGCCCAAAGCCTCCGCTCCCAATCGAGACGCTGCGCTGATGGCCAAGCTCTATTTCTATTATGCAAGCATGAACGCGGGCAAATCGACCAATCTGCTGCAGGCGGATTTCAACTATCGCGAGCGCGGCATGCGCACGATGCTGTTCACCGCCGCGATCGATACGCGGTCGATCGATGGCATGATTTCCTCGAGAATCGGGCTGGAAAAGCGCGCCACCCTGTTCGATGCGACAACCGACATCGCGGATTGTGTTGCCGCGGCGCATCGCCAGGCGCCAATTGCCTGCGTGCTTGTCGACGAGGCGCAGTTCCTCAGCGAGGCGCAGGTCTTGCAGCTGGCGGCAATCGCCGATCAACGGGGCATTCCGGTGCTGGCTTATGGCCTGCGCACCGATTTTCGCGGCAAGCTCTTCCCTGGAAGTGCTGCATTGCTGGCAATCGCGGACAATCTCGTCGAGCTGAAATCGGTATGCGACTGCGGGCGCAAGGCGACGATGAATTTGCGCGTCGATGCCGGGGGCAGGGCGGTCGTCGAGGGGGCGCAGACAGAAATCGGCGGCGACGAACGCTATGTCGCGCTCTGCCGCAAACATTTCATGGAACGGCTCGCCGCCGCTGAGGGCTGACAGCGTGCATGGCTGGATCATCCTCGACAAACCGCTGGGGCTTGGGTCGACCCAGGGCGTGTCAGCGGTGAAGCGGGCGTTGCGCGACGGCGGTTACGGCAAGTGGAAGGTCGGGCATGGCGGCACGCTCGATCCGCTGGCGACGGGCGTGCTACCGATCGCGATTGGCGAGGCGACCAAGCTGGCCGGGCGGATGCTGGATAGCGACAAGGTGTATGAGTTCACGATCGGCTTCGGCGTGCAGACCGATACGCTGGATCTTGAGGGCAAGGTGATTGCCGAGAGCGATGTGCGGCCGACTTTGGCGCAAGTCGAGGCGGTCTTGCCGCGCTTCACCGGGTCGATCGAGCAGGTGCCACCCGCTTATTCCGCGCTGAAGGTCGATGGCGAGCGGGCCTATGATCTGGCGCGCGCGGGCGAAGAGGTGGTGCTGGCACCGAGGCATGTCACGATTCATTCCCTCTCCCGTCACCCCGGACTTGTTCCGGGGTCCACCGTGCCACAACCACAGTCGTCGCTGGAGGAGAAGTGGACCCCGGAACAAGTCCGGGGTGACGGGGTGTTGAATGAAATCACCTTCACAGCGCATGTCTCAAAAGGCACCTATATTCGCAGCCTTGCGCGGGACATCGCGCTGGCGCTGGGCACCGTTGGGCACGTGACGATGCTGCGCCGCACCAAAGCGGGTCCCTTCGACCTTTCGCAGGCGATATCGCTGGACAAACTGGCCGAACTCGGCCATGCGCGCGGACTTGAAGACAAACTTCTGCCGTTGAGGGCGGGGCTGGACGACATCCCGGCTCTATCCCTCACCCCCGATCAGGCAGGGCTGCTCCGACAGGGGCGGGCGTTGATCGGGATTGCCGTGAACGATGGCCCCTATTTTGCGATTCTGGAAGATATTCCGGTCGCGCTGGTGGCGGCTCAAGCCGGGGAAATCCGGGTCGTGCGCGGTTTCAACCTGTAACGACGATGTCGAAGGAAAATTGAATGACGATCACTGCAGAGCGCAAGGACGCGCTCGTCAAGGAACATGGCCGCGCCGAAGGCGATACCGGTTCCACCGAAGTCCAGGTCGCGATCCTCACTGAGCGCATTCGCAACCTGACCGAGCATTTCAAGGGCCACAAGAAGGACAATCACTCGCGCCGTGGGCTGCTGATGATGGTCAACAAGCGCCGCTCGCTGCTGGATTATCTCCGCACCACCGATGGCCAGCGTTACACCGATCTGATCGCGAAGCTCGGGCTTCGGAAATAGGCTTCGAACAGTGGCTCGCCTCTTCGGAATAGGACGCGGGCCACGCAAGTTCGAATTTCGGTGCGATTGCTGCGGCAAAGTCCATCGCGGATCGCCATCCTTTTCTCTTCATCGTCCAGAACATGTCTTCGAGGTTCCGGAGGACGAGCGCGATTTGCGCGTGGAAGCCGATGATGATCTTTGCATCATTCGCCCAACAAAAGGCGAGAGCGACGATCAGACCAGCTATTGGATCAGGGTTACGCTGGATATTCCGATAATTGGCGCGGATGAACCATTTTGCTGGGGTGTTTGGGTATCCCAGTCGCGCGACTCGTTCGAGCGCTATGTTGAAACGTATAACGAAGATCAAACCGGTAACGATAGCTTCGGCTGGCTGCCAGTCCATATGAAATATTATCGTAATGCCGATGGCGAATGGCCATCACTCAAGTGTGATGTAAATTGGGGCGCACCCGGCAAACGCCCTAAAATTGTACTTTGGGAATGCGACAATCAACTCTACCGCGATCAGCGGGACGGCATCTCGTGGGATAAAGCCATCGCGATTGCAGCTCCGTTGATGCACGCAACGTAATTGGGAACGCGGCAATTCGGCCAATTTCCTGGGGGCAGAACCAAAGCCCCACACCGCGCGGGTCGGCTTAACCCGCACATTGGCCCCAACCGCATTGGGCGGTTGGCGTTGAAGGAAATCACATGTTCGATACAAAAACTGCAAGCATCCAGTGGGGCGGCAAGACCCTCACGCTGGAAACGGGCCGCGTTGCCCGCCAGGCCGACGGCGCCGTGATGGCGACGCTTGGCGAAACCGTCGTCCTTTGCGCGGTAACCGCCGCCAAATCGGTGAAGGAGGGCCAGGATTTCTTCCCGCTCACCGTTCACTATCAGGAAAAATATTCGGCTGCCGGCCGTATCCCCGGTGGCTTCTTCAAGCGTGAGCGCGGTGCGACCGAAAAGGAAACGCTGACCAGCCGCCTGATCGATCGCCCGATCCGCCCACTGTTTCCCGAAGGTTTCTACAACGAAATCAACGTGATCTGCCAGGTGCTCAGCTTTGATGGCGAGAATGAGCCTGATATCCTGGCGATGGTCGCGGCATCGGCCGCGCTGACCATTTCGGGCGTGCCCTTCATGGGCCCGATCGGCGGCTGCCGCGTCGGCTATGTCGACGGCGAATATATCCTCAACCCGACACTCGACCAGATCAAGTCGGGCGAGCTCGATCTCGTCGTTGCTGCCACCCAGTCGGCGGTGATGATGGTCGAATCCGAAGCCAAGGAATTGTCCGAAGACGTCATGCTCGGCGCGGTTCAGTTCGCGCACAAGGCGTGCCGCGAAGCCGCCGGCGCGATCATCGACCTGGCCGAACAGGCCGCCAAGGATCCGTGGGAAATGGCCGCTCAGGCCGATCTGTCGGCTGCCAAGGACAAGCTCAAGAAGCTGATCGGCAAGGACATAGCGGCTGCGTATAAGGTAACCGACAAGTCGGCGCGTTCGGGCATGCTCAACGAAGCCCGCGCAAAGGCGAAGGCAGCGTTTGCCGATGCGACCCCGCAGGACCAGATGGCCGCCAGCAAGCTCGTGAAGAAGCTGGAAGCTGAAATCGTTCGCGGTGCCATCCTGAAGGACGGCCAGCGCATCGACGGTCGCACGACGACGCAGATCCGCCCGATCGAAGCGATGGTGCATTTCCTGCCACGCGCGCACGGCTCCGCGCTGTTCACCCGTGGTGAAACCCAGTCGATCTGCACGACCACCTTGGGCACCAAGGAAGCCGAGCAGATGATCGACGGGCTGACCGGCCTGTCGTACGAGCGCTTCCTGCTGCATTATAACTTCCCGCCCTATTCGGTCGGTGAAGTCGGCCGCTTCGGCGCGCCGGGGCGTCGCGAAGTCGGCCACGGCAAGCTCGCCTGGCGTGCATTGCACCCGATCCTGCCGACGATGGAGGAATTCCCCTACACGATCCGCGTGTTGTCAGATATCACCGAGTCGAACGGCTCGTCGTCAATGGCGACGGTGTGCGGCGGTTCGCTATCGATGATGGATGCCGGCGTGCCATTGAAGCGCCCGGTATCGGGCATTGCGATGGGGCTGATCCTTGAAGGCAAGGATTTCGCGGTTCTCAGCGACATTCTGGGTGACGAAGATCATCTCGGCGACATGGATTTCAAGGTCGCGGGCACGTCCGAAGGCATCACCACGATGCAGATGGACATCAAGATCGCCGGCATCACCGAAGAAATCATGCGCAAGGCGCTCGAACAGGCCAAGGAAGGCCGTGCGCACATCCTTGGTGAGATGGCCAAGGCGCTTGATCACACCCGCGAGGAACTGTCGGCCCACGCACCGCGCATCGAAACGATCTCGATCGACAAGACCAAGATCCGTGACGTGATCGGCACGGGCGGCAAGGTGATCCGTGAGATCGTCGCGACGACGGGTGCCAAGGTCGACATCGACGACGAAGGCAACATCAAGGTGTCGTCATCCGATCCTGCCCAGATCGAGGCAGCGATTGCCTGGATCCGTGGCATCGTCGAAGAAGCCGAAGTCGGCAAGGTCTATGATGGCAAGGTCGTCAACCTCGTCGATTTCGGCGCGTTCGTGAATTTCATGGGCGGCAAGGACGGCCTCGTCCATGTCAGCGAAATCCGCAACGAGCGCGTGGAGAAGGTATCGGACGCGTTGAGCGAAGGCCAGCTGGTCAAGGTCAAGGTGCTCGAGATCGATCCGCGTGGCAAGGTGCGCCTGTCGATGCGCGTCGTCGATCAGGAAACCGGTGCCGAGCTGGAAGATACGCGGCCCGCGCGTGAACCGCGCGAAGGCGGCGATCGTCCCCGCGGTGATCGCGGCCCACGCCGTGATGGCGATGGCGGTCGTGGCCCCAGAGGCGAGGGGCGTCGTGACGGCGGCGGTGGCGGCGGTGATCGCGGCCCGCGTCGTGATGGCGGCGGTGATCGTGGTCCCCGCGGCGAAGGTCGCGGCCCGCGTCCCGAGCGCTCGGCTGAAAAGGATGACGGCCCGGCGCCCGAATTCGCGCCGGCATTCCTGACGGGTGATCGCGACTGATCTCCGATCGGCGTTTTCGGTCTAGATAAAGGGGGCTCGCGGCAACGCGGGCCCCTTTTTTGGCGCGCTTATCGGACCCGGCTGCAGCGCTCGCCAACCGGCTGTGAGCATGGCAAGGATCATGTTGTTGATTCGCGTTGTGGTGATCGCGGGCGAAGCCGTTGCCGGTCGGCGGATCGCCGATTGCAAGGGGATATCGTTGATGCGTAGGCTTATCGTTCTCGCCGGCCTTTTACTTACCCCAGCCGCGATCGCCCAGGTTCAACCGACGCCGCCGGAAAAGCCGCTTTATCGTTTTCCGGGCTTGCCCGACGAGCCGGTCGCTGGTCCCGACCGGCGGTCGCTCGGTCCGCGAGGCCAGCTGTTTGTCTCTCCCGCCGGCCAGCCCTTTCGCGCCGAGCCCGGCACGCCTTATCCAAGCGTCACCTGGTTTGCGCAGGCCGATACCGATCATGACGGGAAGATCGACCGGACCGAGTTTTCCGCCGATTTCGATCGCTTTTTTGCGATCCTCGATATCAATCATGACGGCGCCATCGATCCTCCAGAAATTGCGCGATACGAGCGGGATGTCCTGCCCGAGGTCGCGGCAGGCGATGGCAGTTTTGGCGGGTTAGGCCCCGGCGGCCGGCCGAGAGGCGGGCGCGGCGGACGACGCAGCGTCGGCGATGACGGCCTTCGGCGGATCGCCGGCGGCAGCGGCAGTGGTGCCGGGCAGGACGGCGGCGGGCAGGCGCCGGCCCGGCGAACCGATGATCTGCCGATCCTTGGCGCTGGGCGCTATGGGCTGATCAATATCCCCGAGCCTGTCACCTCGATGGATATCAATCTGGATGGGACGATTACCGCTTATGAGTCGCGCCAGGCGGCGGTGCGGCGCTTCACGCTGCTCGATCCTGATCGTCACGGCGCGCTGAAACTCGGCGAGCTGCCCTATACGCCGGCGCAGCGCAGCGGCGAGGGCAACCGTCGCCGTCGCGACCGCGACGATCGCTAAGGTGCGATGACTTTACCCTGACCCGTTCGTTTCGAGCCCCCGGGTATCGGCTTCGCCGATCCCAAGGACAGGCTGCGTCGAGAAACATGCCCCAAGCGCTACGCAGGGTGTCTCGACTTCGCTCGACACGAACGGTTTGGGTGGTGAGTCAACCCAAAGTCATTCTGCTCTAGCCCGGTCATTTGCCAGACTGGATCGAACAGGCAGCCGCTCGTCCGCCAAAACGTCAATCAAACAAAGCCGAGATTGCGCGTCGCAGGCGGATAGTTGCCGATGTTGGGCAGGACGGTGGGCATATTTGTTGCACTTACTCCGAACCAGCTCGCCATCGTCGATGCATATTGATCGACCGAGATTGTCGGCAGCAATCGTCCCTGGCCGACATCGTCGGGGGTATTGTTGCCGATCGCAGGCGGCGTGCCGTAGAATCGGCGACCGTTCACGGCGCCGCCGACGACGAAATGCATGCTGCCCCAGCCATGATCCGATCCATCATCGTTCGATTGCAGCGTGCGGCCGAAATCGGATGCGGTGAAGGTCGTCACCCTGTCGGCAATGCCGAGCGATACCGTTGTATCGTAGAACGCCCGGATGGCGGTCGCGACGGTGCTGAGAAGCCCGGGATGCTGCGCGACGAGGTTATCGTGGAGATCAAAGCCGCCGAGCGAAACGAAGAACACCTGCCGCTTGGCGCCCAGCTCCTGGCTCACCGATATCAGCCGTGCAACGATCTGGAGCTGGCTGGCCAGCGAGTTGCCGGCTGGAAACAGCGAGAAATTGGTGACCGGCGCGCTGCCCAGCGCGGTGTTGACCTGCGCATAGGTGTCGAGCGCGCGCCTGCTCACGGTCGCGTGCTCGTTGGCCAGAATATTGGCGTTGGTGATCGTCATCAGCGTTCGCAGCGTGCTTGCAGCGGCGCTCGATCCAAACAGCGTGGCCCCGTTGTTGAGCAGCGCGATTGGGCCGGTGCTGCTCACCGAATATTGGATTGCCGTGCGGCCAGTCACGAAAACCGCGTTGCCGCTCGCGTTGATGCAGGTGACGGTCGAGGTGCCGTTGCCACTCTGGACGAGATCGCCGATCCGCCCGCCCCATCCCGAAGAGGCGCCTTCGGGGCTGCTCGCCTGCCAATAGCTTTGCTGGTCGTTGTGGCTGAACAATTTTGGCGGAAGCCGGACCGAGTTGGCGGTATATTGCGCCTTGGTGGTCGGCTCGACGAGGGTGCCGACATTGAGGATGACCGCCATCCGGCCCGCATCGAACACTGGCAGCAGCGGCGACAGCGTCGGCGCCAAGGCATAGACGCGACCGCCAGGCAGCGGAGTCGAGGGCGTGAGCACCGTCGGCGCGAGCGACGCGCGGGTATAGGCAAGGTTCTGGCGTGCCGCAAAATAAAGGTCGTAGCTTGCCTGATCATAGGGCGTCAGCGTGTTTGCATAATCATTGCCGCCATATAAAAATACGCAGACCAGCGCCTTGTAATCGGTCGCCGTCGCCGCCGCCGCCTCGCCGATCGCGGCAAGATTGGTGACGAACGGCGCGGCCGATCCAGCGAGGCCAAACGCCGCTGTTCGCTTCAGGAAAGCGCGGCGCGATTGATCGGATATAGACATGGTGCCGGCCTCCTCCTTGTGAGCGCTGGGTCAGCGCTGCGTGATATATTCGGGCGACGCCATCGTCAGCAGGACGGCTGCATAGACTCGGTTGGCCGGGCCGGTTGTGCCCGTCACCGCAATCGTATCGACCGCCGCGCGGATTGCGCCGACGACAGCAGAGCTCAACTGGCCGGCGGCGAGCAGCAATGTCACTTCATCGCCCAGCGTGGCGCTGTTGCTCGCCAGCGCCAACATCGCCGTATAATCAGCGCGGACATCGTTGGTGGTGCTCGAGATCAGCCCCTGCATATAGTTGATATAGGCGACGACCGACAGCTCGTTGGTGATCTGAAATTCGGGCGCGACAAGCGACGCGCTCGAGATCGCGGTGTTGGGTGGCGTATATCCGGGGCGGAAGAAGTTGAACACCGACGAGCTGCGGCCAAAAGATTGCGCAAGCCGCGTGCTCGAGCTCGACGTGTCGCCGATCGGCCAGAGCCCGCTGGTCGAGGTGGCGCCAAATGCCCGCGCCCAGTTGGCAAGGCGGATGACGGGCTCGCGCAGCTTGCCGCCCGTGGCAGCGCTGGTGCCGGCGTCAGCGCGCGCTTCGCTGTCGAGCAGGATCGCGCGGACGACTGCGGTCAGGTCACCCCGGACGCCCGAGCCATTGTTGGCGAAGATCGCGGCAACCCGCCCGACATAGGCAGCGCTTGGGTTGCTCGTCACCAGCCGCTGGATCAACTGCCTCGAGATGAAGGGAGGCACATTGGGATGCGCGAAGATCGCATCGAGCGTGATCCTGATTGCAGCAGCGCCATCGGTTCCAGCTGGAACCGCGGTGCCAAGCACGGTCGATGCGCCCGTCTCATGCAGCGACGCATTGATGATCAGCGGGCGACGCAGCCGATCGGGCGTCGTCGTATCCGTCGAATCGAGCACGAGGCCGGTAAAGACGCGGGCATTTTGTGAAACATCGGTCGGCGTATAGGTCTCGATAGGCTGCCCGCCCGACAGCTGCAGCGTGCCATCCATGTTGAGCCGGTTCAGCCCGATCGTGAACAGCTGCATCAGCTCGCGTGCGTAATTCTCGTCAGGCACGGAGCCTGTTGCTGGGTTCGCCTTGCGGTTGTTGAGATAGGTCAGATATTGGCCCATCGCTGCATTATAGGTAATCCGGTCCATCAGCGTGCGAAAGTTGCCCAGTGCATTGTCGAGCAGCACGTCGAGCCAGGCGGCAGCGGCGAATTGCCGCCACTGAAGCGTCAGGCCGTCAATGCCGACGACCATGATTTCGGCAAGCGCCATGCCGACACGCTGGCGCAGCTGGCCGGGCTCGGTGATGATCTGGCGCCAGACCGTATTGTCGAAGCCGGTGGTGTTGTTGATGTTGGCAGCGACATTATAGCCATTGGTGACGAGCCAATCCCAATGCTGCGTGCGCGGGCGCCCGATCTGATCGGTGATCCACGCGTCGAACCCCAGTGACTGGACTTGCGCGATATCCGCCCGCGTGGCGCCGAACGTCGCCTGCTGGAGAAAGCGGCTGGCCTGGATCGCCGAAATTGCGACAGGCGCCGGCGTCACCACCACGACGGGGGCTGCGACGGGGGCGCTTGCCACCGGAGACCCCGAGCCGCCGCCACTGCACGCGGCCAGTGCCATCGTTGTCGCCAGCGCGGCTGGTGAGGCAGCCCGGGCAAGGCCGGGTGATGCCGAAGCCTCCGGCCCAGGCGTTTCCTCGACCGCTGGTTCGGCCAAATCGGACTCGAAGACGCTCTCGCTCATAAGCCCACCCCTTTTTCCCCGAGATGACCCTACTCTAGGAAGCAAGAAATGAACAGTTTGGGCAGCAAACATCGGTAACGGATTATACTCGTTCTACCGCATCAGGCGGAGGCCGACCCACAAGGTCCGCGGCGTACCGAGATCGATCGAACCGCCCGCATTGCGCGTGACGACGGCTTCGTCGAACAGATTTTCGCCGCGCAGCACGATCGCTGCATGCCGCCCAAGGGGGATCTGCGCGACCGCATCGAGCGTGGTCGCAGGCGGCAACACATCGGCCTGGAGATCATCTTCATACTGGGCGCCGACATGGCGCAGCGTTGCCGAAAGCGACAGGCCGTGGCGGGGCGCCCAGGCGAGCGTCGCGCTGGCGCTATGCTGCGGGGTTTGCGCTGGACGCAGGCCATCGAGCGCGCCGATCGCGCGAACGCGGCTGTTTGTGGAGGCATAGCTTGCGCTGAGCGACCAGGCGCCGGTCGCGGCGGCGGCGGTCAGCTCGATCCCGCTTGCCTCGATCGCGCGCAGATTCTGGCGCTGGCGCAGATTGGGGGCGATCGTCACATTGCCGATCGCCCCGTCGAGCCGATTGTAGAAGGCCGTCGCGGCGATGCTGATCCCCTTTGCCGGCGCAAGGTCGAACCCGAATTCGGCGCCGCGCAACCGCTCTGGGGCAAGACCATCATTGGCCTGGGTGGTGATCGGGAAGACGACAAAGGGCCGGTAAAGCTCGTTGAGCGTGGGCAGGCGAAAGCCGGTATAGCCGGCAGCACGCACGCTTAAGCCCGGGGTCGCGTGCCACAGCGCGCCGATCCGCCCTGTCGCCTCGGTCCCGCTGCGATCGACGAAGCGGCGGTCGGTCGTCGGTGTGCCACCCGGCGCCGATTCGCGGAAGAAGCCGTCGCTGATATCCCAGCGATCGATCCGCGCCCCGCCGGTCAGCACGAGCCGGCCAATCGTCCAGTCATCCTCGATGAATACCCCGGCGGTGCGGGTACTGCCACCGGCGGTGCGTCTGGCGGTCACTGCGCCCGTGGCGGCGCTATAGGCATCTTCGAACAAACGGCCGTCGGCAACGCGCATATCGACGCCGAAGCGCAGCACATGATACCCGCCGACGGGCGGGCGCACCTCGATCTTGCCACCAAGGCCCGTCGACGGCGTCGCGCGCTGATCGAGCGTCAGCCGAAAACTGGTCGCGCTGATCACCTTGTTGGCAAAGTTGCGGGCTTGGAGATAGCCGATCGCGTCGATCTGCCAGGCGCCACGGTGGATCAGCCTCAGGCTCGCATCCTCGCCTTCCGAAAGGCTGTCGGCGCCGCGGAAGCGGAGCGTGCGATCGTCGCGAAAGGCGGTCAGCCGGGCCTGGATTTCGGTGTTATCGGCAATCGGCGCAACGCCGCGCGCCGTCACAGACCAGTCGCGATAGGCGGGGCGCGCGGTAGCGGCCACACGGTCAGCCACTGGCGTGGTGAAAAAGCCGTCGCTCCGTTCCCACCGCCCGGACAGCGTGGCAAAGCCCGCGCCAAGATCGGGTGCAAGCGCGGCATCTGCGGTCTGCGCATTGAAACTGCCATAGGCCGCGCCAGCAGCCAGCAACGGCAGATCGCGACGACCGCCGCTTGTCAGCTCGATGGTTCCCGCAACCGCGCCCGCACCGAACGCGCCCGATCCGCCGCCCCGGGTGACTCGCGCGCTGCCCAGTTGCGCCGGCACGATGGCATTGAACGGCACATAGCCGAAAAACGGATCGGCGATCGGCACGCCGTCCAGCAGCACCAAAGTTCGGCTGGTGGCGTTGCCGCCAAGCGCGCGCAGCGTCACGCCCTGCGCAGAGGGATTGGCGGAGCGACTGTCCGATCGCCGGAATTGCTGGAAGCCGGCGACATCGGCAAGGATATCCTCGATCCTGCCCGATGCGTCACCCGTCAGCCGGTCGCGGTCGATCACCACCGATCCATAAGCCGGGGTGCCGGGCGGTGCAGCGAGCGGGCTGCCAAGGACGACGATGTCGCCTGTCTCGCTGGTCGATTGAGCGGCAAGCGGCGAGCCGACCAGAAGCGCCGGCAAGGCGAGCATCGCATGCCACGTTTTCACGCCGTGGCGCAGGCGGGGGAATGCCGCTGCAACAACAAGAAGGGGCCGTCGCCGGTTCATGGCACGCGACGTCGCGGTGCGGGGTGTCCAAGTCAAGTCGCCACCGCCTGGATCGGGCCGCGCACCGATCTGCCGGCTTGAGCGTGACGTCGGCTGGTATAGGCTTGGCCGGGACAGTAACTGACGGATGCCATCATGACCGCGCTGCGCACGCTCTATCCGCCGATCGAGCCCTATCAATCGGGCATGCTTGATGTCGGCGATGGCCATAGCATCTATTATGAGCGCTGTGGCCAGCCGGGCGGCAAGCCAGCGGTGTTCCTGCACGGCGGTCCGGGAGGCGGGTGCTCGCCCGATCACCGGCGGCTGTTCGATCCGGCGGTGTATGACGTGCTGCTGTTCGACCAGCGCGGCTGCGGTCGATCAACGCCGCACGCGTCGCTCGATGCCAACACCACCTGGCATCTGGTCGACGATATCGAACGGCTGCGAGAGCTGGCGGGTGCCGATCAGTGGCTGGTGTTTGGCGGCTCATGGGGATCGACCTTGGCGCTCGCTTATGCGCAAACCCATGTCGATCGGGTAAGCGCGTTGATCCTGCGCGGCATTTATATGGCGACGCAGGCCGAGCTCGACTGGTATTACCGGTTCGGTGTTTCGGAGATATTTCCGGATAAATGGGCGCGGTTCTTGGCACCCATACCGCTAGGCGAGCGCGGCGATCCAATGGCTGCCTATCGCCGGCTGCTGACTGGCGACGATCCAGCGGCGCAGCTGGCAGCGGCGCAAGCCTGGACGATCTGGGAGGGCGAGACGGTCACGTTGCTGCCCGATCCCGAATTTGCAGCGCCGTTTCACGATGCCCATTATGCGCTGGCGTTCGCGCGGATCGAAAATCACTATTTCATCAACGCTGCCTGGCTTGAGGAAGGCCAGTTGCTGCGGAATGCGACGCGGCTGCGCGGCATTCCCGGCACGATCGTGCATGGACGCTATGATATGCCGTGCCCGGCACGCTATGCCTTTGCGCTCCACGCCGCCTGGCCAGAGGCAGCGTTTCACCTGATCGAAGGCGCCGGCCATGCTTATTCTGAGCCCGGTATTCTCGATCAACTGATCCGCGCCACCGGTCGCTTCGCTCGCTGACGCTAGCGCTTGCAACAGCGGCATTGTTCGACAAAACGCGCTTGTCCTGTCCCGGAGTATCCAGATCATGAAAACCCGTGCCGCCGTCGCCTTCGAGGCCAGAAAACCGCTCGAAATCGTCGAGCTCGATCTGGAAGGGCCAAAGGCGGGGGAGGTGCTTGTCGAGATCATGGCGACAGGCATTTGCCACACCGATGCCTATACGCTCGACGGGCTCGACAGCGAGGGGCTGTTTCCAAGCGTGCTTGGCCATGAGGGCGCCGGCGTGGTGCGCGAAATCGGTCTAGGCGTCACGTCGGTCAAGCCCGGCGATCATGTGATCCCGCTCTACACACCCGAATGCCGCCAGTGCAAAAGCTGCCTGAGCGGCAAGACCAATTTGTGCACCGCGATCCGGGCGACGCAGGGCAAGGGGCTGATGCCCGACGGCACCACCCGCTTCAGCTATAAGGGGCAGCCGATCTTTCACTATATGGGCTGCTCGACCTTCTCCAACTTCACGGTGCTGCCCGAAATCGCGGTTGCGAAAATCCGCGAGGACGCCCCGTTCAAATCGAGCTGCTATGTCGGTTGCGGGGTAACGACGGGGGTCGGCGCGGTCGTCAATACCGCCAAGGTGCAGGTCGGCGACACTGTGATCGTTTTCGGGCTGGGCGGGATTGGCTTGAATGTGCTGCAGGGCGCGCGGATGGCCGGCGCCAGACTGATCATCGGTGTCGATATCAATCCAGCGCGCGAGCAATGGGGCAGGCGGTTCGGCATGACCCATTTCGTCAACCCCAAGCAGGTGGAGGGCGATCTGGTCGCCCATCTCGTCGCGCTTACCGATGGCGGCGCGGATTACACCTTCGATTGCACTGGCAACACCGATGTGATGCGCCAGGCGCTGGAGGCTTGCCATCGCGGCTGGGGCACCTCGATCATCATCGGCGTGGCTGAAGCGGGCAAGGAAATCAGCACGCGGCCCTTCCAGCTCGTCACTGGCCGCAACTGGCGCGGCACCGCCTTTGGCGGCGCGAAGGGGCGCACCGATGTGCCCAAGATCATCGACTGGTATATGAACGGCAAGATCGAGATCGACCCAATGATCACCCATGAGCTGAGCCTCGACGAGATCAACACGGGCTTCGATCTGATGCACGCCGGGATCAGCATTCGCAGCGTGGTGGTTTATTGAACGCTCTGCCTGGGTCGAAGGGTGATCAAGGGCAGCGCGGATCGCCGGGGCAATCGGGCAGGCGGCTGCGGATGCCGGGATCGAGCGGCTTGGCTTCGATGCCGCGCTTGGGCTTGCCGTTGGTGCCGCCGATCACGAGCGCGCCGTCACCCGAAATCCTGAGCGATGTCGAACACGCGACCGTCATCGGTTGCAGATCGGCGCAGGAAAGCCAGTGCTGGGGCTTGCCGGCGGGGCTGATCCGCACCTTTTGGCGGGCGATATCCCACGCAAGCACCGCGCCATCGGTGCTGCCCGATGATTTCAGGATGAAATCACGCGTCCCCTGGTAGAGCGGCATATCGTCTGCGCCGTAGACGACCGCTTTCGGCTCCTTGAGCTGCACGGTCTGCCCTGCGGCACCGTCGAACTGGACCATCGTGATCGGGAATGCCTGTGCAAGCAAAGGCGCGGCCGCAAATACCGGCACCAAGGCCGCAACTGCAGCAACGATCCTGATCCTGGCGCGCATCCCCGCTTCTCCCCCTCGACGGAACCTGCGCGCTTCATTACGCCGGGAGCAGTATCGGGGCAATCGATTGTATTCGGGGGGAAGACCGCTTGACAGAGCCTGCTGCGCCGCCGGAAGAGGCCGCGCCCCCACCGACGCCGCCCGCTGCCAAATCGGCCCTACCAGTGTCGAAGGTGCGCAGAGCCGTTCGAAGGCGCAGGCGCGCGAAACAGGTGATGTCGCTGGCACAATCGGGCTTTCTGCTGTCCGCCGTGCTCGCGATCATCAATGTATTCTATGCAATCCAGGGATCGACGATCGTCGTCCAGCGGCCCGAACAGGTGATCCTCTACCGCGATGGCGAAGGAGACAAGGCGGTTTTGACGATGGCGATGCGGGTGGCGATGATCAACACCACCACCCAGGCAGGCGACGTCCTGATGAAGGCAGTGCTCACGCCGTTTCAGGGCGGGCCGGGCTTTGCCTATGCCGCCACCGTCAAACCCGTCTTCACGCGTGATGCCGACACGGCAAAGCAATGCGAATTGGGTTCGCGCTGCATCGTCCACCCAGGGCTCGTCGCGATCGAGCGCAGCGACGAGATCATCGATCTGCCAGGCGGATCGGTGCGGGGGGTCTATTTCAGCTATCCGATGGTTGGCTGGAACTGCGAAGGCAGCGACCAGGGATGCGCCCGGTTCAAGGATTTCGCTGCAGCGACAGCGGCGATTGCCGGCAAGCCACTCGATGTTTCGGTCAGGATCAATTTCTATGCCGATGGCCACCGCGATCTGCGGTGCAAGACCAATCCCGTCAACGCGCAATATCTCGTCGAAAAGGGCTGGGCGACGATGTCGTGCCAATCCGCATCGGTAGCCGGCGCGCCTTGGTTTTAACAGGTATCGATTCAGAGTTGTCTTCACCTGGATTGGAGCACCCGTCATTGCGAGCGCAGCGAAGCAATCTACAACGCCGGACTGGATTGATTCGCTGCGCTCGCAATGACGTTTCAGTTTGACCGAAATGAACCCTTGCCGGGCATCAACGCGACCCGCGCAACAGCAATAACGGGTGCAGCGTTGCCGAAAAGCTGATGCCGCGATCCTGCAGATCGGGGTTGGTGATCTGCGGTGCGGGGTTGATCGCATAGCCATAGCTGACCTGGGCGCTCAGCCCGTTCGATGGGATCCAGGCCAGCCCGGCGCCAACGCTCGCCAGCCAATCGGCGCCGGGGGGCGGATCGGCCTGGTTTCTGAGCACGGCGCCATCGGCGAATATCGATGCAGAAAAGGCGCCTGGATCGAAATCATTCGATCCCGCCCGGCCGCCTGTCAGGCTGAAACGCCGGGCGAGTTCGATCGAGCCGGTCGCGCCGCTATCGGCCAGCAGCAAGGTCTCGCGGTAGCCGCGCACGCTATAGGCGCCGCCGGCCGAGAGGCGCTCGCCCGAATAAAGGATGCCGTCGGCGATCTGGCCAGTGGCGCGCGCGCGCAATTCAAGCCCGTGGCTGTCGATCCGGTAGGCGTGGCTGAAATCGATCTGGACGATGCGGAAGCTTGGGTCTGGCCGGGCGATGCCAGCCACATCGCTCCGCGTGCCCTCAAGCCCTTGCGTGATCGTTGCCGACAGCGCGGTCACGTGGCGGGTGCCGCGCTCGATCCAGTCGGCGGTCAGCCGCAAGGCGCTATATTCGGCGCGGCCCGCTACCGATCCGGGGCTGAACGAAAAGGGCTGGCCAAGCAGAAAGCTGCGAGTCTGCCGGTGGAGCGCGCGCAGGCCGAGCGACAGCGAACTTGCCGCGCGCCATTTGCCGGGGCCAGCGGGCAGCAGCGGCGACGCGAACAGGCGCTGGGTAATCCCCGCTTCGACCGACCATTCGCGCGCCCGGATATCGAGCGGGAGCAGGGGGCGGTCGACCACCGCTGCATCGCTATAGCTGACCCGCAGCGTCGCCGTCGTCGCGGGGGAGAGGAAGGGCGTGGTATAGGCTTCGACCACATCGGGACGTCCTGCCGTCAACCCCACCTCGCCGGTCAGCACGTCACCTGGAAAGACGACATTGCGCAGCGTGCCGCCAATCGCTCCGCGCTGGCCGCCAATCGCTGGTGAGCGGCTGTTGCCGACCGTGAGGTAGACGTCGCCGCGCGGCACTGGATCGACCGTCATCGCCAGCACCGCCTCGCCCGGATTCGTCCCGGGGCGCAGATCGGCGGTGACGGTCGCGATCGCTGGATCCTCGGTCAGTTGCCGGAAATCGCGTTCGATCGCTTCCGCGTCGAGCGGGATCCGCGCCGTCGATTGCATCCGGTGGCGGACAAAGCCCGCGCTAAGGCCCTTGGCGCCGCGCGGGCCCCAGGCAATCGTAGCGACCTGGCTGCCCGCCCCGCCCAGCCGACCATAAATGAGGCGGATGTGCAGCACCCCGCCATCGGCATCGGCGGCATCGGCAAGCTGGACGCCCGAATTGATGTAGCCATTGCGCACCAGGGCGATGTTGATCGCTTCGATCAGGGCGGTGATGCGGTCGATCGACACCGGCGCGCCGATCATCCGGTTGTCGATGAACTGCTGGCGCACCCAGGCAGCATCGAAGCCGTGTTCGCCGGGCAGGGACAGCGAGGGCTGCCCTTCGACAGGGGCACTTGGCCGCCAGCCATCCTTCGGCACCGCGACGGCATCGACATTTGCCACCACCACGACGTCGCTAAAGCTCACCAGCGCGGCTGCGGCATCGGGCGCAATCACCGTCGCGGCGGGCGGCGGCGTGATCGGGCCTGGCGGCGGTGCCGCATAATCGGGCAGCGCCGGGGTGGCGGCCTGCGGGCCAGTGCGCGGGCGCAGGGCATCGCCCGGCGGACGTTCCTGCGCAATGGCTGGCATGGCCGCGGACACGGCAGCCAGCAGGGCAGCCACGCACCCCAACGGCAAAGCGCGCCAGACATGCGCCCTCACTGCCGGCAATCCGCCATTGCATGGCGCAGCGCAGCGACCGGCGCGGCACCTGCCGCTGGCGCCGTGCCAGCCACCGGCGGTGCCGCTGCATAAGGGCCCGTGACGCGCGTGCTGAATCGGCTCACGCCGCGCCCGCCCACCGCGCACTGGCCACGCAGCACCGATGACGCGTCGAGGAAATTGGCATCGATCGGCTCAGACCCCGTCGACAAATCGCCGACCTGGCTATCGACCAGCAGATCGCCGTCGACCGCCAGCAGATTGAGCCTGTCGGCAGAGCGGATGTAATAATTGGCCTTCACCTGCACATTGGCGCCCGCCGAATCGCCAAGCGCCAAAATGTCACCGCCATCGGACAGGATCAGATAGGGATTGCTGATCACGATCCGCCCGCCGGTCCCCGGGCCCGAGGACGTCGTGATCACGCCCGGGCGCACCGCCCCGCGCAGCAAGATGGTGCCGCCGGGGGTGATCTCGAGACCGATGTCGCCGGCAGGGCCATTTAGCGAATTGGTTGAAATCGCTCCGCCATTGGTCAGCTCGAGCCGGGTCGCGTTGACTGAAACGAAGCCAGCAAAGCCGCCGCGTGCCGACACATTCTCGCTGGTGATCGCCGAATTTGCGCCATCGACGCGGATTGTCGTGCCGTTCACATCGACCTCGCCCGCCGCCAGCGGGTTGGCCGAGCTCGTTTCGATCTGCGCGCCGTTGGTCAGCGTGATCTCCGGCGCCGTCACCGATATCGCGCCCGATTGGCCAACGACTGGATCATTCGCCACCGATCGGATGGCGCCGCCATCGATCGTCAGGCTGGCCGCTTGAATCAGCACCAGGCCGGCATCGCCACTGGTAAAGGTGGAGGTGGTGATCTGCCCGGTCGGCGCAATCGTGAGGGCGCCGGTGGCAACAAGGCGAACTCCGCCTGCCGAGCCTGTCCCAGCCAGCGCTTCGCTGGCGATCAGCCCGGCGATCGATGCGCTACCGGCGGCGATGTCGACCAGGCCAGCGTCACCGCTGCCGCTGGTATCGGCGGTGATTTCACTCGTCGCATCGATGCTCAGTTGGCCGGCATTGACGTCGACCAGGCCGCCCGCGCCAGACCCGAAGGTCGCCGTGGTGATCGACGCGCTATTGCGCAGCGCCAATGTCCGGACATTGAGCTGCACCACCCCGGCATCGCCGCTCGTCAGGCGCTCGGCAGTCGAATAGATCCGGCCATTGTCGAGCGTCAGCGTATCGGCGGTCAGCGTCAGGGCGCCGGCATCGCCATCGCTGAAGGTCGATGTGTCGATATAGGCTTCGCTGGATATGGTGGCGGTGGTTGCAGTGATGCTGACGATGCCGCCGCCGGCTGGCCCATTTGTCGATGAATCGATCGCGCCGCCGCGTTCGAGCGACAACAGGCGGGTGACGATATTGATATCGCCGCCCGTTCCCGCCGGCCGATCGCCGGCACCCGAGGTGATCCGGCCGTCATTGAGGATATGGACGGTGTCAGCGTTGATCGTCGTCAGCCCGCCCGGCGCGTCGCGGAAGGATCGCGATCCAAGCTGCGCGTCATCGATTTCAAGCAACTCGACATTGACGGCGAGCGCGCCGATCTGGCCGCTGCCGCCGGCGGTGACCCCGAAATAGCTTTGCGACCGCACGAACAGGCTGCCCGCGCCGATCGAGAGGGCGCCGCCGGCTTGGCCAGTGGCGTTGGTGCTCGACAGTTCGCTCGACACCAGCGACACCACATCGCCCGCCACCCGGGTGATGCCCGATGCCACATCGCCGACTGACGCGACGACGAAGCTGTTGACCAGCGAGATCGCGCCATTGCCGAAGCGCGAGCCGATTGGATCGGCGATCCGGAGCGTGCCAGTGCCCGTGCCCACCGCTGCCAGATCGGTTGCGCCGGGGGTAATCACGCTGTCGACAATGGCGATCCGACCGGCGGATAGCGCCAGCCGATCGCTCATGCCGATAAAGGCGCCGCTGCTGTTGTTGGTAACCGTGATCGCCGCACCCCGGCCCAGAAAGCCAAAGGATTGCGGCGCAGCAACGGTCAGCACAGATCCGCCCGGTGTCGTCGCTGCAAAGCGCCCGCCATCGGCAAGGTTCAGCGCATCGGCAGTGGAGAAATGCACCGCGTTGGGCACCAGCACCTGCGCATTGGCGCCAAAGGCGATGCCGGCTGGATTGATGAAGAAGAAATCGGCGTTGGGCAGGCCCTGGCTTGTCAGTGTGCCATCGATGGCCGACGGCGCCCCGCCGGTGACGCGTGAGACGACATTGCGGATCGTCGCGCCGTCATTGGCCGATCGCAGCCAGACGGCGAGTTCGCCGGTGCCAAGCGAGAATGCCTGAAAGCTGTGAAACAGATTGGCGCCGATCCGCGTCCCGCCATCGATCGTCGTGACGCCATTTGCTTGCAACGCCGTCGTCGCGGTTGCGCGATCGGGCGCGGTATCGGGCACGATCGTCGGTGAGGGGGCCGGCGCGTTTTGGGCGAGGGCGGGCGCTTGCCAGCAAGCGGCAGCCGCGAGTGCAGCGATCAACGCGCGCTTCATCGCCAGCCGCCCAGCAGCGTGAAGGCCGCCCATATCTGCGGATCGGCAAGATCGCCGCCGCTTTTGATCAGCTCCAGCTGCGCACCGCGAAGCGCCTCGGCCCGGCCCATGCCGCCGCGATACCGAGTGTAGAAGCCCTTCATCAGCGCCAGCGTGCCGGCATCGTTGACTTCCCATAGCGAGGCGATCGCGCTTTCGGCGCCAGATTGCACCGCCGCCCCTGCCAGCCCCATGCTCGCCTGATCGTCACCGACGGCGGTTTCGCAGGCGCTGAGCACCAGCAACAGCAATTCATCGCCCCGTCCACGGCCATTCTGGATCAGCCCGCGCAAATCGGCGATCGGGATCGCCTCGTCATTGGCGACGATGAATGACCGATCGGACCGGCCGTTGAACGCGGCATGCGTTGCCAGATGCAACACATCGACATGCCCCTGGCCAAGAGCGGTGCGCAGATCGGCCTCATGGAAATTCTCGATCACCTTGCCCCCGGGGCCAACTGCGGCCTGGGCTTCGTCATGCGTGCCATCCAGCTTCGGGAAAGTGCCCGCCGGCAGCGCGACCTCGCGCTCGAGCGCGGCGGCGACGATATCGAGCTTGCGATCGCCGCGCGGGCGGCCCGGTTGCGAATAGGCAAGCGCCGGCGCGATCGACAGCCGCGTGCGCTCGATCAGATATTTGCCCTCTGCATCGACAAGGGCCGCAAAGGGCAAGGCGCGCAACGGTCCATCGGGCACGATCACCAGCGTGCCGCCGGGCGTCAGCCGGCCCTCGATCGGCGCAATCAGCAGCTGGTACAGCCGCGCTGCCGGTTCGCGCCAGGCATCGCCGCCGCCCTCGCTCATCGAGGCGACAAGATCGGTGACGAGCCGTGCCACCTCGCGCCGCCCGGCGCGCTCGCCGATCGGCAGGCGTTCATAATGCGCATTGGCGCCAGCGCCGGTCGACACGATCAGCTCTACCCTGTCATCGAGCAGGATTGGATAGAGCAATGTCTCGCCGCCCGTCAGCGATGCCGGCCGCACTGGATCGCGCGAGGGCACGCAGTTCGAGCCGAAGGCATTCTGCAATTCGGCCTCGCGATACGCCTCGACAATCTGTTGCAGCGCATCGATCTGGGCGACTGGATCGGTACCGGCGGGGCGCCCGAGCTCGACCGCGACAGCAGCCTCGAACACCGGGCGCATCAGGTTGGCGAAGGTCGATTCCTCGGTCAACGGATCGGTCGCGGGCAGCAACGGGCGCACCGATTGCAGCGTGCGATAGGCAGCGGTCACCAACTCGGCGTGCCGCGCTGGCTCGGCGCGGGCGAGGTAAAGCAGCCATTCGGTCAGCCGGAATGGCTGCGGGCGGGTCGATTCGATGAAGATCGCGCGCTGAAAATCACGCCGCGCGGCGATCATGTCGCCACGTGCCATCGCCAGCCGGCCTTCTATCGCGGCAGCTGCCGCCAGCGTATCGGCCGCTGCCGGTTGGGCGGATCGCATCGCCTGCACCGCAGCGACGATCGCCGATTGATCCTCCACCCCCGCATCGAGCGCCACCTCGGCCAATCGTCCGAGCAGCATCGCCCGTTGTCCTGCGGCTTGTATCCGACCCGCATCGATCAGTCCTGCAGTCGCGCTGGCGCGTGCTTCTTCGCGGAGCGACTGCGCCGCAAAGGGCGCGCGATCGGCGGCGGCGAGCGAGGCGCGCGTCAGCCGCAGCTCGGCCAATGCAGCTAGCGATTCATTGCCCCCCGCCCGCGCCCTTGCTGCCGCACAGAGCAGGGCGGCGCGCGTCTGGCCGCGCACCGGCAGCCGCACGAAACCTGGGTCGATGATGATCGCGCACGGATCGGCAGAAGCGGATTCTGCAGGAGGAGGGCTCGCCGATTCCGCCGGCGGCGCTGCAGCCGGCAATCGCCTCGCCCCGCGCGTGCCACCCGCCACACTCGTGGTCGCGGCCGTCAGGCCAAGCCGATAGGCAGCGATCCCGGCGAGCACAGAATCATGCGCCATCTCTGCCTGGCGCAAGCCGAACAGCAGAAAATATTGCGCCTCGGCCCGGCTGCCCCATGGCGCGGTGCGAAGCGCCTCGGCCGCAGCGATACAGTAACGCGCTCTCGCAAGCGCGGCGTCCGCCGCTGGCGTGCCTGGCCGGGTATCGATTTCAAGATCGACCGCCTGCACGGTGCCTGCCGCAATCGCTGCCTCGATATGGTCAGCGCCCCGATTGAGCGCATCGCGGTCAGCAATGGCTTCCGGCGCCGCCGTGCACAGGCGATCCGCTGCGCCAGCATGCGCTGGAGCAGGGGCGATGAACCAAAGGCCAAGAATGAAGGGTGCAATGATCCGAAATGCAGCAATCGAATGCATCAAACGCCCCCTCCCGCCGCTGCGGCTATCATCAAGCACAATCACTGTCCATTGCGGTGCCCCGTGAGCCCCCGGCCTGCGACAAGCTGCCCGGCGACAATCGCGCGGCGGCGGATTAGGGTGGGCATCAATGACCGAAGCCGATTTCCTCCTCGCCCTGCAAAAATTGCCGCTGCATCCCGGCGCTGGCGGCCTCGCCGATGATGCTGCGCGGTTGGGCAGCCAGCTCCTGACGACCGATACGCTGGTCGAAGGCGTGCATTTCCTCGCCGATGATCCGCCGGGTGACGTCGCCTGGAAACTGCTGGCGGTCAATTTGTCCGATCTTGCCGCCAAGGGGGCGATGCCGACCGGGGTGCTGCTCAACTATCCAATCGGCGGGGCAGCCGGCTGGGACGATGCCTTCATCGCCGGTTTTGACGCCACGTTGCGTCGGCTCGGCTGCCCGCTGCTGGGGGGCGACACCGTGTCGCTGCCGCTGGGCGCGCCACGCGTGCTGACGCTTACCGCGATCGGCACGGCCGATATTGCCGTTCGACGGAGCGGTGCAGAGGTTGGCGATCAGCTTTACGTGACAGGCACGATTGGTGATGCCGGCGCGGGGCTGGCGATTGCGCGCGGGGCGCGGGGGCCGCAGGCGTTGCTTGCCGCCTATCGCCGCCCGGTGCCACTGCTTGCGGAGGGGCGCGCGCTTGCCGGGCATGTCACCGCGATGATGGATGTCTCCGACGGGCTGCTGATCGATGCTGCCCGGATGGCGGCGGCGAGCGGGCTTGCCGTCTCGATCGACCTCGACGCGGTGCCGCTGTCGCCAGCGCTATGCGCCTTTGCCGGGGATACGCGCGATACGCGGATGATCGCGGCGACGGCTGGCGACGATTATCAGCTGCTGTTCGCCGCCGCCGCCGGGGCTGTGCTGCCCGTGGCGGCGACGCGGGTGGGCTGCTTTGCTGCCGGCAAGGGGCTGGGCTTGTTCGACGACGGCGTGGAGATCGCGCTGCCGGCGCGGCTCGGCTTCCAGCATCAGGGCTGAAATTCCCCCGCGATGCGCCCGGCGAAGCGCGCTTGCGCTTGCAGGCACCGTCATTATAGGTCTCGCGGCATAATCGAAAGAGGCAGCGGCGCGCGGGCATTGCCGGCAGCGCTGTAAAGCACCAACAACGGGGAAGGACTGCGCGAATGACGATCGTCTATGCGGCCATGATTTGCGGGCTGCTGGCCGTGCTTTACGGCTTTATCACCAGCCGTCAGGTGCTTAGCGCGCCGGCGGGCAACGAAAAGATGCAGGACATCGCGGCCGCCATTCAGGAGGGCGCGCAGGCCTATCTCGGCCGCCAATATCGCACGATTGCGATTGTCGGCGTGGTCGTTGCGGTGATCCTTGCGATCACGCTCGGGGTGATTTCGACGGTCGGCTTCGTCATCGGCGCGGTGCTCTCGGGCGTCGCGGGCTATGTCGGCATGAACATTTCGGTGCGCGCCAATGTCCGCACCGCTGAAGCAGCGCGGACCTCGCTTCAGGGCGGCCTCACTTTGGCATTCCGGTCGGGCGCCATCACCGGCATGCTCGTCGCCGGGCTCGGCCTGCTGTCGATTGCCGGCGTGTTCTGGTATCTGATCGGGCCGGCCGGCAATTCGGCCGGCGCGCCTGTCGTCGTCGAGGCGTTGACCGCACTCGCTTTCGGCGCCTCGCTGATCTCGATCTTCGCGCGGCTGGGCGGCGGCATTTTCACCAAGGCAGCAGATGTCGGCGCGGATCTGGTCGGCAAGGTCGAGGCGGGCATTCCCGAGGACGATCCCCGCAACCCGGCGACGATTGCGGACAATGTCGGCGACAATGTCGGCGATTGCGCAGGTATGGCCGCCGATCTGTTCGAAACCTATGTGGTGACGATCGGCGTGACGATGATTTCGATCGCGCTTGCCCTGCGCGGCGCGGATAATCTGCTCGCGCTGATGGGCCTGCCGCTGATTGTCGGCGGGGTGTGCATCATCACCTCGATCATCGGCACCTATTTCGTTCGGCTTGGCGCCAGCAACAACATCATGGGCGCGCTCTACAAGGGTTTCTGGACGAGCATCCTGCTGTCGGTGCCCGCGATCTATTTCGCCACGCAATATACGCTTGGCGACATGAATGCGGCGATCGGCGGCAACAGCTTCCTCGATGCAGGCGGTGCTACTCCAGAAGCCATCGCCGGCGCGGCAGCCACCGCGATCACCGGCATGAAATTGTTCTGGTCGATGATGATCGGGCTTGCGGTAACGGGCCTGCTGGTCTGGATCACCGAATATTATACCGGTACCAATTTCCGCCCGGTGCGCAGCATCGCCAAGGCATCGGAGACGGGCCACGGCACCAATGTGATCCAGGGCCTGGCGATCAGCCTTGAATCGACCGCGGCGCCGACGATCGTCATCGTGATTGCGGTGATCGCGGCGTATCAGCTTGCCGGCGTGATCGGCATCGCCTTTGCCGCGACCGCGATGCTGGCGCAGGCGGGCATGGTCGTCGCGCTCGATGCTTATGGTCCTGTCACCGACAATGCCGGCGGCATCGCCGAAATGGCGGGCCTGCCAGACGATGTTCGGCACAAGACCGACGCGCTCGATGCGGTGGGCAACACCACCAAGGCGGTCACCAAGGGCTATGCGATCGGCTCGGCGGCGCTGGCGGCGCTGGTGCTGTTCAACGCCTATACCTCCGATCTGGCGAAGGATTTCCCCGCACTCACGGTGAATTTCCAGCTGTCCAACCCCTATGTCATCGTCGGGCTGCTGCTCGGCGCGCTGCTGCCCTATCTGTTCGGGGCGATGGGGATGACGGCGGTCGGTCGTGCAGCGGGCGCCGTGGTCGAGGAAGTGCGCGCGCAGTTCCGCGAAAATCCGGGCATCATGCTCGGCACCAGCCGGCCCGATTATGCCCGCACCGTCGATCTGGTCACCAAGGCGGCGATCCGCGAGATGATCGTGCCCAGCCTGTTGCCGGTGCTTTCGCCGATCCTGGTCTATTTCATCATCACCGCGGTTGCCGGTCAGGCGGAGGGCTTTGCGTCGCTCGGCGCGATGCTGCTCGGGGTGATCGTCTCCGGGTTGTTCGTCGCGATTTCGATGACGAGCGGCGGCGGCGCCTGGGATAATGCCAAGAAATATATCGAAGACGGCAATCACGGCGGCAAGGGCAGCGAAGCGCACAAGGCGGCGGTGACAGGCGATACCGTCGGCGATCCCTATAAGGATACAGCGGGTCCTGCGGTCAACCCGATGATCAAGATCACCAACATCGTCGCGCTGCTGCTGCTGGCGGCCCTGGCAGCGGCAAACGGCGTTACTGGCTAACGCCTTCGATCGTCATAATCGCAAAACCCCGTCCGGCCCCGGTGCCGGACGGGGCTTTGCCCTTCATCAACAGCGGCGATGCGATCAGGCCATGATCCCGGTCGCGAGGCAGCCCGCGCCGAACGGCCCTGCCGCCGTCACCGGCTTGCCCTCGAACGTCACCTTGTTGGCCGCGCCGCCGGCAATCGCGGCTGGATCGATCGTGGTGCCACACACCTCGATCAGGCTGGATCCGGCGCGCAACGCCACGCCGCCGGCCTGCACCGCCGCCCGCCCGCTGACGATGCAGTCGATCTTGCCGCGCTGGCAGCCGGCAACCGTCACGGCTGGATAGGTTTTTGTCGCATCGAACACGCGGATCGTATCCTGCACGTGAAAATTGGTCACGCGTTCCAGATAAATCGGCTGCATCAGCCGGGTGTAGATATTGCCGCTGGTGCGCAAATCATTGACCGCCACCGCGCTCAATCCAGTGCCGCCGGGCGAACCGATGATGCACTGGTTGCCGGTAAGGCTCACCGAACCACCCAGATTATACAGCGCGATGCTGGTGCCCGTCGCCGTCACCGCGAAATAGCAGGCCGCGATCTGGATCGCCGATGAACTGTCGGCATTTTCGAGGCGGATCGAGGCGAGATAGCCCGGATCGAGCACGCAGTTGGTGATCGTCAGATTTTCGTTGCGAAACGACAGGCCGTCGCCGCCGCCACCGCCATTGCCGTGGATGCCATATTGCAGCGTGCCTGCTTCAAGCGCGTTGATGAACAGATCGACCCAGCCGGCATCGGTGCGCAGCCCTGCCGAATAGGCAAATCCCGGCGCCTTACCGCCAAAGCCGCCAAACGCCCGGCAATGATCGATATACAGGCTCGCATTGCCGGCATTGGAGGCAAGCGGCGCGGCATAATCGAGATGGAAGCCGATGAACACATCCTGCCCCGGCCTGCTCCCCGCGATCGCCCGCAATGCCCCGCAATATGTCACGTAATTTTCGACCGTGCCGTAGAAATACCAGCCGCGCGTGCTGTCGATCGAGAAGACGCGCTCGATATGGCAATTGACGCACCAGCGCATCGCGATGCCGATCGCCCCCTCGACGCCCGTCGGCGGGACGAACGGCGCGACCGAACGCCGGACCGTGAAATCGCACAGCTGTACCGTCTCGGTCAGCGCGCTCGGCTGGGTCCGGCTGTCAGAACCGATCTGGATGATCGTGTCGGTCGCGCTCGAACATACGATCTGCGTGCACCGGTCGTTGCGGCCCTGATCGGTCTGGGTGATCCCGGCGCCGATCATCCTGGTGCCGTTGTGGACGATCCGCACCCCCGATCGCAGATAATAGCTGCCCGCGCCGAGCATGACGGTGGGGCAAAGGTCCAGCGCGGCCTGGAAGGCGGGGCGGTTGTCAAAGCCGGCATCGTCGATGCGCGCGCCGAACCATTCGGGCCGGCCGTGCACCCCGTCCCACTCGCGGACCCAGGCGCCCTGTGCCGGCGCGATCGATGCATGCGCGACGACCAGTCCCTGCAATGGATCAGCCGCGATTGCCGCCCGGCTGTCGCCCGGTCGCCACTGCCATGCGCTGGCCGTGTCGCCCTCATCAAGGATGCGGCGCGCGCCGGGGATGCCGTTGGCGGCTGCCAAGGCCCGGCGATCCGCCAGCATCGGCGCATCCAAATCCCCCGCCAGGCCCGCCCCACCAATCCCGCTCGCCTCAGAACGATCGGGGTGGAGCGCGGCAACAGCGGTGCCCGCGCCAAGCAGCGCTAGAAGGGACCGGCGGGGAAATTGATCGCTCACGCTGATCCTCCATGTCGTTAGAGGAGATCAGCCTTAGCGCTTGTTAACCTTCTTCGCACCCCGCCCGAACAGCCCTTTAAATCCAGCCGCGCTGCCGCGCGCACATTGCTGCTTCGGTCCGGTTCCGCGTCGCGGTGAGCTGCAGCAGTTGCTCGACATAGGATTTGATTGTCGCCGGCGACAGGCCAAGCCGAATCGCGATTTCCTTGTTCGACAGGCCATGCGCGATCGCAGCGGCGATTTCGACCAGCCGGGATGAAGGCGGTTCGGGTTCGGTTGCGGGCTGCTGATCGTCGATCAGCTCGGCGGGCAGATAACGCCCGCCTTCCGCAACGATGGTAATGGCGGCAAGCAGTACATCATTGGGCGCGGTCTTCAGCACGATCCCCGCCACGCCGGCATCGATGATCGCCTTCAGCATTGGCCGGTCGCGAATGCCGGTGATCACGAGCATGCGCGCATTCGGCGCGACGTTCCGCAGGGCGCGTATGCCTTCGCCGGCGGGCGCGCCCGGCATCATCAGATCGGTAAGGATCAGATCGGGCTGGCGAGCGGCGGCAATTCGTGCGGTCGCGTAATCACGGGCATGGTCGATCCGCGCAGCCGGCCATTGCTGCGCGATCGCGGCTGACAGGGCCTCGATCATCATCGGATGATCGTCACAGATCAGGATATGGCGCATTGCACACTCGCGCCTTTCGGGCGATCACGGCGCAACGGCTGCGATAACCACAAGGTGAAGCAGGCGCCGTTGCGCCATCCGGGTTCAAGCGTAAGGGTGCCGCCCAATGCTTCGGCAGCACGGCGCGCAGAACCGAGCCCGATCCCGAACCCGCCCGGGCTGCTATTGGCCGGATCGCCCTGGTAATAATCGTCGAACAGTTGCGCTTTGTCGTCATCATCGATGCCGCGTCCATCATCGATGATGACGAAGCGGGTGCCGCCGCCGTGATCCTGTGCGCCGATCAGGATCCGACGTCCGCCCGACTGGCG
>JBBQAG010000035.1:0-24778 GCA_038315875.1 Sphingomonadales bacterium | reverse complement strand
AAGGGCACGACCCTGACCAAGGAAATGTTCCTCAACCATCTCTATGGCGGGATGGACGAGCCCGAACTCAAGATCATCGACGTCTTCATCTGCAAGCTGCGCAAGAAATTGAGCATGGCGTGCGAAGGCGAGAATTATATCGAGACGGTCTGGGGCCGCGGCTACGTGTTGCGCGAGCCCGACGAGGTTGTCGCCGCCGCCGTCGCCTGAAGTCAACGTTTCAAACGGGGGAAAAAGCCCGCGGCCGCCGATCAGGCGCCGCGGGCTTTTTATCATTCCCTCGCCCAGCCGGGTGCAGCTGGCACAAGGGTTTGCAGAAAGTCATCGGCAGAGCGGCGATAGGTGCGCTTCTGGTCATCGGCCATGCGATCCCAATTCTGATAAATGGGCCGCATCCGGTGATTGGCGCGCAGCTTTTGCTCGTGTCGCGCCACAAAATCCCAGTAAAGCGCGTTGAAGGGACAGGCATCGGGGCCGGTTTTCTGCTTCACATCATATCGGCAGCCGCGACAATGGTCGGACATGCGATTGATATAGGCCCCGCCGGACACATAGGGCTTTGATGCCACCCGCCCGCCATCGGCATATTGCGACATGCCAATGACGTTTGGCAGTTCCACCCATTCATAAGCATCGGCATAGACAACCAGGAACCAGTCCGAAACTGCCTGAGGCGAAACACCGGCGAGCAGCGCAAAATTGCCGAGCACCATCAGGCGTTCGATATGATGGGCATAGGCAAGGTCGATCGTCGAGCCGATCGCCTGGCGCAGACACGCCATATCGGTTTCACCCGTCCAATAGAATTCGGGCAAAGGGCGGTGATGGTCGAGCGCATTTGCGTCGGCGAACGCCGGCATTTCGAGCCAGTACATCCCACGCACATATTCCCGCCAGCCAAGGATCTGGCGGATGAACCCCTCGACCGAATTGAGCGGCGCCTGGCCAGCGGCGTAAGCGGCGGCGGCCGCATCGCATGCCTCTACCGCGGTCAGCAAACCGCAATTGAGTGCAGGCGATATCCAGGCGTGGAACAGGAACCGCTCGCCGGTCACCATCGCGTCCTGGAAACTGCCGAAATCATGCAGCGCGTGGCGGATGAAATGATCAAGCGCCTGCCGCGCCTCTGCAGCGGTCGTCGGCAGGCCGAACGCCGCGAGCGACCCGAAATGACCGGCAAAGCGGCTCTCGACCAGCGCCAACACGTCGCGCGTCATCTCGTCCGGCGCGAACCGCAATGGCTGCGGATAATCGAGCCCCTTTTTGGGTGGCTTGCGATTTTCCTTATCGAGATTCCAGATGCCCCCCTGGGGTTTATCGCCATCCATCAGCAGCCCGCTCTTGCGGCGCATCTCCCGATAGAAATATTCCATCACTGGTTCGCGCCTGGCCTGCGCCCAGCTTTGAAACTCCAGGATCGAGCAATAGAACCGGTCATCGGCGACGATATCGACGGGCACACCAAAGGTGCTCCGCCATGCTTCGATGCTCTTCTGAACGCGCCATTCGCCGGCTTCGACGATGCGGATATGGTCGATGGCGTGCCGGGCAAGCGCGCGGCGCACCTCGCCAGTGAAGCTGCCGGTGTTGCCCGCCTGATCGAGCCGGATATAATCGACCGTCCAGCCATCGGCCACAAGCTCTGCAGCAAAATGGCGCATCGCCGATAAGATCAGCGCAATCTTCGCCTTGTGATGCCTGACATAGGTCGTCTCGTCGGCGACCTCCATCATCAGGATCACCGCCTCGTCACGCGACACATCGCGCAGCGACGCCAGCGCATGGCTGCATTGATCGCCAAGGACGGGGATCAGGATCACCGGTCGATGGCGCCGATGTAGCAGCGTTGTTGCAATGGTGGGGGCAAGGTCGGGGCCACGAAAGGCGTCGCTACTTCCGCGACCACACCTTCTGCCCACTCACCCAGGTCTCCTCCACCTTCGTCGCGCGCAGGTCGCTTGGGCTGGCGAGGATTGGGTCGCGGTCGACGATGATGAAATCGGCTTGCTGGCCCGGCGCGAGCCGCCCGAACTGCTTTTCGGCAAATCCGGCATAGGCGGCGTCCATCGTATAAGCGCGCCAAGCCTGTTCGCGGCTGATCGCCTCCTGCGGCTGCCAGCCACCATAGGGCTGCCCTTCGGCATCGGTGCGGGTGAAGGCGGCGGCCCAGCCGGCAAAGGGATCGGTGCTTTCGACCGGGTAGTCGGTGCCGAACGCCAGATGCGCCCCATTTTTCAGCATCGTTGCCCAGGCATAGGCGCCAGCGAGCCTCGCGGGGCCAAGCCGCGCCTCGGCCATCGTCCGGTCGCTCGTCTGGTGGACGGGCTGCATCGAGGCAATGATGCCGTGCTTGCCGAATTTGGGCAGATCGACTGGATCGACGATCTGGGCATGCTCCACCCGCCAGCGCCGATCGCCTTCATAGGTAAGCGCGAGCTCGTCGATTGCGTCGACCACCTGCGCATTGGCCTTGTCGCCAATCGCATGGACCGCGACCTGATAGCCGTCCATGGCCGCGCGGCTCATGCGGTTGCGGATCATATCGTCCGACATGAAGCCCGCGCCCGTCTGCCCCGCCGCATCGCTATAGGCGGACTTCAGCCACGCCCCACGCGAACCAAGCGCGCCGTCGGCATAAAGCTTTACGCCGTTCAGCTTCAGCCGGTCGCCATAAAGCCATGGCGTCGGCCCAGTGCCGCCGATCCTGATCGTGTCCTCAAGCCCGGCGCCATAGCTCATGATCCGCACGCGGAGCGAGCCGACATCGCCGGCGCGCCGGTAGGTGAACCATTCGTCGATCGTCGTGCCCATATCAGCGGTGGCGGTAATGCCGTGGCTGAGCAGGATTTCCTGCGCCTTCAAAAAGGCGAGCGCGCGATCCTTTGGCAGCGGCTGCGGCACCGCCTTGTTGACGAGCGCCTGCGCTGAATCGACGAACACGCCCGATGGGTTGATGCCCTGTTTCTCGATCCGTCCACCCGCCGGGGAGACGCTTTTTGCGCTCACCGCCGCCGCCTGCATTGCGGCGCTATTGGCCCAGCTGGCATGGCCATCGGCGCGCGCCAGCCAGACCGGCCGGTCGCTGACGACGGCATCGAGATCGGCTGAAGTGGGAAAGCGACCAAGCCCCCATTTTTCCTGGTTCCAGCCCCCGCCCAGTATCCATTTGCGATCGGGATTGGCAGCGACATAGGCGACGATCTTCTGCTTGGCTTCATCGAGCGACTTCGTATCCGACAGATCGAGTTCGAGCGCACGGAAGCCAAGCTCCATCACATGGCCGTGGGCGTCGACGAAGCCGGGCAGCAGCACCCGCCCCTTCATATCCGCGCGCCAATCGAGCTTGTCGGGGCGCTTCTCGCCCTCTTTCATCAATCGGACGACATGCCCATCAAGCGTCATCAGGACGCCGGTGAAGCGGACCACCCGGCCATCGGCATCGAGCGTCTCACCCTGGACATTGTCGATCAATGCGTCGGCAAAGGCGGGGGTGGCGACGCTCAGATTAGCGAGCATAAATATAGCCAACCATGCCGTCATCCCGGACTTGTTCCGGGGTCCACCGTCCCGATCATCCCGCCCCCACAGAGGCGCTGTGGACCCCGGAAAGAGTCCTGGGTGACGAAGCTGGAACAATGGCATCATTTCGGCAATCTCCGCACAAGCGAACTCGTATCCTGGCGCGCGCCGCCCATTTTTTGCACCTCGGCATAGAATTGATCGACCAACGCGGCCACTGGCAGCGTCGCGCCGTTCTTCTTCGCTTCATCGAGCGCCAGACCCAGATCCTTGCGCATCCAATCGACCGCAAAGCCGAAATCGAAGCGATCCTCCGCCATGCTCTGCCAGCGATTGACCATCTGCCAGCTTTGCGCAGCGCCGCCCGAGATCGCCTCGAACACGCTTTCAAGATCGAGATCGCTTGCCTGTGCAAACCGAAGCGCCTCGCTCAACCCCTGAAGCACGCCGGCAATCGCAATCTGGTTGACCATCTTGGTCTGCTGTCCGGCGCCGGGACCACCGACATGGACGATGCGCAGGGCATAGGCGGCCATCAGCGGCTCTGCCTTTGCCATCGCGTCGGCGCTGCCGCCGCACATGATCGAGAGCTTGCCGTTCTCGGCGCCCGCCTGCCCGCCCGAAACCGGCGCATCGACGACGAGCGCGCGGCTTCCCGCAAGCCGCCTGGCGATGTCGGCGGAGACGGTCGTGTGATCGACGAACACCGCCTCGTCGCGCATCGCCGCGAACGCGCCATCGGTGCCCCGCGTCACTAACGCCAGATCGTCGTCATTGCCGACACAGGCGAACACCGCATCCTTGCCCTTCGCCGCCCCGGCTGGGGTATCGGCCACGTCACCGCCGTGCGCCGCTGCCCAGGCCTCCGCCTTGGCGCGCGTCCGGTTGAACACCGTCAGCCGGTGCCCTGCTGCCGCCAGATGCCGCGCCATGGGCGCCCCCATCACGCCCGTCCCAATGAATGCAATTTCCGCCATATCGGTGCGGCATAAGGTGTGTTCCTTCGCCGCGCCAGATGGTCTAGTCGGCACGGATGGCTACCGACCCCGTATCGACCCCCGGCGATCTGCCCGTCACGATCGACGATATCCGCGCAGCGCATGAGCGGATCGCCCCGTCGATCGTGCGCACACCGACGCTGGTCAGCCGGACGCTTTCCGAGCTGACCGGGGCGACGATCTATCTCAAATTCGAAAATCTGCAGTTTACCGCTGCCTATAAGGAGCGCGGCGCGCTCAATACGCTGATGCAGCTCAATCCCAACGAGGTAGGCGTGATTGCGGCATCAGCGGGCAACCACGCCCAGGGCCTCGCCTATCACGCCCACCGGCTCGGCATCCCCGCGACGATCGTGATGCCGCGCACGACACCAACGGTGAAGGTGACGCAGACCGAGGGGCACGGCGCCACAGTTGTTCTCTACGGTGAGACCTTCGATGAGGCGTACGGCCACGCCCGCATGCTCGAGGCGGAGCGCGGCTACACCTTCGTCCACCCGTTCGATGATCCGCGGATCATCGCTGGCCAGGGGACGGTCGCGATCGAAATGCTCGCCGATGTGCCGGAGATCGATACGCTGGTAACGCCGATCGGCGGCGGCGGGCTGATATCGGGCATGGCAACGGTTGCACGTGCCCAATCACAGGCGGGCGGTCGCCCGATCGAGGTGATCGGGGTCGAGGCCGAACTGTTCCCATCGATGTACAACCGGATCAACGGCACCAACCTGCCTTGCGCTGGCGATACGCTGGCGGAGGGCATCGCCGTGAAAGAGCCCGGGGCGATCACCGCGCGGATGGTCGAGGCGCTGGTCGACGATATCGTCCTGGTCAACGAACGCAGCCTCGAAAAGGCGGTCAGCCTGTTGCTCCAGATCGAAAAGACCGTGGTCGAAGGCGCCGGCGCGGCAGGGCTCGCCGCCCTGCTCCAGCATCCCGATCGATTCGCCGGAAAAACCGTGGGTGTCGTGCTGTGCGGCGGCAATATCGACACTCGGCTGCTTGCCAATGTGCTGCTGCGCGATCTCGCGCGGTCGGGCCGGCTGGCACGGTTGCGCGTGCGGCTGCAGGATCAGCCGGGCGCGCTGTTCAACCTCGTCCGGGTGTTCGATGCCGAACGCGTCAACATCATCGAAGTCTATCATCAACGCGTGTTCACCACGCTGCCCGCCAAGGGGCTGATCACCGACATCGAATGCGAGACGCGTGACAAGGCGCATCTCGACCGACTGGTCGCGGCGATCCGCGCGGCAGGGTACGAAGCCGGGCTTGTCGAGCTCGCCTGAAATCGGGCGGCATGGCCCTTGTATGATCCGTTAATCTGACGAAGCGAATCGGGCGTGCGGCGAGCCGAATCCCGCGGCACTGTCGCTGCGCGGGAAATCGATTATCCTGCCAATCTGCCCGCTTCAAACTCATGCTTGTATAGCGGCGCGGCGGCGTTAACCTTCAATCATGGTAAAGCCGCTTTTCATCACGATCGCGACGATTCATAAGGTGGGGGCAAGGACGCCGAATATCGGTGTTCAGGGGGACCATCGGCGGTGACTGCGCCATTTCGCTTTCCGCGATTCTTCGTGACCAGCCCTTCACCCTGCCCGTATTTGCCGGGCCGGCTGGAACGCAAGGTCTTCACCGAGTTGAACGGCCCGCATGCGGCCGAACTCAACGATGCGCTTGGCCGGATCGGCTTTCGCCGCAGCCAGTCGGTTGCTTATCGTCCAAGTTGCGCGGGCTGTTCGGCCTGTGTTTCGGTGCGCGTCGTCGCCCGTGATTTTGTGCCGAACGCAACGCAGCGCAAGCTGATCCGCCGCCACGGCGATCTCGATATCAGCGCCTGCCGCGCCTGGGCGACCGACGAACAGTTCGAATTGCTGCGCCGCTATCTGGCGAGCCGCCATCCCGGCGGGGGCATGGTCGGCATGGACGAGGGCGACTATGCCGACATGGTCGAGCAAAGCCCGGTCAATTCCTATGTCATCGAATATCGCGAGCCCGCTCGGGACGGCGGGCGCGGGCGCCTGATCGGCGCTTGTCTCACCGATCAGCAGGCAGATGGCCTGTCGATGATCTACAGCTTCTTCGATGCCGATCATGCGAGCCGCCAGGGCCTGGGCAACATGATCATCATGGATCACATCGTCCGCGCTCGCTCGATCGGCTTGCCCTATGTCTATCTTGGTTATTGGGTGAAGGGATCGGAGCGGATGTCGTACAAGACGCGTTACCGTCCAATCGAGGTGCTTGGCCCCGCCGGTTGGTCAGTGATGACCGATGAGGATATCACGCCCGTGCCGCTGCCTGCGGTTGCCGACGAACTGGTGTAAACCAACACAGGGTTATTCCTCGATCTGCGCCACTTGTTCGACGTGAACATCGACATCGAGCTGTTCGTCCCCTTCGCCAAGCCGCGACCCTGCCACCGCCGCCGCGCCTGCCGCATCGAGGCCGATCGCGACACGGACATATTCCTCGGCAGCGCACAGCCCCATGCTTGGATCAAAGCCAACCCAGCCGAGCCCCTCTACATAAGCCTCGGCCCAGCCGTGGGGCGTCGGCTGCGTCGCGCCATTGGCGATGATCAGGCTGTATCCCGATACATAGCGCGCGGGTGCGCCGATGCTGTGGGCAGCGACGATGAACACATGCGCCATGTCGCGTGAGGTTGCACGGCCATCGGCAAAGGCGCGTGCGGCGCTGTAGCCCGGCGGCGGTCGTTCATGGACCAGGTCGAAATGCCGGTGGACGGCGCGGTTGATCGCGTGCAGCCGATCGAGCGGCTTGGCTTGCGCACAGGCTGCTTCGGCGAAAGCGGCGATCGCGGCATCGCCCTGCGTCACCGCTGTACATCGCAGGAAGAGCGCAGGCGGAAAGCGCTCGTCCACCCCCTCGAGCACGCCGTTACAGGGCGTCGTCAGCACCTCGCCCGATACGTTGAGCTCGATCGCGGTCAGCGGCCCTTCGACATAGAGCATCGTCACCCGATTGCCGAAACCATCGCGCGCCGGCTTCAGCCGGGCATCGCAGTCGACATCGATTCGCCAGTCGGCAATCGTCTGGTGGAGCGTATCGCCGGGGGTCATCCGCAGCATCTGGACGAGCCGCGCTTGGGGTGTGCTGAAGCGATAGGTCGTCCGGTGATCGATCGAAAGCCGCATCAGACGAACCGGAACTGGCGGGCAATGGCCCCGCTGAGCAGCGCATTTTCAGCGTTGAACGCCTTCAGATACTGGTGAAGGCCACGCACGATGATGTCTTTGGATTCGGTTTTCTGCATCACTGAATAGCGCAACCTCGCCATCCGGTCCGCCTCGCCCTGCAGGCCGGTCCGCCGCGCCAGGACGCTCAATATCTCGACGGTCTCCTCCACGCACCCGGCGAGCGAGCGCGGCAATTCCTGCCGGCACAGCAACAGATCGATGACGTTGGCCGGCGTCAGCCCTTCATTGTAAAGCCAGCGATAGGCAGTGACCGCCGACACCGTCTGCAAGATGGTCGTCCACTGGTCGCGGTCGATCACCCCGCCGACTCGCTCGCCTTCAGGCAACAACAGGTGATATTTCACATCGAGCAATCGGGCGGTATTGTCGGCCCGCTCGATCGACTGGCCAAGCCTGATGAAGGCGTTGGCCTGATTGCGCAGCATCCGGTTCATCGCGCCTTCAAAGCCCAGCGTCTCGACCTTGACCGCCTCGACAAGGCTCAGCGTTGCAGCCGTGCCGCCGGGGCTCGATCGGGTACCGAAGATCAGCCACGCACGGTTGATCGATGTCCAGGCATCACGGGTGAGCGCGGTGCGCACGGCTTTGGCGTTGTTGCGCGCCATATCCAGGCACCGCACGATCGAGCCGGGATGGCTGGTATCGAGGGTAAGGAAACGCGCAACGTGCGATTGCGTGGCGGTCTGGTCGATCGCGGCAAACGCCTCGTCGGTCTCGGTGACTTTCAGCGCGCTCTGCCACGCCGCCTCGCCCGCCGGCCGCGCCGACAGCGCATCGAGCCGCACCGTCGCCTCCACCAGCCGGGCAATGAAATCCGCTCGCTCGACATAGCGACCAAGCCAATAAAGCGACGAGGCGGTGCGTGACAGCATCAGACGATCGGTCTTTGTCGGGTCACACGAATTCTCGTTCGGGCTGAGCTTGTCGAAGCCCTGCTTTTTCTTTCCGCGTCCGAAGAGGAAAGCAGCCCTTCGACACGCTCAGGGCAAACGGAAACAGGTCTAGAACTCATTGCCGCTGGCTCTGCGATTGCGTCGCCAACCCGCCGGTCGCTCCCGCCACAGCGCCATTGTCCATCAACACCATGCTGTCCTTGGTGCCGCCGCCCTGGCTTGAATTGACGACCAGCGAACCCTGTTTCAGCGCCACCCGCGTCAAGCCGCCGGGGACGACCTGCACGCCCTTGGCGCCGCTCAGCACGAACGGTCGGAAATCGACATGGCGCGGCGACAGGCCATCATCGGCGAGCGTTGGCACCGTCGACAGCGCCAGCGTAGGCTGGGCGATGTAGCGCTGCGGCTCGGCGATCAGCGCGGCGCGGAATGTCTCGATCTCCGCCTTGGTCGCAGTGGGGCCGACCAACATACCATAGCCGCCCGATCCATCGACCAGCTTCACGACGAGTTGCGGCAGATGATCGAGCACATATTGCAGCGCCTGCGGCTCCCGGCAGCGATATGTCTCGACATTGGGAAGCTTTGCCTCCCCGCCTGAATAGAAACGCACGATTTCAGGCATGTAGCTATAGATTGCCTTGTCATCGGCAATGCCGTTGCCGGGCGCATTGATGATCGCGACATTGCCGGCGGCATAGGCGGCAATGAGCCCCGGTACGCCCAGCATCGAATCGGGCCGGAAAACGAGCGGATCGAGATAATCATCGTCGATCCGCCGATAGATGACATCGACGCGCACCCGGCCCGAAATCGTCCGCATCCACACCACATCGTCGTCGACGACGAGGTCCGCCGCCTCGACAAGCTCCACCCCCATGCTGTCGGCAAGAAAGCTGTGCTCGTAATAGGCCGAGTTGAAATGGCCCGGGGTAAGCACGACACACACCGGATTGCTGCCGCGCGGGGCGACCGATCGCATCGTCTCGAGCAATTTGTCCGGATAGCTGTCGACCGCCGCAACCCGCATCGCCCGGAACAGCTCGGGGCAGAGCCGCAGCATCGCTTCGCGGTTTTCGAGCATGTAGGAAACGCCCGAGGGCGTCCGCGCATTATCCTCAAGCACGAAGAAATCGTCTGGACCAGTACGGACCAGATCGATCCCGCAGATGTGCGCCCACACGCCATGGGGTGGCTTGATGCCCGCAATTTCGGGCCGGAACTGCGCATTGCCCAGGATCAGATCGGGCGGCAGCACCCCCTCGGCGAGAATGCGGCGTTCGCCGTAAATGTCATCAAGAAAGGCATTGATCGCCTCGACCCGCTGCACCAGCCCTTCGGAAAGCCGCGCCCATTCGTCTGCCAGGAATACCCGGGGCACGATATCGAAAGGGATGATCCGTTCTGCTGCTTCATTCTCACCGTAAACCGCAAAGGTGATGCCGAGTTGGCGAAAGGTCGTTTCTGCCGATTGCTGGCGACGGCGTAGATCGGCGGCTGGGGTCGCAGCAAGCCATTCGCCAAGCGCGGCGAGTTCGGATCGCGCCGCCTGGCCAGCGCCGTTCCCCCAAATCTCGTCAAACGCGCGCTTTGCAGCCATTATTCCCTGCTAGCTCCCGTTGATTGCGCTGCGTGCATGCTGCAACGCTTTGTTGCGACGCACAAGGGGGGTGGCTGGCGGCAACGCCGAAGACCGCGGAAAGTGATGAAGGAGATGACCTCCTTATGGGGGTAGCGTTAGAGGGCGGGAATTGAGGCCGTTCATGTCTTCGCGGTCGCGCAAAGCGAGGAACAGAGTAAGAACGATATTCCAACAATTCAAGGCTTGGAGATCATCGCGCGATCCGTTCATCCTGAGTAGCCACTGAGCCCTTGTCGAAGTGGCGTATCGAAGGGTCGATGCCCCAAACGCTGCCCTTCATGCGCCTTCACCCCATCGTCGGAATCACGAATGCATTGCCGCCGTCGGGCGCGCCGTCGGGCCAGCGCTGGGTGATCGTCTTGATCTTGGTCCAGAATTTCACGCCTTCCGGGCCGTGCTGATTGGTGTCGCCAAACGCAGAGCGCTTCCACCCGCCAAAGGTGTGATAGGCGACCGGCACCGGGATCGGCACGTTGATGCCGACCATCCCGACATTCACCCGCGCGGCGAATTCGCGGGCGGCGTGGCCGTTCCTGGTGAAGATCGCGACGCCATTGCCATATTGATGCTGGCTTGCCAGCGTGAGAGCTTCTTCGAAATCGGCCGCTCGGACGATCTGCAGGACTGGCCCGAAAATCTCCTCCTTGTAGCTTTCCATCGCCGGCTTCACGTGATCGAACAGCGAGGGGCCAATGAAAAAGCCCTTTTCATGCCCCTGCAGCACAAAGCCGCGGCCATCGACGACAAGCTCGGCGCCCTCATCGACACCCGTCTGGATCCAGTTTTCGACGCGGGTGCGGTGGGCAGCATTCACCACTGGGCCGTAATCGGCGTCCTTGTCGCTCGACACGCCGATCCGCAGCTTCGCAATCGCTGGCAGCAGCTTTTCGCGAAGCCGTTCGGCGGTTTCCTCGCCGACTGGCACCACCACTGGCAACGCCATACAGCGCTCGCCTGCCGATCCGAACGCCGCGCCCGAAAGCTCGGCCACCACTTGGTCGAGATCGGCATCGGGCATAACGACGCCGTGGTTCTTTGCGCCACCCATCGCCTGAACGCGCTTGCCCGCCGCCACACCGCGCCGATAGACATGATGCGCGATATCCGACGAGCCGACAAAGCTCACCGCTGCAATTGCTGGATGGTCGAGGATGGCGTCGACCATTTCCTTGTCGCCATGGACGACCTGCAAAATGCCCGCAGGGGCGCCCGCCTCGAGCATCAGCTCGCCAAGCCGCACGGGCACCGAAGGGTCGCGCTCGCTTGGCTTCAAGATAAACGCGTTGCCGCACGCAATTGCGACGCCGAACATCCACATCG
Source organism: Sphingomonadales bacterium (assembly GCA_038315875.1). GTDB lineage: Bacteria > Pseudomonadota > Alphaproteobacteria > Sphingomonadales > Sphingomonadaceae > Sphingomonas. Next base: position 13,185 of record JBBQAG010000035.1, on the reverse strand, counting down.
GGATCATCGCGGGAAAATTGAACGGGGTGATGCCGGCACCAATGCCGATCGGCAGCCGCATCGAGTAGACGTCGATGCCCGGCCCGGCGCCTTGGGTATATTCGCCCTTCAGCAGATGCGGCACACCACAGGCGAATTCGATCACATCGAGCCCGCGCTGCACATCGCCACGCGCATCGGCCACGACCTTGCCGTGCTCCGACGACAGCAGCCGCGCGAGTTCATCGATATGCGCTTCAACAAGCCGCTTGAACTCAAACATCACGCGCGCCCGGCGCTGTGGATTGGTGGCTGCCCATCCTGGTTGCGCGGCCTGTGCCGCCGCCACGGCACGATCGAGCACCGCCTGCCCGCCCAACCTCACCTGCGCCTGGACCTCGCCGCTATTAGGATCGAAAACATCTCCCATCCGAACGCTGCCGCCAGCGTCGCTACTCGCGCCCGCGACGAAATGATCGATGATACGCATGGCACTCTCCTGGGGATATTTTGGTCCCTTTGGCACAGCCCGCGCGCGATGTCAGCGTGTGCAAAAACCGCCGGTCGCAGCACGTGACGCTGACATGTCACATGTGGCGCGCTATCAACCGGCAGGCGCGGCGGCGATTCCAGCTGAACGAAGCACAGGGACTATCGAGATGATCAAGACCATCCTGGGTTTGGCCATAGTCACCATGGCCGTGCCGGCGATCGCGCAGCAAGCAACTGACGATATGCTGCCGACAGGGCAGCGGATCACGCCGCTCGCGGCCCCGGGGAGCACCCGCCTGACGCTCGATCCAGCGCTCGCGCCGCTGCCCGGTTTGCGGCTCGGCTTCGGCGTCAACGCGGTGCTCTCGCCCGACCGCCGGCTGCTGGCGCTCGTCACCTCGGGCACCAACACGATCTTCGGCAGTGACGTCAAACCGGTGGCGCCATCGGGGGGTGATTTCATCCTCCTTTATGACGTAACCGCAAATGTCCCACAGCGCGTCGCCACGCTGCCCATCAGCGCAAGCTTTGGCGGCCTCGCCTGGAGCGCCGACGGCAAGACGCTTTACGCAGCACTTGGCGTTTCCGATGCGGTACAGGCGTTTGCGCTGCAACCGAGCGGCTGGGCACCGCGCGGCATGGCAATCAAGCTCAACCATGCCGACGGTGTTGGCGTGGCCCCCGGGCAGACCGAGCCGCTCGCCGCGGGCATCGCCCTGATCGACGGGGGCAAGCGACTCGCGGTCGCCAACCGGCTCAACGACAGCGTCTCGATCGTCGATCTGGCGACCGGCACGGTTACCGAGCTTGATCTGCGTCCCGGTGGCGGCGCGGCAGGGGGCACATCGCCTTATTGGATCGCGGCGACAATTGGCGACCGCTTCTGGGTGACGAGCCAGCGCGACCGCGAGCTGATCGAGGTCAGCGGTGGCACCGTGCCAAAAGTGTTGCGGCGGGTCGCGCTGAAGGGCGTGCCCAACCGCGTGATCGCCGATGCCGCTGGCCGGCGGCTGTTCGTCGCCGAAGACAATTCGGATCTCGTGGAAATCATCGACGCCCGCACAGCGACGATCACTGCCGCTGTGCCGACCCTACCCGATACCGCGACGCGTCCGCGTGGCGCCACGCCCGACAGCCTCGCGCTCTCGCCTGATCAGCGCACGCTTTACGTCACCAATGGCGGCACCAATGCGGTCGCCGTGATTGATGTGGCAGCGGCGCGCCCGCGGCTTCGGGGCATGATCCCGACGGGCTGGTATCCAACCGCTGTGGCGGCGCTGGCGAACCGGTTGTTCGTGCTTGACGGCAAGAGCATCCCCGGCCCCAATCGCAACAATTGCGCGCAAACCAAGCGGATGAGGCAGCAGGGCGATTGCGCGGCGCCCGCTGCTGGCCGCGCGGGGAATAACTATATCCTGCAGCTCACCCGTTCCGACCTCTTGACGATCCCCTTGCCTGGCCCGGCCGCACTCGCCACGCTGACCCAGCAGGCAATCCGAAACGCGCGGCTTGGCGCCGTCGCCAACGCGGAAACACGGGCCAAGATGGCGCTGCTGCGCCAGCGGATCAAACACGTCATCTATATCGTCAAGGAAAACCGCACCTATGATCAGGTGCTTGGCGATTTGCCGCGCGGCAATGGCGATCCGCGCATCGCGCAGTTCGGCCGCGCGCTGACGCCCAACCAGCACGCGCTTGCCGAACAATTCGTGACGCTCGACGATTTTCGCGTTTCGGGCGAAGTGTCGGGCGATGGCTGGCAGTGGAGCACCGCAGGCCGCGCCACCGATGCGAATGAACAGCAGGTCCACACCTCCTATGCCGGGCGCGGCGGCAGCTATGACAGCGAAGGCAACGAGCGCAACGTGAACGTTTCGATGGGTGATCGCACCGCGCGCCGCGCCGCCAATCCGGCGATGAGCGACGATGAAAATCTGTTGCCGGGCCCGCGCAATTCAAGCGAGATCGACGGGCCCGAGGACGAACGCGGCCTTGGCTATCTGTGGGACAGTGCGCAGCAAGCAGGCAAGTCAGTGCGCAACTACGGCTTCTTCCTCGATCTCAGCCGCTATTCACTTGACCCTGACAAGGGCGGTATCGCGCCTGTCGCCGATGCTTTCGCCCGCAAGCTTCGGGTCGCTTATCCAGCAAGTGCCGCGCTGATGAAGGTGACCGATCCGTGGTTTCGCGGCTTCGACAGTCAGCTGCCCGATTTCTATCGCTTTACCGAATGGCAGCGCGAATTTGCGGGGTATGAAGCAAAGGGCGATTTACCCGCATTGTCGCTCGTGCGTTTCATGAACGATCATATGGGCGCCTTCGACAAGGCGATCGCCGGGGTCAACACGCCGGAGACGCAGCAGGCCGATAATGATTATGCGGTAGGCCGGCTCGTCGAAGCGGTGGCGAAGAGCCGCTTTGCCAAGGACACAGTGGTCGTCGTGATCGAAGACGATGCGCAGGATGGCCCCGATCATGTCGACGCACACCGCTCGATCGCCTTTGTCGCCGGTGCCTATGTGCGGCAGGGGGCGGTCGTCTCGACACGCTACACCACTGTCGACATGATCCGGACGATCGAGGGGCTGCTGGGGCTGCGATCGGCCAATCTGTTTACCGGCGGGGCAAAGCCGATGGCCGATCTGTTTGATCCCAATCAGGGGCCGGGCTGGAGCTTCAACGCGGTGCCGGCGGACATTCTCTACACCACGCAATTGCCATTGCCGCCGCGTGCCATCGCCGGCCCAATTCCTACGCCGCGCCACGATGCGGCCTGGTGGGCAAAGGCGACGGCGGGCTTCGACTGGAGCGCAGAGGACCGCAACGATGCCCGCGCTTTCAACGCGGCGTTGGCGCGCGGACTGGCTGAATAGGCGGGTTGGTCAGGGTGCACATTCGCGCGCGTCGATCGCAATTGGCGCTGTCATCGCCGCACCGCTTCTGCCAAACTCTGCGCTGGATGCAGCATGCCCGCCCTTCCCGCGCAGCGCCCGGCGACTTTGGCCGCTGCGGTGCCGTCGGCAGCGTATCCAGCCCCGGCAATAGCACCTCCCACCCCGTGCCCGAAGGAACCGCATGAGCCGCAAGCCAGTCCCCGCACAATCCGGCGAACGCAGCCGCGCCGAACTCACCTTCGATCGGCCGCAGCTCATGGCGCAGCTGTTCGGTGAGTTTGATCGCAACCTGTTGCTGCTCGAAAACCGGCTCGGGGTGTACATCACTGCGCGCGGCAACAAGGTGGGGCTTGAGGGGACGGCAGAAGCGGTCGCCGGCGCCCGCGACGTTCTGAACGGCCTGTATCGCCGCATCGTGCGCGGCGAAATCATCGACACAGGCCTGATCGAGGCGGTGATCACGATGTCTGCCGAACCAACGCTCGATGGCATCATCAGCGCCGAAGCCTCTGCCCCGCCATCGATCATGATCCGCACCCGCAAGAAAACGATCGTGCCAAGGACGGTCGCGCAGGCGCATTACATGCGCGAATTGCTCAACAACGACATCATCTTCGCGCTCGGGCCTGCGGGCACGGGCAAGACCTATATCGCCGTTGCGCAGGCGGTCGCGCAGCTGATCAGCGGCAGCATCCAGCGGCTGATCCTGTCACGCCCGGCGGTTGAAGCAGGCGAGAAGCTCGGCTTCCTGCCCGGCGACATGAAGGAAAAGGTCGATCCCTATCTGCGGCCCTTGTACGATGCGCTCAACGATTGCCTGCCCGCAGAACAGGTCGAGCGGCGGATCGCCAGCGGCGAAATCGAGATCGCGCCGATCGCCTTCATGCGCGGCCGAACGCTCGCCGATGCCTTCATCATCCTCGACGAGGCGCAGAACACCACGCCGGCGCAGATGAAGATGTTCCTGACCCGCTTCGGCGAGAACAGCCGCATGGTTGTTTGCGGCGATCCCAAGCAGACCGATCTGCCCGGCGGCATGAACGCCAGCGGCCTGAATGATGCGGTCGGTCGGCTTGATGGCGTCGACGGCCTGTCGATCTGCCGCTTCGGCGCAGGCGACGTCGTCCGCCACCCGATCGTCGGGCGGATCGTCGAGGCGTATGAAGGGAAGGACGCTTGAGGAAATGGATATCCTGAGCTATGGTTTAGGATATCCAAGGAGGCTTGAGATGGCGTCGCTCTACATCAAGGATAGCAGCATGGCCGCGCGCGCGGACCAGTTTGCCAAGCGGCTCGGCACGACCAAGACCGAGGTTGTCCGACAGGCATTCGACGCGCTTGAAGAAAAACTGGGGCCGGAGCAGCCGAAGCTCGGGTGGATCGAATGGATCGAGCAGCATCGCCGCGACCACCCGCTGCCGCCGCCAACCGGGCTGAAGGCGGACAAGGCGTTTTTCGACGAAATGTGGGGTGAGGAGCCGTGACGCTTTTCGTCGATGCATCGGCGTTTGTCGCGATCATCGCACGGGAGGCCGACGCCAAGGCATTGGCAAGTCGGATTGTCGATAGCGCGGACCCGATCTGGTCGGCCATGTCGAGCTGGGAAACGATCAGCAGCTTGCGCCGTTCGCATGGATACGACCTTGATGCCGCACGCGAAGAGGTTGAGCAGTTCGCCGCCTCGCGCCCGTTTCGGCTCGTCGCGATTGGGGAGGAGGAGCGCAGGCGCGCGCTCGATGCCTATCAACTTTATGGCAAGGGTCGCCACCCCGCCCGCCTCAACATGGGCGATTGCTTTGCCTATGCCTGCGCCAAGACCAACGCTGCGGAGTTGCTCTACAAGGGCGATGACTTTGCCCATACGGACCTTGGCTGATGATCGACGTCGCCGTCTCTGCCGAGCCGGTCTGGCCCGACGCGACCGACTGGGAAGCGCTTGCCGCCCGGGCTGTCAACGCAGCGCTCGGCGCGACACCATATGGAACATTGGCCACGGCCGAGGCGGCGATCGAAATCTCCGTCCGCCTGACCGACGATGCCGAGGTGCAAACCCTCAACCGCGATTATCGGCACAAGGACGCACCGACCAACGTGCTGAGCTTCCCAATGGTCCAGCCCGATCTCCTCGATGCGCTGGCGAATACCGATGACGGCGAGGTGCTGCTCGGCGATATCGTCCTGGCTTTTGAGACCTGCGCTGCAGAAGCGGCAACAAAGGCAATTGGCCTTGACGACCATGTGTCGCATTTGATCGTGCACGGGACGCTGCATCTGCTAGGCTATGATCATCAGGGGCAGGCGGAGGCCGAGGCGATGGAGCAGATCGAGCGCGATGTGCTGGCGACCCTCGGCATTGCCGATCCCTACGCGCAAGACGAAGCAGACGAGGACTGACGCACTCCGATGGCCGACGGCCCCAGTACCGCTCGAAGTAGCACCGAGACCGGCCACGCCGGCACCAGCGAAGGCAGCCTATGGCGGTCCTTCCGCACCTTCATCTTCGGCGAACCCGCAGATGATTCGCTGCGCGCCCAGCTTGAGGAGGCGATCGATGCGCATGAGGATGATCCCGCCCCCGATGTGCGTGGCGATCTTTCGCCGCTCGAGCGCCAGATGGTGCGGAATCTGCTCCATTTCGGCGAGCGCGATGCAGGCGATGTCGGCGTGCCCCGATCGGACATCGTCGCTGTAGAGGAACAGACGCCTTTTGCGGATCTGGTCACGCTGTTTGCTGAAGCCGGCCATAGCCGCCTGCCCGTCTACCGCGAAAAGCTCGATACGATCATCGGCATGGTCCACATCAAGGACGTGTTCAACATTCTGGCAACGGGCGCGCCGCCGCCGGACACGCTGGCACCGCTGATCCGCCAGCCGCTGTTCGTGCCAATGTCGCGCGGGACGCTCGATCTGCTGGCGGACATGCGGCAGAAGCGCGTGCATCTGGCGATTGTGCTCGACGAATATTTCGGCACCGAGGGGCTCGTGACGATCGAGGATCTGATCGAGGAGATCGTCGGCGATATCGAAGACGAACATGATGACGCACCCGCGCAGCTGCTGACGCCGATCGATGGCGGCGGCTGGGAGGCGGACGGCCGTGCCGAACTCGAAGATGTCGGCTCGGCAATCGATCCCCGTCTGGCCGAAACCGATGATGACATCGATACGATTGGCGGACTCGTCGCGGTGCTCGCCGGGCAGGTGCCCGAGTCGGGTGCCTGCATCGACCATCCAAGCGGCTGGCGTTTCGAGGTGACCGAAGCCGATACCAAGCGGATTTTGCGGCTGCGGCTTCATCCGCCTGCATCCTCTGCCGCCGATGATGGCTGATCGCGGCGTTTTTCCGCTTCCGTGCGGGGCGCCGAACCCCTAGTTTAGGGCATGCGCAAACACATCCTAGCCGTCCTCGGCATCATTCTCGTCGTCGCTGCAGGCTTCTGGTTCTATCTGAGCCAGCCAGACGTCGCCAAGCTGAACATCGCAGACGTTCAGGGCAGCCGCCCCAGGATCACCGATCCTCGGCCCCAGACGATCCCGACGATCGATGTCGCCAAGGCGGTGGGCTGGGCGCAAGGCAAGATGCCCATGCCAGCGCCGGGCCTGACCGTGCAGCCTTTCGCGCGCGGGCTCGATCACCCGCGCTGGCTTTACCGATTGCCCAACGGCGATGTCCTTGTCGCCGAAACCAACTCGCCACCGCGTGCGACCAAGGGCATCTCCGATATCGTCATGGGCTTTCTCATGAAGCGCGGCGGCGCCGCCGTGCCATCTGCCAACCGCATCACTTTGCTGCGCGACGCCAATGGCGACGGCGTGGCGGAACAGCGATCGGTGCTAATTTCGGGGCTCAATTCGCCGCTCGGCATGACCTTGTTCGACGGCATGCTCTATATCGCCAACACCGATGCGTTGGTGCGCGTGCCCTTTACCCCGGGCCAGACGCGCATCACTGCCAAGCCAGAAATTGTCGTTCGGTATCCCGGTGGTGGCAATCACTGGGCGCGCAATGTGCTCCCCTCGCCGGAAGGCAAGACCTTGTTCGTCGCGGTCGGCTCTTCGAGCAACATTGCCGAAAACGGCCTCGACAAGGAGGTCAACCGCGCCAACATCCTCGAGGTCGATCCCGTCGGCAAGAGCTTCCGCGTTTTTGCAGCCGGCCTGCGCAATCCGCAGGGCTTGGCGCTCGAGCCCGCGACCAAGCGCCTATGGACGACGGTCAACGAGCGCGACATGCTCGGCTCCGATCTTGCGCCCGATTATATGAGCGCAGTCGAGCTCGGCGATTTCTTCGGCTGGCCCTATTCCTATTGGGGCGGCTATGTCGACAAGCGCGTCGAGCCCGAAAGGCCCGATCTGCTCGAATATTCAAAGCGTCCCGATTATGCGCTGGGCCCGCACACCGCCTCGCTCGGGCTCGCCTTTGCCGCTGAATCGAAACTTGGCGCCAATTTTGCCGACGGTGCCTTTATCGGCCAGCACGGATCATGGAATCGCAAGCCGGTATCGGGCTATAAGGTGATCTATGTGCCCTTTGCCGCCAATGGCTTTCCCGCCAAGGGCGCCAAGCCCGTTGATGTCCTGACCGGTTTTCTCGATTCGGAAGGCCGCGCACAGGGAAGGCCCGTCGGCGTGGCCTTTGACGGCACGGGCAGCCTGCTGGTCGCGGATGATGTCGGCAACACAATTTGGCGGGTAAGCGCCGCCAAGTAATCGCGCTAAAAAAGCGCTCGGCCCTGGCCCGATCGACAATGGTTACACTGCGGTTACGATTGCCGGTTTACCACGGTCGAAACTTGCCCATAATGAACCCGCTGATTAGGTCGAATGACGGCCGCAACGAGGAGCGGGATGGGTAGCAGCGTAACCACCGTTCCCGATAAGATGGCCGACAACTGGCGCGTGGCCATGTTTGGCATCATGAACTTGTTCCTGGCAACGCAGCGGGCCTTCACGTCCGGCAGCGAAGCCTTGAGCCCAAGCGAATTGCTGATCTATCTCACCGTCGGGGTCGCCAACGTTCAAAAGCTGATGCGCGAGCGAACGATCCCGGAAGATTTCAGCGCCACAACGGTTCTGCCGCGCGAATGGGTGGTGCCGATTTCGCGCAATGCGATCGCATCAGCGACCGGCCTGCCGCGCGAGACGGTGCGTCGCCAGGTCGAAAAGATGATCACCCGCGGGCTGCTGATCGAGGATTCGCGTGGCGGGGTGACGCCGCCGCCGGGAATTATCGATACGCTGGGATTACAGCCGATGCTGGAGCCGTTGTTGACCGAATTTGCCCGGACCACTGAACATCTGCTGAAAATCGGCGTGATTGCGATCAAGCCCGACTAGTCTCGCGCGAACAGCATCGCATCGTCGGCAAATGCCTTGAATTCCAACGCATTGCCGCTCGGATCGCGAAAGAACATCGTTGCCTGCTCGCCCGCCTGCCCTATGAAGCGGATATGCGGGGCGATACCAAAGGGAATGTCTGCCGCCGCGACCCGCTCGGCGAGCGCGTGCCAATCGGTCATCGTCAGCACCACGCCGAAATGCGGCACTGGCACATCATGGCCATCGACCGAATTTTCGACGACGACCGCGCGCGCATCAGGATCGAGATGCGCGACGATCTGGTGCCCGAACAGATCGAAATCGACCCAGTGATCCGAGCTGCGCCCTTCGGCACAGCCAAGGACATCGCCGTAGAAACGGCGCGCGGCGGCAAGATCGTGGACGGGAAAGGCGAGATGGAAGGGACGGAGCATGGCCGAACGATAGCGACTCTCGACCCGGCCCGCCATGCCCGATAAGAGCCGGGACCAACGATGCCGACGTTGATTCCCCTTGCCAGAGCGCCGCGCTTCGCCGCCGCGATCCTTTCCCTCGCGCTCGGCGCGCTGGCGGCGTGCGGATTCGCGCCGCTGGACTGGTGGCCGCTGGCGCTCGCCAGTTTTGCGCTGTGGCTGGGGCTGATCCATGACGCGGCCAATTTGCGATCGGCGTTGGGGCGCGGCTGGCTATTCGGCGTTGCCCATTTCACGATTGGCAACAACTGGATCCAGCGGGCCTTCACCTATCAGGACGCGATGCCCCACTGGCTGGGCTATATCGCGGTCGTTCTGCTCGCCGCCTATCTCGCTATCTATCCGATGCTCGCTGCCGGGTTGATGTGGCGGCTGGCCAGCCCGCGCGCGGCCGGCGACTATGAAACCGAAGTGGGCGCGCCGTTCGTGCTGGTTGCAGGCGCTGCCTGGATCGCGACCGAATGGCTGCGCGGTACGATGCTGACGGGCTATCCGTGGAATCCGCTGGGGGTGATCTGGCTGCCGCTCCCCGGCGTCGCCCGGTCCGCGATGTGGATCGGCACCTATGCGCTTTCCGGGCTGACCATTGTCGTCGCGGGCGCTTTGTTGCTGCTGCTTCAACGCCAATGGCGGCTGGCTGGCGCATCATTGGCCGCAGTCGCGATCCTTGCGCTGGTGGGGCCGCCGCAGGCGCTGGCTCCCCTTGCTGCCAATGCTCCCCGCGTCCGCGTGATCCAGCCCAATCTCGATCAGGAAGAGCGCCCGCGCGACGATTATGCCGAGGCCAATCTTGCGGCGATCGAGCGCCACATGGGCGTGCCGGGCGCTGCCCCCCGCCTGATCGTGTGGCCCGAAGGTGCGCTGCGCTTCTTCGTCGAACAGGGGTATCCGGCCGAATGGTATTATAAGGGTCGGCCAGAGGTGACTCTCGCGCGGATCGCCAGCCATTTGGGGCGTGACGATATCGTGCTGGCCGGCGGCAACGGCCTGCAATTCGATGGCAGTGGCAAGATCAGCACCGCGAGCAATTCGGTCTTCGCGATCGATGCCAATGCGCGACTGATTGGCCGCTATGACAAGGCACATCTGGTGCCATGGGGCGAATATCTGCCGGCGCGTCCGCTGATGTCTGCGCTTGGCCTGTCGCGGCTGGTGCCCGGTGAAGTCGATTTCAAACCCGGCCCCGGCCCCGCCGGCCTGATCTTGCCCGGCTTTGGCCGCGTTGGCTTCCAGATTTGCTATGAAATCATCTTTTCAGGCGAGACGGTGGATCGCGCACATCGGCCAGCTTTCATCTTCAATCCGTCCAATGACAGCTGGTACGGCCATTGGGGCCCTGTCGAACATCTGGCGATGGCGCGCCTCCGCGCGATCGAGGAAGGGTTGCCGATCATCCGCGCCACGCCAACGGGTGTCTCTGCGATCATCGATGCCGATGGTCGCGTGCTTGCCTCAATCACCGCGAACCAAGACGGTGCGATCGAGCTGCCAATTCCGCCTGCCAACCCGCCGACATTATTTGCCCGGATCGGCAACATCATGGCCGCGCTGGTGGCCGGGGTGTTGATCCTACTGGCAGTTGCCATTCGCCGTCGCGCGCGATAGGGGCCATATAACGAAAGCTTTATATGCTGCTTTCGCTTCAAAATTTCGCCCAATCAGAGGGATTTCCATGCGCGCATCGTTTCTCTTCACGTCCGAATCGGTTTCCGAAGGCCATCCAGACAAGGTCGCGGACCAGATTTCGGACGCGGTCGTCGATCTGTTCCTGTCGAAGGACCCCTATGCGCGCGTCGCCTGCGAAACGCTGACGACCACCAACCGCGTCGTCCTCGCCGGTGAAATCCGCGGCAAGGGCATTTACGACGAAGCAACCGGCTGGGCACCCGGCGTGCCGGAGGAGATCGAGGCCGCCGTCCGTGCGACCGTGAAGCGCATCGGCTATGAGCAGGACGGTTTTCACTGGGAGACCTTCTCGTTCGAAAATCACCTCCACGGCCAGTCCGCGCACATCGCGCAGGGCGTCGATGAAAGCGGCAACAAGGATGAGGGCGCCGGCGATCAGGGCATCATGTTCGGCTATGCGACCGACGAAACCCCCGATCTGCTGCCCGCCACGCTATATTACTCGCACCGCATTCTTGAGCGGATGGCGCATGACCGCCACAACAAGGTCGTCCCCTTCCTTGAGCCAGATGCCAAGAGCCAGGTGACGCTGCATTACGAGAATGAAGTGCCGGTGCGCGCCACTGCCCTCGTCGTCTCGACGCAGCATTCGCTCGGCTATTATGATGACGGCAGCGAAGGCAGCGATGCCGCCAAGTACAAGGAACTGCGCGATTATGTCGTCGGCGTATTCCATGATGTGCTGCCAGAAGGCTTCATCACCGATGAAACCAAAATCTATGTGAACCCAACCGGTCGCTTCGAAATCGGCGGGCCTGACGGCGATGCCGGCGTTACCGGCCGCAAGATCATCGTCGACACCTATGGCGGCGCCTCCCCGCATGGTGGCGGCGCGTTCAGCGGCAAGGATCCAACCAAGGTCGATCGCTCGGCCGCCTATGTCGCGCGCTATATGGCCAAGAACATCGTCGCTGCCGGGCTTGCCCGTCGCTGCACGATCCAGCTGAGCTATGCGATCGGCATTGCCGAGCCGCTCTCGCTCTATGTCGATACGCACGGCACCGGTATTGTTCCCGAGGCCAAGCTCGAGGAAGTGCTGCCCAAGCTCGTCCGCCTCACGCCGAAGGGCATTCGCGAGCATCTGAAGCTCAACGCGCCAATTTATCAGCAGACCGCGTCCTATGGCCATTTCGGTCGCAAGGCCGAGGGCAACAGCTTCACCTGGGAAGCGACCGATCTGGTCGATGCGTTGAAGGCTGCCGTCGCTTAATCCGTTCTCGGCCCGGGGCGGCGGCGCGGTTTCTTGACCCGCTCCGCCGCCATTTCCTCGCTCACCTGCGCATGCGCGAGCAGGGCGAACAGCCCGGCACCGCCGAACAGATTGCCCAGCACCGCTGGCAACAAAAATCCGAAGATACCCTGCGAAAAGCCGATCTTGCCGCTGAACAGCAACAAGAATGTCTCGTTCGAGCCGACCACCGAGTGGCTGAACCCGCCAATCGCCACCACATAGGTGATTGCCGAGATGACCAGAAACGCCTGGTCGCGGGCGTTGGGCAGCGACCAAGCGATGATCGCGATCATGAAGCCGGCGGGGATCGCATTCAGGAACGTGTAGAAGGGTGCGTGTTCGGTGACTTTCATCGACACTTCAAGCATTCCTGCCCGGAGCGCCGGATCGCCGATCGGCGCAAAGGCAAAAATCGCCGCAGTGATCGCAGTGCCCGTGAAGTTTGCCCCCAGTACGATGCCCCACAGTCGCAAGGTGCGCAGCAGCGATGGCCAGGACGGCGCACTGACGAGCGGCAGCATCGCCGTCACGGTGCTTTCGGTGAACAGCTGCATTCGCCCCAAAACCACGATCAGAAAGCCGATTGGATAGCCCATCGCAATATAGATGCTCCGCATCGGCGAGGGCGGCAGATGCGATGCCAGCGCCCCTTCGGCGATCAGCGAAGCGGTAATCGCGAGGCCGCCAGCAACGCCGGACCAGAACAAGGCACTTGTCGGACGGTCGAGCTCGGCCTGGCCTTCCTCGCGGACTGCCTGGTGCAATTCGCGCGCATTGGCGGCCTTCAAATCCTCGACATCGTTGCTTTTCTGCTCGTCGGCCACATGCGCTTCCCTGAAATGTTACCGGCGTGAAACGAGCATGTGCGCACTTTGCTCCACGCAGCGCATCGCGCTAAGCGCGTCGCGATGAGCGATCCAACCACCATCCGCCGTTTATATGGGCGTCGCGCCGGCCACAAATTGCGCCAGGGCCAGTCGGCGGGGCGGGTGAGGAAATCTCCGGCGTCGTTCGCCTGCCACGCAAAATCGCGGCGGGCGTTCATCACCATCATTGCCCATCGGCAGTAGGTGGGATCATCGGTGCCGAGCCGGAATTCGCCGCCCGGTTT
>JBBQAG010000015.1:0-37820 GCA_038315875.1 Sphingomonadales bacterium | reverse complement strand
CGGGCGTTAGTGTTAGCATCCCAGTGACGCCCGATCCAGTAAGCCTGACCGCCCCGTCGAGCCCGCCCTTGGCAGTTTTCAGCATGCCGCTCGCGTGAATATCGCCGGCGTCGAAACGGGCAATATCGATCGTCGCTTCGGCGCCCTTAGGCAACACAAGTCGCCCACTTGATTCGAAATGCCCAATCGCGGAACCACCCGCTGCAGAGAAGCGAAATCCCTCCGGAATGGGATCGAGATGCGCGCGGACATTCTCAAGTCCCATCGCCGCATTGGGATGCGCCAACGTTATGTCGAGCGTTGGCCGCTCGATGATCCCGTCCAGCTTGAGCGTGAACTGACCGTAGAGGCGCTGGGTGCCTCGCCCTTCGAAGAAAAAGCTGTTGTCGCGCCGGTGAAACCCGTTGCCGGTCACGCGAATGTCTGGCGCAGTCAGCACAACATTTGCGAAATGCAGCACACCGTCCGTCGATTGCTCCAGATTGGCGGTCAAGCGAGGAAGCCCGCGGGAAAGCGTGCGGAAGAATTCATTGTCGAGTCGCACGAACTGCGCCGATCCAGTGCCGATGATGCGTGCACCCCGGCCATTTCGATCGGGCACTATCTGGAGGCGAGACACAACATCGACAATGCCGAGCCCCGGGATCAAAAATCGACCCAGTTTCCCGTTGAGTCCGACATCATAGCGCCCTGTTCGCAGATCGAGCAGCAGGTTCAGGCTGCCAGCAAGCTTGTCCGACTGGAACCGCAGATCGGTGCCCGTCACCAGCGTCGATGTGACGCGAAGCATGCCCTGTAGCACCAGATTGCGCAGGATCGATCCAGCAACGGCATCGACGCCGGTAACGCGGGCTACGCTGAGCCTGATCGGCACCAAAACCGGCTGCCTGGACAGTTTCCCAGCGCCTCCCGCGCGGACAGTTTCATACCCTTCCTTGCCGAACGACACGAAATCCGCGCTCAGCCGATAATCGAACCGTGCCGTCGCGAAATCACCGTCGAGGATGGTACGCAGCTCGACATTGCGGCCGACCATATTGTTGACGAGTGCCCCGGGCTTGAGCAGCCGCAAGCGCAATCGCAGATCGCGATAGGCGCCCAGCGCGAGATCGAGCCCACCGCCAAATTCAGCCGCGAGCGCTGCTGACCGGAGCGACAGCGAGCCGCTCAGTCGTCGCTCAATCAGTGTCGCTGCGCCGGTGACGAGCAACTTTGGGGCGATCAGCGCGGCGAGCTTTGGCGCGACGACGCTTTGTGCGGTGATCGCGCCGCTCAAGGCATAGCGACCGGCGGCATTGCTCAGCGCAAGATCGATGACAGGTCGATCGCCGACCAAGCCCTGCGCGGTGCCGTGCCATGATTGCCATTTGCCCTGGCCAGCGATCGTCAGCGCCACCGATTGCTTCAATCGCAACAATTTGGCGAGGACGCCACTTGCCGCCCCATTGGCCTTCACATCAATGTCGAAGCGATCGCGATCAGGCTCGGCATCGATCATCAACCGCAGCCGATCGCTTCCGGCAACGACCGCTGCAAGATCGACCAGAGCCCGTCCGGCGCGGACATCGGCGCGCCCGACAAGCCGCCCGACCCGCGCGGTGCCCGTTACCGCACGGGCAACGATCAGCCGATCGATGCGCAGCTTGCCAACAAGGATATCGAAGCCCGGCAGGATCGGCGCGGGCTTGCCGGTGCGAACGATCTCTGGAAGCTTTGCAAGCGTTGCCTGCGGGACGATCAGCTGCTCGATCTGAAGGCGGTTTGAAAGCCAGGCAAAGGGGCGCCAATCAAGCTCGGCGCGGGGCGCGACGAACACAAGGCCCTTCGCATCATTGATCCGGAAATCGATCAAGGTTGCGTGCGAAAAGAGTGATCCGTTGATCCGTCCGACAGAATAACGCAGCCCATTGCTCGGCTTCAGCGATCCTACCTGGTCTGCCACAAAACGGTGACCAATGCTCGAATCTAGCAACAACAGCGCCGCGGCCGCGAGCACTAGGAGCGCAAGCAGCGCTTGAGCCAGCCGGACGACAACGCGTGGCCGCCTGCGCGGTGCAGGGCCGGGATCGGCTGGTTCGGGCACGATCGACGCGTCGCTCAAAACGCCTGGCCCAGCGACACATAAACCGAGACGCGCGGATCACCGCGCTGGGGATTGATCGGCGTGCCGACATCGATCCGGATCGGCCCGAAATTGGAATAATAGCGAAGGCCGATGCCGGCGCCATATTGCAGGCCTGACAATTCGGGCAGAGGCGCGGTGTAGATATTCCCGGCATCGAAAAACGGCACGAAGCCGAAATTGCCGAACGCCTTTACCCGCGCCTCGATCGAGAATTCGGTGAGGCTGCGCCCACCGATCGGCGCGTTGTTGGGATCGCGCGGGCCGATCCCCTGAAAGCCATAGCCGCGCACCGAGGCGCCCCCGCCAGCATAAAACCGCCGAGACGGCGCAATCGCATCGCGCGGCGCGCCGACGATCGTCCCGAGCCGCACCCGGCCGGCCAACACCACTCGCTCTCCCAGCGACTTGTATCCGCTCGCATCAAACTGGACGCGCGCATAGCCGAATGCAGACCCCTGAAGCGACAATTCGGGCGAAATACGTCCCCCAAGTCGAAAGCCGTGTGTCGGATTGAGAAGATCATCCGAACCGTCATAGCTCAGGCTGGTCGGCAAGGCGGCAATGAAGAAGGTTCGGCGCCGTGGCGCACCCGTTGCCACGATCACGTCCTGCTCGTCGGAGGCGAGAAGTTCAGCCCCCAATGACCAGGCCCAGGCTTTCTGGAAGAAAATCGTCGTCAGCCGCTCCAGGCTGCCGCTGAGCGAAAAGCTGGTTGCCTTATAGGCATTCCGGCTGACGTTCGATCCAGTCAGCTGTGCAGTGAGCACGCGGTCCCGCCCCTCGAAATTGCTGCGGCGGAAGATGACGCTTCCCGATTGCTCCTGCTCGCCGGCCACAGCGCGAAGCGTGAGCGCGCCTTCCGGCGGAAACAGGTTGCGGTGGGTCCAATCGACTTCGGCGCGAAGTCCTTCGCCGGTGCCATAGCCAAGCTCGCCGGCGATCGTGCGCGCGGGCGCTGGCTGCAACGCAACGGCGATGTCGACCGTGCCGGTCTCCTTCCCCTCGACCGGCTTCACTTCCGCTGACGAGACGATGCCCGTCTGGATCAGCGCGCGCCGCAGATCGTCAAGCGATGTGGAATCATAAGGTTGGCCAGGTTTGAACCGCGCGATCTGTTCGATATGATGCGCACTGAACGGTCGTGCCGACGACGTCACGACATGGCCGAATACGCGGGCGCCTCCCGGCATGACCGCGAGATTGAGCGTTGCGGTCTGCGTCGCATGATCGATCACGATCTCGGGCGCTCCAACCGTTGCAAAGGGAAAGCCCTTTTCGCCAATCTGTGCGCGCAGTTCGGCCTCGCCTATGGCGATCGCGTCGGCAGAAACGGGATCGTCGGGCTTGACCCCGAAGGCTTCGCGTAGCGGCAGCTGCTTGTCGCCAGTCGCGGCCAGACCGGCAATCGTCACCTCACCGAATTTATACAAGGTCCCCGGCTCGACGGCGAGCAAGACCAAAGGGTTGCCGCCGTCATTCTCAACCCGGGTCGTGACGCGGGCATCATAATAGCCCGATCCGCGCAGCAAGGTCTGCAACAGCGCGCTGTCCTCTTGCGCGCGACGATCGATCTGCGCGGCATTGGATGGATCAGATTGGTGGGCGCGCAGCGTCGACAGCGCATCGAAGCGTTGCTTGAACACCGCATCCTCGATGCCCTCGACACCCTCGATCCGGTATCGGTAGCGGGTCAGCTCGGCGATATCGGTGCGCGTGGTGCTCGCGTCTGCCGCTGTCTCGCTGCTGTCCAATGTCGGCCATTCGACGCCGAGCCCGGGTAACGGGGCCAGCGGCGAATCGGGATCGAGCATCGTCGATCCGCTTTGCGGCTCGGTGGTTTGTCCAGGCGGCGTTTCTTGCCCGGCGACCGCAGGCCCGGCCCAGAGCAGCGCAGCCGCTACCCCGAATATCCCGCCACCCCGTCCGATACGCACCACCATGCGGTCGCTCTACCCGTCCGAATCCCGAAGGGACAGGGCCGGTACCGAATCGATATTAGCCAGTCACCGTCCGTAGGGCTCGGCATGTCGCATAATGGGCATCTATTGCAGCGTGCCCTGTGCGGCGTTGGCAGAGAGCACAGCGATCAATCGCTCGATCTGGCGCCACCGACAAAAATGGATGGCGTTGCCCAAATTGCGGCTGCGCTCTGCGCGGGCAGCCGCCTGATAGCCCGCATCATCGCCAAATCGATCGATCAGATCGGCAGCATCGGCTACGTCCAGCCGATCGGCGATGTAGAGTGTTGAGGGGTGAAAGCCATCGCTCGGCTCAAACAGCGTTTCGAACATTCAGGAGCAATATGGCCCGCTCGGCTGCAATCGCCTTACATGCTTTGGTAAACCGCCCGGAAGGCATGAAATTAATCACTGGCTGGCTTCAGCGCGAATGACGTGGCAGGGCGGCGGCATGAACGACGCACCCTCACGAAGTTCCCCAGCTGGTGGCGTGCTGATTGCGATCGGCACGATCGGCGGTGCGTTTATCGGCGCAGCATTGGGGGAGGCAACGCGCGGCTTCCTGATCGGCGCCGGCGCCGGCATCGCCTTGGCCATCGCGATCTGGCTGCGCAATCGCCGCTGATTGCTAACGCAGCAGCCTCGATAGGCGAACGACACGACCGATCACATCGACCCGGTCAGCGTGGATCGCCGGAAACTCGGGGTTGTCGCTGATCACCGATATCTCGTCCCCCCGAAGCACCAGTCGTTTGACAACGACGGCCTCGTCGATCCTGGCGACAAAGACGCCGCCCTTTGCCTCTACCACCCGATCGCTGCGATCGACGAGCATCTCGTCGCCATCGGCAATCGTCGGCAACATCGAATCACCGCGGGCAATGATCATCGACAGATCATCAGCCCGCACCCGCATCGTCCGAAGCAATGCGGCGTCGATCAGCGCACCACCGATCGTGCGATCCTCGTCGATCACGCCGCCAGGGCCCGCCGATGCAGTGGCCGCGGCACGGGCAACTCGCACTGGCGGCGCCAACGGCGGCGGTGCGCCCAGCACGGTCTCGTCGACGCCGAAATAGACCGCGAGCACGCGTCGATCGGCCTCGGCCAGCAAGCGCGGCGAGCCACGGGTGACATATTGCTGAAGGTACGCCGCATTGCGACCGATCAGTCGCGAGAGCCCGGCAAAACTTTCGCCACGACTGGCGACCAGCTCGTTCAGCGCAGCGCGCGGATCAGTCGTCACCATAGCGGATCAATAGCAATAGGATTTTTCCTAGACAAGTTGGAAACCGACGAACAAAACCGGAACATATTAAACGGAGTCGGGAGTTTCGAGCAATGTGTGTGCTGGCCAAGATCAATCGGCATCTGCGTGATACGGCAATGTCGCCGACACGGTTCGGCAGGCTTGCGGTCAATGATCCCAGGCTCGTCGACGATTTGCGCAATGGCCGCGAGCCGCGCGCAAGGACGATCGCCAAGATCGAGGCCTTCATCGCCGGGTGCCCGCAATGAGCCGGGATACGGATGCCGCCACCCGGCTTGCTCGCGCGCTGGAGAAGCACGCCAGGCTGGCGGGCTGCCCGGTCGAGATAGTTCAGTCGGACTGGCAAGCCTGGGCGAGCGCGACCTTCACGGGGGCGAGGCATCAGATGACGCTCGCGGCGATACCCTCAGCCAAGTTGGAGCGATGGCTGGCGACACTATCCGAAGCCGATATCGACCTGCGCGGACATTTACTCGCCGATATCGCGATCATCGCGGCGCGGCGCGGCCCTGCCCGCGTGGAAATCGATCTTGAGGCGCTGACCGTAGGCGATAACTAACTGCGCGTCGCCATTCGGCGTAAAGCACCAAGCGTCTGTTCGAGCCCATCGCCTTCGGCTGCGGGCCGATCAACACGGTGCGAGACCCCCCGTTCGAGGCGCTCGAGCAGCGCCGCAAGCGTCGCCTGAGTATCGAGCGGGGTGCGCGGGGCTGGGGGTGGCAATGGCGATTGCGCTGACCGATCGGGGCGCACCATCGGCGTCAGCTCGAACGTCTCAAAACGTTCACCCGGATCGATCAGTTGTGGACGCGGCGGGATAGTGAGCGGCGGCGGCGGCGGCGCTGGCGGTGCCATCGGCACATCGCGGATCGCGCCCGGATCGAATGCGGAGAGCGGTTGATCGAGATCGCGTGGAACCTCAAGCGGGCCACGTTTGAGCGGCAGAGGCTGCGCGTCATAAGTCGATACGCGCGGCTGAACCATCGACGCGGGCTCGCCCAGCGACTGAGCAAGCTCGTGCCTGGCAGCCAGTTCGCGCGCGCGCACCTCCAGGAAAGGCGTGCCGAGATCGCGGTTGGCAAATAGCGGCGCTCGCGCCGGAGCATCGGGATGGGCATCTGCCCGGCGCAGGATTGGTACATCGGGCGCAGCATCTGACGCCGTCCCGCCCGTGCTCACCGAAATGGTCCGCGATCCAATCATCAGGAATAGCCCGAACCATGCGATCAAACCTACAAAACCACCGCAAATGAGGATCAGCAATATCCGTGCGGTCGACCCCAATGGTGGTTCGGCAGCGGCGACCACGGCCGCCACGCCACTGCGTACGATCAACGATTCAAGTGCCGAAACCGGCATGATTCCAAAGATTGCGGCCGTCAGCACCGCACACAGGATTCCCGCGATCGGCGCTGCGGGCAGCGTCGTTGCCGAAAGTCTCAGGCGGTGGAGGCTGTGTTGTGAGACCATGATGTCATCGTATCAGTCGATTCGATTAGTTTTTGGTAAACAGGAGCATAACGCGCGACATTTACCGCCCAGTTCCGTTCTGCTTCGACAAAGGCCCGGGCGCGCGCGCGGCGACCCTCCCACCCGGCCCGATCGGCGAACATGCCGCCAATCGCGCGCGCCATTGCCGCTGGATCATCCGGCGCAAACAGCGTGCCCGTGACGCCGTCCTCGATCAGTTCGCGGTGCCCACCGACATCCGAGGCAGCGACGAGCCTGCGCTGTGCCATCGCCTCCAATGGCTTGAGAGGGGTGACCAGATCGGTGAGCCGCATCCTTTTACGCGGGTAAACCAGCACATCGATCAGACTGTAATAGCGCTCGACGTCATGATGCGGGACGCGACCGACGAAATGGATTGATGCGGCAGCACTGGAAGCTGCCGCCTGCGCCCGTAATGCCGCCTCGCACGGCCCGCCGCCAACCAGCACTAGCTGCATTCCGGGACGCGCCGCGATCAACGTCGGCATTGCCGCTATCAGAACATCGAGACCCTCATAATCATAGAAGCTGCCGATAAAGCCAATCACCTCCGCTGCTTTCAGACCGAGCGTATCGGCCAGCGCAGAGTCGCGTGGCACCGGCGCGCCGAACAAGGTAAGATCGACACCATTGGGAGACACCATGATCTTCGCCGGATCGACGCCGCGCGCGATGAGATCACCCCGCAGCCCCTCGCAAATCACCGCAACTGCATCGACCCTGCCGACCGCCCAGCTCTCCAGTGCGCGCGTTGCGCGGTAGCGTGGCGACCCTTCCCTGCCGGTACCGTTGCCGACCGCCGCATCCTCCCAAAAGGCGCGAATCTCATAGACGAGTGGCAGCCGGTGGCGCCGCCGCGCCCGAAGTGCCGCCAGTGCATCTAGCACCGGCGAATGTGCATGCAGGACATCGGGCTTGAACTGATCGATTGCGGCATCGATCCGCCGGGCAAATGCACCGATTTCGCGCAATTCTGTCAAGGGTGCCGGCATTGGCCGCGGTGGTTGGGTACGATGAAAATCAATCCCGTCGACGGTTTCGAAATCGGGTGCCGCCGCGCCGTGGCGCGGGCCGGTGACCGCAGCGACTGCCCAGCCGCGCGCCATCTGCGCTTTCAGGATCGCACGCGTCCGAAAGGTATAGCCGCTATGCAGGGGCAAGCCGTGATCGAGAATGTGCAGGATCCGCATCGACTGATCCCCTGCCACACCAGTGTTTAACGCCGCGTCAACCCGACTGCGCCTATGCGTGCAGGCGAGACGAGGCGAAGGGCGGCAGACGATGATCGACAATTTCGCGCTTGGCCTGACGCATCTGCTGATGATGATCGCGGCTATCATCCTTCTGCGCCGCCCCGATCTTGATCGCGAGCCGAGCGCACGCCCGGACAGCAGCAAACAGGTCAGTGCCGGGCAGGACGACGGCGGTGCGTGATCTTGCCTTTATTGCCTTTCTCATCGCGCTGTTCGGCTTTGGTTTTCGCCGGCCATTCCTGTTCGTGCTGGCCTATGTCTATATCGATATCGTCTCACCCCAGCGGTTGACCTATCTGTTGCTCAATTCGGTGCCGATCTCGCTGATCGCGGTGATCGCATCGGTGGGCGCCTGGCTGTTGTTCGATGACAAGCGCGACACAAGGCTCGCGCCGCGGCAATTCCTGCTGTTGTTGTTGTTGATCTATTGCGCGATCACCACGCGCGGCGCCGATTTTCCGGCAGAAGCGCTCGAGAAATGGGATTGGGTGTGGAAGGCGCTGGCTTTTGCGATGTTCCTGCCGCTCACGCTGCGCACGCGTCTGCGGATCGAGGCGCTGCTGATGTTCATGGTGCTTTCTGCCGGGTCGATCATCATCGTCGGCGGCATCAAGACGCTGTTTTCAGGCGGCGGCTATGGCGAACTCAACCTGATGGTCTCCAATAATAGCGGACTTTACGAAGGCAGCATCATCTCCACCGTCGCGGTCTGCATCGTGCCACTGATCCTGTGGTTTGCGAAACACGGCACGATTTTTCGCCCCGATTGGAAGGTGAAGACATTCTGCTATGCGCTGGCGTGTTCTTGCCTGTTGATCCCCGTTGGCACGTCAGCGCGGACGGGGCTGGTGTGCATCGGGTTGCTGGCGGTGCTGATGCTGCGCGATGCCAAGCGCCGGGTACTGTATGTTGCACTGATGCTTGCCGCCCCCGCCGTCGCGCTCCCGTTTCTGCCTACGGCGTTTCTCGAGCGGATGCAGACCATCCAGAATCACCAATCGGATACCTCGGCGTCAACGCGGGTCGCGGTGTGGAAATGGACCATCGACTACGCCAAGACGCATCCATTCGGCGGCGGATTTGAGGCATATCGGCAGAACCACTTGCGCTTCGAGACGATCAAGATCGAAGGCACCTCCGGCAATATGGCCATCGAGCGCAAACCCGAGGAAGATCATGCCCGGGCCTATCATAGTTCCTATTTCGAAATGCTGGGCGAGCAGGGCTATCCCGGGCTCGCGTTGTGGCTGATCATTAATATCGGCGGTATCGTGCGGATGGAGATCGTCCGCCAGCGCTATCGCAAGGCAGGATCAGCCGATGCCTGGGCGACGCCGCTCGCCAGCGCGCTGCAATCGGCGCACATCATCTATCTGCTGGGCGCCGCCTTTGTCGGCATCGCGTTCCAGCCGTTCATCTACATGCTGATCGGTGCCCAGATTGGGCTCGACACCTACCTTGCACGCCGAAGCAGCGAAGCCGGCTGGCGACCATTTCGAAAGACGACGATCGCCAGCCACGCGACGCCTCGGCCGAGCATCATGGCTTAGGGAAACCCGACGCTCGGCCTTGGCGAACCATGAGCAGGTGATCAGGCCTCCTGGCTTACCTGGGCACCGATCGCCTCGATGATCGCGTCGTTGAATGCGGGAATATCGTCGGGCTTGCGGCTCGTGATCAGATTGCCGTCGATCACGACTTCTTCGTCGACCACGTCGGCGCCGGCGTTTTCGAGATCGGTCCGCAGCGAAGGCCAGCTGGTCGCACGCTTGCCATCGACGATATCCGCCTCGATCAGCAACCATGGCGCGTGGCAGATCGCCGCCACGGTCTTTCCGGCGTCGAAAAATTCCTGAATGATCTCGATCGCGCGCGGCTGCATCCGCAGCGTGTCCGGATTGGCAACCCCGCCTGGCAGCACGAGCGCATCGTAATCGTCGCTATCGACTTCGGTGATCAGCATATCGGGAGTAATCGTCGCGCCCTTCTGGTCATGCTCCATCCCTTGGATCGGATCCTTCTTGATCGACGCGAGCGTGACGGTTGCGCCGGCATCCTTCAGGGCGTCACGCGGGCCGAACAGTTCCGATTGCTCAAAGCCATCGGTGGCAAGGATGAGGACGCGGGCGGTGGTGATATCGGGCATGGGCTGGCTCCTGTGATGATGCCGACTGAACCCACGTGAACGCCAGACGTTCCGGAACGAAGCGGTGAGCCGGGCATTCCCCCCGACGCGAAGTTGCAGAAATGGCATGCTTGCCGCCTAGATAGGCCAAGACCGACTGCACCGGTCGATTGACCGAGAGACCCGATGAACAAAACTGCTCCTATCCTGCCGCCGCTGCTCCACCCGCGCAATCTGCGCGAGCAGATTCAGTCCTTTGCCGATACCAACATCGCGTGGTTCCAGATGCACTGGCTGGAGATCGCCATCGCCCTGGCAGTCGGCACCGCGATCGTGATCGCGCTGTACGCTGCTCGACGCTATGGCCATCACCTTTGCAAGGACGGCGACGCGAGGAACTGGACCGCAGTCATCGGCCACGCGATTACGCGTACGACCGATTTCTTTATCATCACCAGCGCCGCTAAACTGGTCGACGGCTATGCCCAGGCGCCCGATCAGATCACCCACACGATCAATTTCCTGTTCACCGTGGCCGCTGGCTTCCAGGTGGCGATCTGGGCGCGCGAAATCATCATTGGCCTGATCGAGCACCGCGCGCGCAGCGAGCATTACCGGGGCGAGACGATCGTCAACGCGATGGGCATCATCCGCCTGCTCGTCACCTTCGCGCTGTTCGGCATCGCGGTCATTGTCATCCTGGGCAATCTGGGCGTGAACGTGACTGGGCTTGTCGCGGGGCTCGGCGTCGGCGGCATCGCGATCGGCCTCGCCGCGCAGGGCATTTTCGCCGATCTGTTTGCCGCGCTGGCGATCATTTTCGATCATCCATTCAGCAAGGGCGACACGATCGCCTATGACGACACCGTCGGCACCGTCGAAGAGATCGGGCTGAAATCGACCCGCATCCGCAGCGTGACCGGCGAGGAACGGATCATTGCCAACAAGAGCCTGCTCGACAAAGAAATCCAGAACAACACCAGGCGCGAACGCCGACGGATAAAGTTCAAGATCGGCATCGTCTATCAAACCCCGCCCGAGGTTGCGCTCGCCATCCCCAATACATTGCGCGAAATCGTTGAAGCCGCCGGCGTCACCTTTGTGCGATCGGGGTTCATCAACTTCGGCGACAGCAGCCTCGATTTCGAGTTGGAGATGGATGCCGGCGCGACCTTCGACGACGCCTATGGCAGCCGCCACGCTATCGGCATGTCAATTCTGAAGCGCTTCAACGACGAGGGCATCGAATTCGCCTATCCTACGCAGACATCGTTTGCGGCAGGCCCGGACGGCAAGTTGGTGATGCCCTATCCCGAGGTGCAATCGGTGAAGCGTGTTGATTGGCAGGAAGAAAGTTGAGCCGCCAACAAGCGCGACGCGCCCGTCCCCAGCCACGAGACACCTTTTCGCCTGCGCGCCAAAGCGATCGTTCTGCGGTGGATTCTCTTCGGCCGGCATTGCCCGATAACAATTTATGGATATGCTTCACTCTCGGTCGTGATCTCGGTGATCGGGGGCAGTGTGAAGCGGTTTTATCCGGCGTTGATCCTGCTTGCGTTCCTGTCCGCGCCTGCGATGGCACAGCCCCGCTTCGCGATCATCGATATGCACATGCATGCCGAGAGCATCGACAGCTACGGCCCCCCGCCGTCTTCAATTTGCGCGTCTTATCCCGAATGGATCACGCGCGATCCGGGCAAGCCGATCGACGACTATCTCGCTCGTTTCTCCGGAAACCCGGACTGCCCAAACCGTATAGTGTCGCCAACGACGGACGACGCGTTACGCGCCGCATCGCTCAGCCAGTTGGTGCGTCACAACATGCTCGCTGTCGTCAGCGGCGCAGAGGACCGCGTGACCAACTGGTCCGCGCTGAGCGGCGGTCGGATTATCTCTGCGATTGGCAATGTGGCCGTCATGCCATCGGTCGAAGCGCTCCGCGCGGCGCACAAGGCGGGCCATTTGCAGGTCTTGGGAGAGATCGTGGCGCAATATGATGGCATCGCGCCAAACGATCCAAGTCTCGAGCCCTATTATGCCCTTGCCGAAGAACTCGACATTCCGGTCGGTATTCATGTCGGCCCCGGCCCGCCCGGAATTGCCTATTTCGCCTCACCAAAGATGCGCATGGCGATGAGCCGTGCGACGCTGCTCGAAGACGTGCTGGTCCGTCATCCCAAGCTTCGGCTCTATGTCATGCATGCAGGCTGGCCATTTGCCGAGGACATGATTGCGCTGATGTACGCTCATCCACAGGTCTATGTGGATACCGGCATCATTGATTACGCCTTTCGTCGCCAAGACTTCCATGCCTATCTCAAGCGCCTGGTAGACGCGGGTTTTGGGAAGCGGATCATGTTCGGGTCGGACCAGATGATCTGGCCGGGGACGATCGATGCCGCCATCGCTGGCATCACCAGCGCGAATTTCCTGAGCCCGCAGCAGAAGCGCGATATCCTTCACGATAATGCGGCCCGGTTTTTGCGGATCGAAGGTTAGTTTTCAGCGCCAACCGGCGTTCCTTCGCTAAACCCCGCCCTCATCCAGGCTTAACAGTGTCGCGTTCCCGCCCGCGCTGGTCGTATCCACCGACACCGCGCGCTCCACGCAGAAGCGGTAGAGATAATGCGGGCCGCCAGCCTTGGGGCCAGTGCCCGAGAGGCCTTCTCCGCCGAAAGGTTGCGAGCCGACCACCGCGCCGATCATCGACCGGTTGATGTAGAGATTGCCCACCGCAGCCTTCGCTTCGACTAGGTCGCCCGCACGCGCGATGCGGCTGTGGAGGCCCATTGTCAGGCCGTAACCCTTGGCGTTCACCCGCGCGACGGTCTCGGCGAGCTTGCCTGCGGGCCATGTCGCGACATGGAGCACCGGGCCGAACGATTCCTGCGTTAGATCGTCGAGCGAACCGAGCCGGATCAGTGTCGGCGGCACGAACAGGCCGTCTGTCGGGACGGCCAGCGTCTTGATTGTGCGGGCCGTCTGTTCGCCGCGATAGGCCATCAGCTTGTCATAGGCAGCGCGGTCGATCACCGGGCCGACATCGGTGCGCGGATCGGCGGGATCACCGATGATGAGCAGGTCCATCGCGCCCGACAGCATCTCGATCACGCCATCGGCGATTTCTTCCTGCAACAGCAGCAGGCGGAGCGCCGAACAACGCTGCCCCGCCGAGCGGAAAGCCGATGTGACGACATCGGCCACCACCTGTTCGGGAAGCGCGGTGGAATCGACGATCATCGCGTTTATGCCGCCAGTCTCGGCGATGAGCGGGACGATGGGGCGGTTGTCATCCTCGAGCAACGAACGCGCGATCTTGCGCGCGGTGGCGGTGGAGCCGGTAAAGGCGACGCCCATGATACGCGGATCGGCGGTGAGCGCGGCGCCGACTTCGGGACCACCCGGCACTAGGATCAGTGCGTCCTCAGGCACGCCCGCCCGGTGCGCAAGCTCGACAGCGAACGCGGCGATGCCAGGCGTCTGCGGTGCCGGTTTTGCCACCACGCTGTTGCCGGCGACGAGCGCCGCCGCGGTCTGACCCAGGAAAATCGCGAGCGGGAAATTCCAGGGTGCGATCGTCGCCCATACGCCGCGCCCTTCCAGATGCAGCGTGTTGCGCTCGCCCGTTGGCCCCGGAAGCTCGATAGGATGCAGATTGGCGCGCGCCTCGGCGGCGTAATAACGACAGAAATCGACCGCCTCACGCACCTCGCCAAGCGCATCCGGGATCGTCTTGGACGCCTCCTGCACGCAAATGGCCATCAGTTCGTCGCGGTGTTGCTCGAGCAGATCGGCGAGGCGATCGAGACAGGCTGCGCGCCTATCGACTGGCGTGGCGGACCAGGCCGGGAAGGCGGCGGCGGCGCGGGTGATGGCATTGCCAACCAAATCCTCCTCCCGTTTGCGGGAGGGGTTAGTGGGCCTGGCCGGTGGCGCTGCGTTCAGTTCAGGCCCACCCCCAGCCCCTCCCGCAAGCGGGGGGGGGGAAGTGATTGCCGCAACGGTTGCTTCCAATATCTGCCGGTCCGCCAAATCCAGCCCGCCCGAATTTCGCCGCCCCGCCCCGAACAAATCCTCCGGCAGTGGAATACTCGGATGCCGCGTCCTGCCCACTTCGGTTATCTTCACCACGGGATCGGCGAGGATTTCCTCCTCGCTCAGTCGCTCATCGGCGAGCTGGTGGACGAAGCTCGAATTGGCGCCATTTTCGAGCAACCGCCGCACCAGATAAGCCAGCAGATCGCGGTGCCCACCTACCGGCGCATAGATGCGGCAATGATAGCCATGCTCGCGTACCAGCCGCTCGTAGAGGCCGTCGCCCATGCCGTGGAGCCGCTGGAATTCGAAATCACGGGCGTTGCCCGCCCACTCAACGATCGTCGCTACCGTCAGCGCATTATGGCTGGCAAAGGCGGGGCGGATATGCGGCGCATCAAGCATGTCGCGCGCGCAGGCGAGGTAGGACACATCGGTTGCCGCCTTGCGCGTAAACAGCGGATAATCCGCCAGCCCCTCCACCTGCGTGCGTTTGATCTCGCTGTCCCAATAGGCGCCCTTCACCAATCGGACGTTCATTTCGCGCCCCAGCGAATCGGCCCAGGCGATGACAGGCCGTGCGCGCTTGCCATAAGCCTGCACCGCCATGCCGAAGCCGTCCCAGCCCTTCAAGGAAGGCAGCCCGGCAACCGCGCCGATGATATCGAGACTCATCTCGAGCCGTTCGCTCTCCTCGGCATCGACCGTCAGCGCGATGCCCTTGCCCGCCGCCTGCACGCTTAGCGCCTCGAGCATTTCAGTCAGCGCGGGCACGCAGTCATCCCATTGCGCCACTTCATAGCGCGCGTGGAGCGCGGAGAGCTTGACCGAGATCGAATGCCCGGCCTCCGGATCTTTCCCCACTGCGTCGATTGCCTGGGTATAAGCGCGGAAATAGCGTTCGGCGTCTGCGCGAGTCCGCGCTGCCTCGCCAAGCATGTCGAAGCTGGCGGTGAAGCCCTTGTGTTCCGGCTTCTTCATGCGGCGGGCAGCTTCATCGATGGTGCGGCCCATTACAAAGATTTCGCCCATCATCCGCATCGCGGCGCCCACCGCCTGGCGCACGAACGGCTCACCCGCGCGGCTGATCAGGCGGCGCAAAGCGCTTGGCTGATCGCCCTCGCCGACCAGCGCCCGACCGACGACGAGCCCCCAGGTCGCCGAATTGACCAATGTCGAGTTCGACTTGCCCGTGTGGGCGTGCCAATCCGCGTCACCCAGCTTGTCGGCAATCAGCAGATCGGCGGTCTCCGGATCGGGCACGCGCAGGAATGCCTCGGCAAGCGAGAGCAGTGCCACGCCTTCCGATGAATTGAGCCGATATTCCTGGAGGAATTGATTGACCCAGCCCCGCCCCTGCGCCGCACGCAGATCGGCAAGGAGGCCGAGCGACTGATCCATGATCCGCGTGCGCGAATCGGGCGTGACGGCAGCCCGCGCCAATAACGGTTTTAGAACATCGGGTTCGGGCGCGCGGTGGAGCGCGGCCATGGATTTACGGGTCGCGGACGCTACGTCAGGTATCATCTTCCGGTTTCCGGTCTAGCGAGGCTTGGCAAGGGGCACCCTCGACGCCTATTTGAGGCCAAATCGATATCGTGGCGCTATGCGATGAAATTGCCCGGAGGGAAATGCCGTGACGACAATCACCGTTCAGGAAATGGCCGCGACGCGGATCGGCACCGAACAGGTTTCCGACTGGGTCGAGGTCAGCCAGGAGATGATCGACAAGTTCGCCGATGCGACGGGCGATCACCAGTTCATCCACGTCAACCCGCAAATGGCGGCGATGACGCCGTTTGGGGGCACGATCGCGCATGGCTTTCTGACGCTGTCGCTGATGCCGCTGCTATCGTCCAAGATCGTCGATGCGCCCAAGATCGAGGGCGTCAAGATGGGCGTGAATTATGGCGGCAACAAAGTCCGCTTCATCCAGCCGGTGCGATCGGGCAAACGCGTGCGGGGTCGGTTCAAGCTACTCGAGCTGATCGAAAAGCGCCCCGGCCAATGGCAGCAGACCAACGAATTTACCGTCGAGATCGAGGGCGAGGAAAAGCCCGCAATGATCGCCGAATGGATGGCGCAGATCTTCGTTTGAACTAGAATCCTCTCCCGGCTGCGGGAGGGAAGCTTTCTTTACTCCCTCCCGCTCGCGGGCGGGACGCTTTCTTTACTCCCCCCCGCTCGCGGGAGGGGCACTTTCTTTACTCCCCTCCCGCTCGCGGGAGGGGTTGGGGGTGGGCCTGACGGACCCGCAAGCGCCACGTCGGCGGCCCCGCCCACCCCCGGCCCCTTCCGCAAGCGGGAGGGGGGAAGAGCAACTGGAATGCCCCGTATCGCCCCTCTTACCAAACCTTATCCGGAAGCGTTCGACGCCCGGATGAAGGCGTTGATGCGAGGTGCGGAGCCGCTCGTCCTTTTCACCACGCTCGCCACCAATGAGCGCGCCTGGACCAAGTTCACTGGCGGATCGCTGCTCGACAAGGCCAGCCCGTTATCGATGCGCCAGCGTGAGATCGTCATCGATCGGACGACGGCAAAATGCGGTAACGAATATGAATGGGGCGTCCATATCGCCGGGTTCGCAGCGCATATCGGGATGGATGAAGCGCAGATCCATGCGACCGTTCATGGCCTCGCCAGTGATCCCGCCTGGCCGCCAGAAGAAGGCGTGCTGATCGCTACGGTTGACGCGCTGATCGATCACAAGAAGCTGACCGACGCCGAATGGACGGCGCTCAAGACCCATTATGACGACGCTCAGGCGCTCGAAATTGTCCAGCTTGTCGGATTTTACCACGGTGTATCGCTGATCTGCGGTGCGCTCGACCTGCCCCTCGAAGCCAACGCGGCGCGATTCCCTGCCGCCAAAGGAGATTAAGCCATGCGTTCAGCCGTCATCGTATCCACCGCCCGCACCCCCATTGGCCGCGCCTATCGCGGCGGGTTCAACAACCTGCCCTCGCCCACCCTCTCAAGCCACGCGATCAAGGCTGCCGTTGAGCGTGCCGGGATCGACGGCGCGGAAGTGCAGGACGTCGTCTGGGGTGCGGCACTCCAGCAGGGCGTGCAGGGCGGCAACATCGCCCGCAACGCGCTGCTGCGCGCCGGGCTGCCGATCAGCGTGCCGGGCCAGTCGATGGATCGCCAGTGCGCCAGCGGCCTGATGGCAATCGCGACCGCGGCCAAGCAGATCATCGTCGACAATATGGACGTCGCGATCGGCGGCGGCGTTGAATCCATCTCGATGGTGCAGACCCCCGAGATGCGCGTTGCGGCCGACAAGGAACTGATCGCGATGCACCCCGACGTCTATATGTCGATGCTGCAGACCGCCGAGGTGGTCGCCAAGCGTTACAACATAGGTCGCGATGCGATGGACGAATATAGCTATCAGTCGCAGATGCGCACCGCCGCTGCGCAGGCCGCCGGCAAGTTCGATGATGAGATCGTCCCCGTCACCGCAACGATGGCGATGACCAACAAGGAAACCAAGGAAGTCACCCACCACGAAGTGACGGTTACCAAGGACGAGGGCAACCGCGCCGACACCACGCTTGCGGGGCTCAACGGCCTGAAGCCAGTGCTCGGCCCGGACATGACGATCACGGCGGGCAATGCCAGCCAGCTGTCCGACGGTGCCTCGGCCAGCGTGCTGATGGAAGAATCACTGGCGTCAAAGCGCGGGCTGACCCCGCTCGGCCGTTATATCGGCATGGCGGCGGCAGGCACCAAGCCCGATGAGATGGGCATCGGCCCCGTTTATGCCATCCCCAAGCTGCTCGAACGCTTCAACCTGAAGATGGACGATATCGGCCTGTGGGAGCTGAACGAGGCGTTCGCGGTGCAGGTGCTCTATTGCCGCGACCAGCTCGGCATTCCCAATGAGCTGCTCAACGTGAACGGCGGCGCGATCTCGATCGGCCATCCCTATGGCATGTCGGGTGCGCGCATGACCGGCCATGCGCTGATCGAAGGCAAGCGCCGCGGCGCAAAATATGTAGTGGTGACGATGTGCGTCGGCGGCGGCATGGGCGCAGCCGGGTTGTTTGAAGTTCTCTGAAATTGGCCTGAATGACAGCCCCTCTCCCCGGTGGGGAGAGGGCTTCATTTGATTGGCCGCTCAATTTGCGGCTTGTCGCCCAATATGTACCGCGCGCCGACGCCTTTGACGGCTGCCTGATCCCCCGGATTGTAAAGCGCACATCTCTCCAGCGACAGGCAACCGCACCCGATACAGCCATCGAGCAAGTCGCGCGTGCGCGTGAGCGTCGCTATCCGATCATCGATGATCGCGCGGATGCCGATGCTCATCTTGGTCCAATCCCGGGCCGTCGGAGTTCGCCCATCGGGCAGTTTGGCAAGCTCGGCACGGATCGCTTCGATCGTCAGCCCCAATTGCTGTGCGATCAGGATAAACGACAGCCGACGAATATCGGATCGCAGGAACCGCCTTTGCCCGCCGCCATTGCGAAACGGGTTCAACAATCCGCGCGCCTCATAAAAGCGGATCGCTGAGACAGACACGCCTGCACGCGTCGCCAAGTCTCCGATCGCCAGCATATCGCTCGCCTTCATCACAGCTTCCAAAAAATGCTTGACCTCAACTTAGGTTGAGGTTGCAAAGTGGTGACGTCAACCCGAATCGGCAATCAGGAGTGCAATCGCATGACGTCTGCAACGATCGAACATATCAATCTCAACGTTACCGATCCGGCCCGAGCTGCGTCGATGGCAACAGCGCTATTTGGCTGGTCCGAACGGTGGCGGGGCCCGGGCGCCGATGGGGCGCTGACGATTCATGTCGGAAGCGCGACCAGTTATATCGCCTTTCACCTCAAATCCGGGGGCGCGCCCGCTTCCCGGTTTCAAAAGGGAGTGCCGTTCAACCATGTCGGGGTGCAGGTCGACGATCTGGATGCCGTCGAGGCCAGCGTCGTCGCGCTCGGGCTGGTGCCGTTCGCGCATGATGATTACGAGCCCGGTCGCCGCTTCTACTTCTTCGATCCCGACGGTATCGAATATGAGATTGTCAGTTATCGCGGGGAGAACGGGCAGGCACAGGTATGAGCCCCATTTTCGGCCCGTGCGCACGCTCCGCTGTGATCGGCGGGGCGTTGCGGATCGCTGCGTCGTTCGTCCCGCACATTCCGGCTAGTCCCTGGCTGGAGGCATATTATGCCGTCATCGACATTTGCCTGCTGCTTGGTTTAATCGGCATCTACGGGATCACCGCCGACAAGTTGGGAAATGCAGGCAGGGCCGGTTTCGCGGTCGCCTTGATCGGTCAGGCGTCGATCATTGGACCCGATGCCGCGATGTTCGGGATCGATTTCTACGTGACGGGATCGCTGCTGCTGCTGGCCGGGTTGTCGATCTGGTCACTGGCGTTGCTACGGGCCGGGTTGATGCGCATCGTTGCCGCCTGCTGGCTCCTGTCCGCCGGCTGTGCGGTGGCAGCGGGCATTTCGGGATCTGCTGGCTTTGTGCCTGCGGCCGGTGTGGCCCTTGGTTTGGGATTTGTCTTGGCAGGCCTCAGCTGCATCACGAGACAAGCACGCGCGCGCGGCACGGCGCTGTTTTCGGTTGTCTGACGGATTTCTGGCGGCGCCGGGCAACCAAGTTTGGCCTGC
This sequence comes from Sphingomonadales bacterium, assembly GCA_038315875.1. Taxonomy (GTDB): domain Bacteria; phylum Pseudomonadota; class Alphaproteobacteria; order Sphingomonadales; family Sphingomonadaceae; genus Sphingomonas. The sequence goes on along the minus strand of JBBQAG010000015.1, from coordinate 17,930 downwards.
GCTGTTCTTCCTTCATCGATGAAGGAGCCAGCAACATGACCGAGAACACCACCACGATCGCCGATTTCTATAAGGCGCTGAAGCACAGCCCGTTCGTGATGATCGGACTCGACGACACGCCCGACCACAGTGAGCCGATGACGGCGCAGATCGACGATGACGTTCACAATGCCGTCTGGTTTTTCACGGGCAAGGACAATCGCATCGCAATGGCCGGCCCGGCGATGGCCCAGTTCGCGGCCAAGGGGCATGATTTCTTTGCCTGCCTGCACGGCACGCTTGTTGCCGACAATGATCCGGCGACGATCGACAAGCTTTGGTCAAAGCAGGTCGAGGCGTGGTTCCCCGGCGGCAAGGCCGATCCAAACCTGTTGCTCCTGCGCTACGACATCGAAAGTGCCGAGATGTGGGAGGCGGATGTTTCGCTGACGGGTATGGTCAAGATGATGTTCGGTGGCACGATCAAGCCGCAAGAAGCTGGCGGCCACGCCGAACTGACCCTGCGAACCGCCTGACCAGAACACAATTACCGCTCATTACCCTGGGAAGTTCAGGGGTGAGCGGTGATCCAGGCCTCTACCACTGGCGCAATCTTGGTGCGCCACTTGTTGCCGTTGAAGATGCCGTAATGCCCGGCCCCTTCCGCCATCATGTATCTTTTCTTGGCGGCAGGCAGCTTGTTGGCGAGGCTCAACGCGGCCTTGGTCTGCCCCAGGCCGGAGATATCGTCGCGCTCGCCTTCGATCGCCAGCAGGGCGATGTCGGTGATTGCCGCCGGATCAGCGATCCGACCCCTGTGCTGGAAAGTCCCGTTCGCGATGGCGTGCGTCTGGAACACGACATCAATCGTCTGCAGATAAAACTCCGCGGTCATGTCGCAAACCGAACGATATTCCTCGTAGAAATCCTTGGTCGTATCGGCGCTTTCGCCGTCGCCCTCGACGAGATGTTTGAACATCTCGAAATGTGAAACCATGTGATTGCCAAGGTTCATCGACATGAAGCCTGCAAGCTGCAGAAAACCGGGATAAACTTTGCGGCCCGCGCCGGGGTAGGTCATCGGCACGGTCGCGATGACGTTTTGTTCGAACCAGGCGTGTGGCCGCTTGGTCGCGAGCGTGTTAACGGCGGTTGGCGCTTCGCGCGTGTCGATCGGGCCGCCCATCATCGTCAGCGTCTTAGGGCGGCACGGGTGCTTGTCGGCGCTCATCAGGCAGGCTGCGGCATAGCAAGGTACCGAGGGCTGGCAGACGGCGAGCATGTGCGCTCCCCCCTGTCCTTCATTGGGGCCGATATGCTCCATATATGCGATCAGATAATCGATATAATCGTCGAGATCGAAGGTGCCGTCGGATAGCGGCACCAGCTTGGCATCGCGCCAATCGGTCACATAGACATCGGCAAAGGGCAGCATCCGCTCAACGGTGCCACGCAGCAACGTAGCGTAATGGCCGGACATTGGCGCGACGATCAGCAGCTTTGGGCCACCTTCCGCGCCTTCACGGGCAAAACGCTTGAGCTGGCCGAAGGGCTTGCGCACCACGATCTGTTCGTTGACCGGCACGTCGCGGCCATCGATCATCGTCGAATGCAGGCCGAATTCGGGCTTGCCACGCGGCGCTGCAGCATGCGCGAACACCTCAAGCGCAGAACCAATGACCGGTCCGCCGCCGAAATAGGCGAACGGGTTGGTCGGATTTTGCAGCATGCCAGCGCCGAAATTCGCCATCGCGCTGGCGCCGGCGAGCATCGAACGCTGCATCTCGTAAGCATTATAAAGCATGAAGCTGTTTAACCCCCAACGGTTACCGTACCGTCAATCATGCCGCATTAGCATGCTGCGGTGCAGTAGCAATGGCGGTTGCGGCACGACCCCGCTCTCGCCGCACGCGATTGACGTTGAGGGGCCGGAATGGTCCTGCTAGGCGATCTGCGATGGAAGACGCCAAACCCGCCCCCGCCGAGCCCCGCCGCAAGCTTTCCAGCCTAGTGATGGTTTGGGGTTTCACCTCCAAATATCCGCTGCAACTCGCGGCGGCGATTATCGCGCTCGTGTTCGCGGCGGGCGCGACACTTTATATCCCGGCCACCTTCAAAGAGGTCGTCGACAAAGGTTTCAGCGGGCATAGCAATCCAGCCGCAATCGCCCCCTATTTTCAGGGTCTGGGCGTCGTCGTCGTGATATTGGCGATATCGACCGCCGTGCGATTCTATTTCGTCTCGTGGCTCGGTGAGCGCACGGTTGCCGATGTCCGCACAGCGGTACACCGTAATCTGATGCGGCTCGATCCCAAATGGTTCGAGGAAAATCGCCCCTCCGAAATCGCATCGCGGCTCACCGCCGATACTGCAATCATCGAACAGGTGGTCGGCACCACAGTGTCTGTCGCCTTGCGCAACGCCGTGATCGGCATTGGCGGAGTGATTTATCTGTTTGCGCTCGCGCCGAAATTGGCGGCGTCGCTGCTGATTGGTATTCCCGTCGTGATCCTGCCAATCGTCTTTCTCGGGCGACGCGTGCGACAATATTCGCGTTCGAGCCAGGACCGGGTCGCCGATATCGGATCGATCGCGGTCGAGACGCTTGGCGCGATGAAGATCGTTCAGGCATTCGGCCAGGAAGCGCGCGAAGCCGACCGGTTCAAAACCGCGGTCGATGCAAGCTTTGCCACCGCAAAGCGCCGTTTCCGCCTCCGCGCGATCATGACTGCTGCCGTCATTGGCCTATTGTTCGGCGCGATCGTGCTGATCATGTGGGACGCCGTCTATGATGTCGCGAGCGGCCGGCTGACCGGCGGGTCGATCACCGCCTTCGTGCTGACGGGCGGCTTCGTCGCCGGTGCGTTCGGGGCATTGACCGAGGTTTACGGCGATCTGCTCAGGGCATCTGGCGCCGCCGGGCGACTCAACGAGCTCCTCGCGGAGGAACCCGAAATCCGAGCGCCGGCGCATCCCGTTTCGCTGCCGGTCCCTTCGCTGGGCGCGCTTCAATTCGATCACGTTACTTTCCGGTACCCGACGCGGCCCGAAATATCGGCGCTCAACGATTTCTCGCTGGAAGTGGCGCCGGGCGAGACGGTCGCGGTCGTCGGCCCGTCGGGTGCGGGGAAATCGACCCTGTTCCAGCTAGTCCAGCGTTTCTACGACCCGTCTTTGGGTATCATCCGGATCGATGGCGTCGCCCTTCCCACTGCCGATCCAGCCGAAATCCGCAAGCGGATCGCAATGGTGCCGCAGGAGACGGTGATCTTCGGTGCCTCGGCACGCGATAATCTGCGCTATGGCCGGTGGGAAGCGCATGACGATGAATTATGGGCCGCCGCCGAAGCCGCCAACGCCGCCGATTTCCTGCGCAAGCTCCCGGAAGGGCTCGATACCTTTCTGGGCGAGGGCGGTGCGCGACTTTCCGGTGGGCAGCGCCAACGTGTCGCGATTGCCCGGGCCCTACTGCGCGATGCCAAGATCCTGCTGCTCGATGAAGCGACAAGCGCGCTCGACGCAGAGAGCGAGCGCCTCGTTCAGTCGGCGCTCGAGCGGCTGATGGAGGATCGCACGACGATCGTCATCGCCCACCGCCTCGCAACTGTTCGCAAGGCGAACCGGATCATCGTCATGGACGAAGGCCGGATTGTCGAGACTGGAACCCATGGCCAGCTGATCGGCCAAAACGGCCTCTATGCGCGGCTGGCGAGCCTGCAGTTCAGCGAAGCGGCATAAAGGGAGCAGATCATGCGCGAATTCGACGTTATCGTTTACGGATCGACGGGGTATACCGGTCGCCTCGTCGCCGAATATCTCAGCACGGCTTACCCCGGCGCCGACAAGCCGAAATGGGCAATGGCGGGGCGATCGATTTCAAAGCTGGAGGAGGTGCGCGATCTGATCGGCGCGCCGGCCGATACGCCGCTGGTAACGGCCGATGCGGACGATCCAGCCTCGCTTCGCGCGATGTGCGAGCGCACAACCGTGATCCTGACGACTGTCGGCCCCTATCAGCTTTACGGCACCGATCTGGTCGCTGCATGCGCCGAGACCGGGACGGCCTATGTCGATCTGTGCGGCGAGCCGGCATGGATGCGCGAGATGATCGATGCGCACCACGCAACCGCGCAGAAATCGGGGGCGCGGATCGTGTTCTCCTGCGGCTTCGATTCGATCCCGTTCGATCTGGGCGTGCTGACGTTGCAGGAAGCAGCCAAAGCAAAATTCGGCATCCCCTGCCCGCGCGTCAAGGGCCGTGTGCGCAGCATGAAGGGTACCTTTTCGGGCGGCACTGCGGCGAGCCTCAAGGCGACAATGGCAGCCGCAGCACGCAATCCTTCGCTGATCGGCGTGCTCACCGATGCGTTCGCGCTGACCCCGGGCTTCAAGGGGCCGAGTCAGCCCAAAGGCTTGCTGCCCGAATATGACCGAGCGATCGACAGCTGGGTCGCCCCCTTCATCATGGCGGCAATCAACACCAAGAATGTCCATCGCACCAATTTCCTGCTCGGCGAGGCGTATGGCGCCGATTTCGTCTATGACGAGATGGTGGTCGCCGGGCTTGGCGAGATGGGCAAGGCAGCAGCAGAAGCTCTCGCCAAGATGAACCCCTTTTCCGGCGACAAGGGCCCGAAGCCGGGCGAAGGGCCAACCAAGGAAGAACGCGACGCCGGCAATTACGATTTGCTGTTCATCGGCGAAATGGCGGATGGCAGCAGGATCGACGCAGTCGTCACCGGAGACCGCGATCCGGGCTATGGATCGACGAGCAAGATGATTGCCGAAAGCGCGTTGTGCCTGGTGCGCGACGTGCCGGAGGCCGCCGGCGGAATCTGGACGCCGGGTGCGATCATGGGTGCCCCCTTGCGCCAGCGGCTGATCGACAAGGCCGGGCTGACCTTCACTGCCGCCTGATCGGTCAGCGCGGGTACAGCAGCATCAATCCAACGAAAATCATTCCCACGGCCGACAGCGTGATAAACACGCCCTCCTGGCGCCGACGCTCGGCATCGGCGCGCCAGGCGTGAACATTGAGGCAATAGCGCCCGGGCTTCGGTTGCTTGACGATGGCACGCCTGATCAAAGCTGCCATTGCCCGTTGGACACCGGGCGTCGCCAGACGCATCGGGATAGCATCGCCAGTGTCGAGTGCATGTTTTGCCATCAGATACCGCACGATCGCCCGGCGGTCCCGGCCAATATATGATGCCTCGATCGGATGGCGTACTTCAGCCATCAGCCGCCCGATCGCATCCTGAGCACCAGCAACACCATCATCGTCACGAACACCAGCACGAGCAGCGCGATCAACGACTTTTTGAGGTAGCCGACCGTTTCGGTCTTGCCTGTTTTCGGATCGGACATTGTCACCCCTTTAATTACCAGATGCGGCCAACGCTATCAGGTCGGCGTCCCGTGTCTAGCGGCGCTTGCCCTGATGGCGGATGTTGGCGGGGCGACCGCGATGCTTGATGATCCGCTTGGGTTTGTCTTCGCGCGCCCCGCTGCCGCCACCCTTGCCATCCGCCATCTCGAAGCGGAGCGCGCCCGAAACCGGGTTTGCCTCGGCAAGGCGCAGCTTCAGCCGCATGCCGGATGAATAGGTTTCGCCAGTCTCTTCACCCACCAGCGCTTTTGAGGTTTCATCATAGCGAAAATATTCGCGACCGATGTCGCGCACCGGCATCAGCCCATCGCCGCCGATACCCTCGACGGTGGCGAAGAAGCCGAAATTCTGGACACCGGTGATCCGCGCCTCGACGACCTCGCCGACGCGTTCGGAGAGGAACGCAGCGACATAGCGATCGATCGTGTCGCGTTCTGCCTCCATCGCCCGGCGTTCAAGCATCGAAATGCTTTCGCCGATCTTGTCCATCGACGCCGCCTCGGCCTCGGTCAGTCCACCGGGCCCAAGCTTGCATGCAGCAACCAGTGATCGGTGAACCACCAGATCGGCATAGCGGCGAATCGGCGAGGTGAAATGCGCATAGCTGCCAAGCGACAGCCCGAAATGGCCGGCATTGGCGGGTGCATAATAGGCTTGGGTCTGCGTGCGAAGCACCTGCTCCATCACCTGCGGCTTGAAATCGCTTTCGCCAATCCGCGCGAGCACATGGTTGAAGGTGGCGGGCTTCACGACCTGCCCCAGCGCGAACTCGACGCCGAAGGTCTTCAGATAGTCCTTGAGCGCAACGAGCTTTTCCCGCGCTGGGGGTTCGTGGACGCGGTACATCACCGGCGCCGTTTTGTTCTCGAGCGCTTTCGCAGCCGCGACATTGGCGGCGATCATATATTCCTCGATCAGCTTGTGCGCATCGAGCCGTTCGCGCGGCGCAACCGACATGATCCGCCCCTTCTCATCGAGCACGACGCGGCGTTCGGGCAGATCGAGATCGAGCGGCTCACGCCGCGCCCGCGCCGCCGCCAGCGCCCGCCAGCACGCCCAGAGCGGCAGGAGGGCCGACAGCAATTCCCCCTCCCGCTTGCGGGAGGGGTCAGGGGTGGGGATGACCTGGCCGTCAGCGCCTGCGTCCAAATCAGGCCCACCCCCAACCCCTCCCGCAAGCGGGAGGGGAGAAGAGAGAGCGCCATCTCCGGCAAGCAGGACGGGGGAAGCAGCATCAATCATCGCCTGCGCCGCCTCATAGGCGATGTTGGCTGCGATCCGCACTACCGCGCGGGTAAAGCGCCAATCCTTCAGTGCGCCGTTCTTGCCGATCGTCAGGTGGCAGACGAGCGCTGCTCGGTCCTCGCCTTCCTTCAGCGAGCAGACATCGGCGGAGAGCAATTCAGGGAGCATCGGCACCACCCGATCGGGAAAGTAAACGCTGTTGCCGCGCCGCCGCGCTTCGCGATCGATTTCGGAGCCGGGCCGCACGTAAAAGCTCACATCGGCGATGGCGACGATCGCTTTCCACCCGCCCTCATTCTTCGGATCGTCATCCGGTGTTGCCCATACCGCGTCGTCATGATCGCGCGCATCCTCGGGATCGATCGCGACGATCGGCAGATGGCGCAGATCCTCGCGGCCCTCGCCCAGCGGCTGGCGCGCGACATCGGCAGCCTCGGCGATGGCTTCGGGCGCAAACACATCGGGAATGCCGAGTTTATGGATCGCGATCAGCGAAAAGCTGCGCGGCGCAAACGGATCGCCCAAGATTTGCGTGACGCGGACGGTGATCCGTGGCGGGCGCCCGGTCTTTTCGGCAAGCACCAGATCGCCCGGCGACGCACCGCCGGCATCGGAGACCTGGAATTCTCGGCGCTCCTTTTTCTCGACGCCCTGCAGCCACAGCTTGCCGCCCTGATCCTGCAGCACGCCGAGCACCAGTTCCTCGCCGCGCGCGAGCTGCTTCATAGGATGCGCGATCCAGCCCTTGCCGGCTTCTTCGGTGCGCGCAAGGATCCGGTCGCCGACGCCAAGCGCCCCGCGCCGGCCTTTTTCCTTCACCCGCAATTTCGGCGAGGGGGTATCCGCCTGCCAGCTTTCCGGCACCGCCCATGCCTGCCCGTCATCGCCGATATCGGTGATGCGGAGCACCGTCACCTTGGGCACGCCGCCCATCTGGTGAAAGGCGCGGCCGGGGGAATGATCGATCAGCCCCTCGTCCGCCATATCCTTCAGCAACGCCTTCAGCGCGATCTTTTCGGCACCATGGAGGCCAAACGCCTTGGCGATCTCGCGCTTCCCCGCTGCGGTGGGGGAAGTGGCGATGAAATCGAGAATTTGCTTGGGGGTCGGCAGGCCGCCGGACGGCTTTGGTAAGAATGTGGGCATCGCGCAAACGATACGCGGTTCCGGGCGAACCACCAAATCACTAGGCGCGCGAAAGACCGGGCGCTATCGGGCAGCGGTGACTTATGACCTTCTCATCATCGGCGGCGGCATCAACGGCGCAGCGATCGCGCGCGAGGCATCGCTCAACGGCCTGAAGGTGATGCTCGTCGAGAAGGGTGATCTGGCGGGCGCGACATCCTCGGCTTCGACCAAATTGATCCATGGTGGCCTGCGCTATCTGGAATATTATGAGTTCAAGCTGGTGGCAGATGCGCTAAGAGAGCGCGAGCGGCTGATTCACGCCGCCCCGCACATCATCTACCCGCTGAGTTTTGTCCTGCCGCATGAAAACGCCGTACGGCCGTGGTGGATGGTCCGGGCCGGGCTGCTGCTCTATGATTTTCTTGGCGGGCGGATGAGCCTGCCGCGATCGCGCGGGCTGACCAAGCGCGACACCCTCTACACGGCCCCGCTGAAGGGCGGCAAACGCGGCTTCGTCTATTCGGACGCCTGGGTCGATGATGCGCGGCTGACGCTACTCAACGCCGTCGATGCGGCCGCCAATGGTGCCGAGATCGTGGTGCAGACCGCCGTGGTCTCAGCCAGGCGCGTGGGCGACGAATGGCACGCCACGCTGTCCGACGGACGCGAGATAGCAGCACGCGGGATGGTCAACGCAGCGGGCCCTTGGGTGCATCAGATGCTTGGCAAGCTCGGCGTCAATGCGGCCTCGGGCGTGCGGCTGATCAAGGGCAGCCACATCGTCGTGCCGCAGCTTTTCGAAGGGCCGCAGGCTTATATCCTGCAACAGCCAGATCGCCGGATCGTCTTTGCCATCCCCTATGAACATGGCTTCACCGAAATCGGCACCACCGACGTGCCCGTCGATGCGCCCGAAGACGCGGTGATCGACGAGGAAGAGATCGCCTATCTGTGCGAGGCGGTGAACCGGCATTTCGTGAAACAAGTCACCCCTGCCGATGTCTGTTCGACATGGTCGGGCGTGCGCCCGCTTTACGACGACGGCGCAAGCGAGGCGAAGGCGGTGACACGCGACTATGTGCTCGAACTCGATACGAACGGCCCTGCCCTGCTCTCGATCTTCGGCGGCAAGATCACGACGGCGCGACACCTGGCCGAGGAGGCGATCGGCAAGCTCGCCCGGCCAATGGGATTCGAGGCCAAGCGCGTGACCCGAACGCGCCCCTTCCCCGGCGGCGATATCGGCGATTTCGGGCAATTTCTGAAGATGGTGCGCAAAACCTGGCCGTTCCTGGGCGATGCGCGCAGCGAACGGATGGCGCGCGCCTATGGATCGATGCTCGGCGAGATGCTGGCCGGGATCATCAACGAGGCGGGGATGGGCCTGACGCTCGGCGGCGGCCTGACCGAAATCGAGGCACGCTGGATGCATGCCCGCGAATGGGCGCGCACGCCCGAGGACGCGCTCCACCGGCGTAGCAAGATCGGGCTTCATCTGAGCGCGGATGAACGCGCCGCGTTTGAAAGCTGGTGGGCGAGCGCCTATCCCGCCTGAATGCTGACCGTTGCCGCCCTGTATCGCTTCGCACGCTTCGACGATCCCAGCGACCTGCGCGAGCCGTTACTGGAAGCATGCTTGTCTGGCGGAGTGAAGGGCACGCTGTTGCTTGCGCGCGAGGGAATCAACGGCACGATTGCGGGCACCAGCGAAGCCGTCGCGAACATATTGGCGCACATTCGCGCGCTTCCCGGATGCGATGATCTCCAGCCGAAATTCGCGCAGGCGGAGATCATGCCGTTCCTCCGGATGAAGGTGCGCGTGAAGCGAGAGATCGTGACGATGGGCCAGCCCGATATCGATCCGCTGGCCGGCGCCGGCACCTATGTGGCGCCCGCCGAGTGGAATGCGCTGATCACCGCGCCCGATACGATCACGATCGACACGCGCAATGATTATGAGGTGAAGATCGGCAGCTTCGCCGGTGCGACGAATCCGAAAACCAGCAGTTTCAGTGACTTTCCCGGCTGGTTTCACGATCACCGCGAAGAACTGGCTGGCAAGAAGGTCGCGATGTTCTGCACCGGCGGCATCCGCTGCGAAAAGGCGACGGCGTTCCTGAAGGCCGAAGGCGTGGCGCAGGTCTATCACCTCGAAGGTGGCATCCTCAAATATCTGGAGGAGATACCCGCCACCGACAGCCGGTGGCAGGGCGAATGCTTCGTGTTCGACGAGCGAGTCGCGGTCGGCCACGCGCTGGCACCCGGCACGCACAGCCTGTGCCGTGCCTGCCGCAGGCCGGTAAGCTCCGACGACCGGGCTTCGCCGCTATACGAGGAGGGCATCGCCTGCCCCGCCTGCCACGGCACCCGCGATGCAGCACAACGCGCTGGGCTGGCCGAACGCCACCGGCAAGTGACACTGGCAGAGGCACGCGGCGGGACGCATATCGGTTACACCCCCGGCGCCGCCGATGAGTGACCGCCCAATCCTGTACAGTTTTCGGCGCTGCCCTTATGCGATCAGGGCACGCTTGGCGCTGTTAATCAGCGAAATCGCCTGCGACATTCGCGAAGTCACCCTTCGAGAAAAGCCCGTCGCGATGATCAAGGCTTCAGCCAAGGCAACCGTGCCGGTGCTCGTTGTCTCCGACAGCCACGTGATCGACGAGAGCATCGACATCATGCGCTGGGCGCTTGGGCAAAATGATCCCGAACACTGGCTGGACGGTGATGATGCGGCGCTGATCGCCGCCAATGACGGCGCCTTCAAGCATCACCTCGACGGCTACAAATACCCAGAGCGCCATGACGGTGCGCCAATCGAGCACCGAGCAAATGGCTTGGCGCTTTTAGCCGATTTCGATGCGCGAATTGCGGCCAATGATGGCCAATTGTGCCGCCCTACCCGGGCACTGGCCGACATCGCGCTGATGCCCTTTGTCCGACAATTTGCCGCCACCGACAAATTCTGGTTCGATGCTCAGCCGTTACCGGCGCTGCATCGCTGGCTGGCGGGCCACCTCGCCTCAGATCTGTTCGTCAGCGCGATGGTCAGGCTGCCGGTGTGGAGCGCACCAGCGAGCGAACCTCAATAGGACCGCCCGACCAGCACACGCTCCACCGCCAGCGCCCCGGTGAAGATGCACGCGCCGTCCGCCGGAGTGGCATCCATCGGCACGTTGCGCAGCGTCAGCTTCAGCGCCTTAAGCCGCTCGACGACCTTGTCGAGATCGGCGCCGGTCGGTTTAGACCATTGCACCTCGACAAAGCCGGGATTCCTGACGCTGTCTGCAAAGGCGTGCTCGAGCCCTGCAAAATCGGTCACGTCGCGGACGATATTGGCGTCGAGGCGCGCTTTTGCCTCGGCAAACAACGACGCCTGCACATCGGCCAGCATCGCCGCCGCGCCGCCAACGAAGTCGTCCTGGGCAAGTGCCGCGCTGTCGAGCTTGCCGTCTTCGCGGTAAAGCCGATCGCGGCGGATGACCGAGACGTTGCCGCCGGCAACATCGCGCCCGCCGACTTCGATCACGATCGGCGCGCCCTTCTTCACCCAGCCCCATCGTTTGCCCGCCGACTTGGCCGGGCGCAGATCAAGCATTGCACGCACGGGCTCGCCAAACGCAGAAAGCGCCGCAAGTTTAGCTTGTAGAGCTTTGCAATAGTTGACGATATCGGCATCTTCGGGGGCATCGCGGAGCATTGGCACGATCACGATCTGCCACGGCGCGACGCGCGGCGGCACGCGCAGCCCGTCATCGTCTCCGTGAACCATGATCAGCCCGCCGATCATCCGAGTCGACATGCCCCAGCTCGTCGTTTGCGCCAGTTCAAGCTCGCCGGCGGCATTCTGGAAGCGGATATTCTGGGCTTGCGAAAAATTGGTACCGAGAAAATGGCTAGTGCCGGCCTGCAGCGCCTTGCCGTCCTGCATCATCGCCTCGATCGAATAGGTGGCGACCGCGCCGGGGAAGCGCTCATTCTCGGGCTTTTCTCCCGCGATAACCGGCAGCGCCACGCATTCCTCCGCAAAGGCGCGATAGACTTCGAGCATCTTCAGCGTTTCCTCGCGCGCTTCGGCCTCGTTCGCATGGGCGGTGTGTCCCTCCTGCCAGAGGAATTCGGTGGTGCGCAGGAACATCCGGGTGCGCATTTCCCAGCGCACCACGTTTGCCCATTGGTTGATCAACACCGGCAGATCGCGCCAGCTCTGCACCCAGCGCGCAAAGGCGGTGCCGATCACCGTTTCCGAGGTTGGTCGCACGACCAGCGGTTCTTCCAGTTTCGCGGTAGGATCGGGCATCAGCCCGCCCTTGCCGTCGCTGACCAGCCGGTGGTGCGTGACGACCGCCATTTCCTTGGCAAAGCCATCGACATGCTCGGCCTCTTTCTCGAAATAGGAAAGCGGGATGAACAGCGGGAAATAGCAATTCTCATGCCCCGTCGCCTTGATGCGATCATCGAGCAGGCGCTGGATTCGCTCCCAGATGCCATATCCCCAGGGGCGGATGACCATGCAGCCGCGCACCCCCGATTCCTCGGCCAGATCGGCCTCGGCGATGACGGTTTGATACCATGAGGCGAAATCACCTTCGCGGGTGACGGACAAAGCGTGCTTGATCATGTGCAGGCCGATAGCGCGGGAAATTTGCCGCGTCACGCCAGAGATGGCCGCGCACCCTTGATCCCCCCGCGCCAAGCGAACATGAGCAGGATATGGGGCCAATCGATTCAAGCCGGGACAGGGTGCTTTTCGGCATCGCGCTGCGGCTTGGCTCGGTCGCGGTGTTCGGGGTGATGAACGCGCTGATCAAGCTGTGCGAAGGCGGTGGCGCGCATCTCGCCGAGCTGCTGTTCTATCGCCAGACCTTTGCCTTGCCGCTGGTGATCGGCTGGATCGCGATGGGGCCGGGACTTGGCTCGATCAGGACGCGGAGGATCGGCGCGCATCTATCACGCGCGGCGCTCGGGCTGGTCAGCATGTGCTTCGTCTTTTCGACGATCCTGTTTCTACCGCTCGCCGAAGCGACGACGTTGCAATTCACGCTGCCGATCTTCGCGACGATCCTCGGCGCTGTCCTGCTGCGCGAGCCAACGGGATGGCACCGCTGGGGCGCCGTCTGCGTCGGCTTTGTCGGCGTGCTGATCGTCACGCGCCCCGGCACGGGGCAGATGGCAAGCATCGGCGTGCTGACCGGGCTGATGGGGGCAATGCTGAGCGCGGGCGTCTCGATCCTGCTGCGCCAGATCAGCAAGACCGAGCCGGCGCCGACCATCGTCTTCTGGTTTTCGGCGCTGTCAGTCCCGCCGACGGCAATCGCCTTTGCTCTTTACGCGACGCCGCATCCACTCACGACGTGGCTGCTGCTGATCGCAGTGGGGCTAACCGGTGGCGCGGCGCAATTGTTCATGACCGCATCGCTCGGCGCCGCCCCGGTCGCTGCAGTCGTGCCAATGGATTATACCGGCTTGGTCTGGGCAGCAATCTATGGCTGGGCGCTGTTCGGGACGGTGCCGAGCTGGTCGACCTGGGTCGGCGCGCCGGTGATCATCGCCAGTGGGCTCTACATCGTCTGGCGCGAACACCGGCTGCGACGCGAAAAGGTCGAACGCGTAATCGCCTGATCAGCCCTTGCGGTAAATGAGGATCAGATTGTTGGCGGGCATTTCGATCAGGCGGTCGAGCGCCAATCCTTGGACGAGTGCGGCATCGGAGACGCTTTCGACGGTCCGCAGGCCCCAGGCCGGATCGCGGGCGCGCAGCGACTCGTCGAATGCCTCGTTGCTCGTCGCGGTGGGCGCCTCGTGGCGGCGGTAAGGGCCATAGAGGATCAGCGGCGCCCCCGGCGGCAATAGCCGGGCGGCGCCGGCAAGCAGGCCCAAGGTCGCTTCCCAGGGGCTGATATGGACCATATTGATGCACAGCACGGCATCGGCGCGGTCGATTGGCCAGAAAGGCGCCGCAGCGTCGATCGCGATCGGCGCGCGAATGGCGGCACGTCCCTGCGTCCAGGCAGCGATCGATGCGAGCGCGGTCGTATCGGGATCGCTTGGCTGCCATGCGCGACCGGGAAGAACATCGGCGAAATGCGCGACATGCTCGCCGCTGCCACTGGCGATTTCGAGGACTAGCCCGGATTCGGGCAATGTATCGGCGAGAATATCGGCAATCGCATCGCGGTTGCGAAGCGTGGCCGGGGCATGCTTACGGACGTCGCCGTGATCCTCGGCGACGATCCAAGGTGTGGGATCGGCCATCAAGCCCGCGCCGCGCGGGCCTGATCAAGCAGACGGCGCGCGCGCAGATACATTTCCAGCCGCTGCGCCGTGAAGAGACCAAGCGCCATCACGATCAGCATGTCGGTCAACGCCAGCGTGCTCAGATGCAGCGACCCGCCCTCGCCGATCACCCCCCGCGCGCCGGCGCGCGCCGCGATGATTAGCACGATGAACAGGATCGCGCCGGGCGAGGCGCGTTGATTGAGCGCATGGGTTTCCGGATCGACCTCGATCCGCATCATCCGGCCGCGCTGCCAGCCAAGCGCTGCACCGATCACGAGCGCCAGCCCGCACAGCGCCCATTGCACGCCCCTGGGCGGAAATTCGACGAGCATCACGCCCGCCAGGACCAGGTAGAGCGCAGGAAAAATCCATAACCGTTCCAGCTTGAGCGGCCGCGCGCTGTTCATCCGCCTAACCCGCAACGCGAGGACGAAAGCAACGATAACGGCAGTGATGACGTAGCTTATCCACTGTTGCGGGTGGGCGGCGTCAGGCGACATGCTGGGTCTCCTTCGAACGCCCGATCAGGCGCGATATCACCAGATGGAGGAATAGCCCGGCCGGCCCGGCAAGAAAAGTCAGCACCAGCACCGGCGCCTGCACGAACCGACTGATGCGGCGGCGATCGGCATCCTCCGCGATCCACAGCCCGGTGAACAGATCGAGCGCCAGATAATGCGTCCATCCGGTTACCACGCCGCCATCGGTGGCGAAAATCGCGCGCACGCCGGCGACACTCGAAAAGTCAGGCGCCGGGCCCGCGCGCTCGCCAAAACCGACGGTCAATGCGGTGGTGACGAGGATCACGTAGAACAAGCAGAGCCCGCCCGCGCCAACGATCCGCAATTGCCCGATCCCGCCCCGCCAGCGCGGCGCGAGGATCAACACCAGCCAGAGCAGCAGCGCAACGGCGTTGACTGCCTGGAAGGCGCCGGCCCAGGTCACCTTACTCGGCCGCCTGCGCGAGCGGCGCTTCCTTCCACACCAGCACTGGCTTGCGTGCGGCCAGCGTTTCGTCGAGCCGCGCGCGCGGCGCGAAATGCGGTGCCGATTTAAGCGCTGGATCACCCGCCCTGGCGCGTTCGGCGACGCTTCTCAGCGCGCCGATGAACTGATCGATCCCGGCCTTGCTCTCGGTCTCGGTCGGTTCGATCAGCATGGCCCCGTGGACGACGAGCGGGAAATACACCGTCATCGGGTGGAAGCCCTCATCGATCAGCCCCTTGGCGATATCGAGCGTGGTAAACCCCTCTGCCATCCCGTTATCGCTGAACAATGCCTCGTGCATGCACGGGCCGCTGCCGGCAAACGGCGCCTCGAGCACATCTTCGAGGCTGCGCAGGACATAATTGGCGTTGAGCACCGCATCCTCTGCCACCTGGCGCAGGCCATCGGCGCCGTGGCTCATGATATAGCTGAGCGCCCGGGTGAACATGCCCATCTGGCCGTGGAACGCGACCATCCGCCCGAAGCTGTCGGGATGATCGTCGCCTGCCGTCTCTTCCTCGATCAACGCGAGATGGCCATCGGCCTGCTTCGCGACGAAGGGCAGCGGACCAAATGGACTGAGTGCTTCGGACAACACCACCGGCCCCGATCCAGGCCCCCCGCCGCCATGGGGCGTCGAGAAGGTCTTGTGCAGATTGATGTGCATCGCATCGACGCCGAGATCGCCCGGCCGCACCCGCCCGACGATCGCATTGAAATTCGCGCCGTCGCAATAAACATAGCCGCCAACGGCATGAACCGCGTCCGAAATCTCCTTCAGGTCGCGCTCGAACAGCCCGCAGGTATTGGGGTTGGTGATCATCACCCCCGCGACGTCAGGCCCGAGCCGCGCCTTCAGAGCGGCGGTATCTACGCGGCCCTCGGGCGTCGCCGGAATGTCCTCAACCTGATAACCGGCAAAGGCAGCGGTTGCCGGATTGGTGCCATGCGCCGATTCGGGAACCAGGATGACGCTGCGGTGGCCCTCGCCGCGCGCCTCGAGCGCTGCCTTGATGCACAGGATGCCGCATAGCTCGCCGTGCGCGCCGGCCTTGGGGCTCATCGCGACGCTGTGCATGCCGGTAAGCTTGACCAGCCACATCGCGAGTTCGTTGATCACACCGAGCGCGCCCTGCACGGTATCGATCGGCTGGAGCGGATGGATGTCGGCAAACCCGGGCAGCCGCGCCATCTTTTCGTTCAGCCGCGGATTATGCTTCATCGTGCAGCTGCCGAGCGGGAAGAAGCCGAGATCGATCCCGTAATTCTGGCGGCTGAGGCGGGTATAGTGCCGCACGGTCTCGGGCTCCGAAAGCCCGGGCAGGCCGATCGGCGTAGAGCGAGCGAGGTTGCCCAATCGATCCTCCCCGGCACGGGGAGGGATTTCAGCAAAATCGACCCCCGTCGTGCTGGTATCGCCGATCTCGAAGATCAGCGCTTCCTCCAGCATCAACGCCTTGTTGCCGGTGAAGGTTGCGGGGCCATCTGCTTTGCTGCCGCCCAGTTCGGGCCGCCATCCGCTTGCGTTGATCGTCATGCCAGCACCTCTTCGAGCGCAGTTGCGAGGGTTTCGATATCTTCCAGCGTCGTCGTCTCGGTGACGGCGACGACCAGCCCGTGATCGAGCGCGACATCGCCGGGATAGAGCCGCCCCAGCGAAACGCCTGCCAAAATCTGGCGATCGGCAAGCTGGCGCACGATTGGGCGGGCGGTCTTGGACAGCTCGAGCGTGAATTCGTTGAAGAAGCTGTCATTGACCAGCCTGACCCCCGAAACCTGTGCTAGCCGGTCCGCTGCGGTCACCGCGAGCGCATGGTTGACCGACGCGAGCTTGCGCAAGCCCGCCTCGCCCAGCAGGGTCATGTGAACCGAGAACGCAAGCGCACAGAGCCCGCT
Organism: Sphingomonadales bacterium; assembly: GCA_038315875.1. Classification (GTDB taxonomy): domain Bacteria; phylum Pseudomonadota; class Alphaproteobacteria; order Sphingomonadales; family Sphingomonadaceae; genus Sphingomonas. Next base: position 1,024 of record JBBQAG010000015.1, on the reverse strand, counting down.
GTTGGTGCAGATGTTCGACGTCGCCTTTTCACGGCGGATATGTTGCTCGCGGGTGCTGAGCGTAAGCACGAAACCGCGCTTGCCAGTCGCGTCGACGGTCTCGCCGCACAGACGGCCCGGCATCTGGCGGAGATATTTCTCCTTGCAGCCGAACAGCCCCACATAAGGCCCGCCGAACTGGAGCCCGACGCCAATCGACTGGCCCTCACCAACCACGATGTCGGCATCCATCTCGCCCGGTGATTTGATCGCGCCGAGCGCAACCGGTTCGGTCACCACTGCGATCAGCAGCGCCTTGTGCGCATGGCAGGCATCGGCGAGCGGTTTAAGGTCGGCGATCCGGCCGAGGATGTCGGGATATTGGACGACGACACAGGATGTGTCGCTGTCGATGCTGGCAATCAGCGTGTCGATATCGGTCTCGGGCGTCAGTGTTGGCAGCGATGTTTCGAGCAAGTCGCCGGTGTATTTCGCCATCGTCCTGGCGACCGAGACATAATGCGGGTGGAGCCCCGCCGACAGGATCGCCTTGCCGCGGCGGGTGATGCGCCGCGCCATGCCGATCGCTTCCCAGCACGCGGTCGAACCATCGTACATCGAAGCGTTCGCGACATCAGTGCCGAGCAGCCGCGCGACCTGCGACTGGAACTCGAACAGCATCTGCAGCGTGCCCTGCGCGATTTCGGGCTGATACGGCGTATAGGCGGTCAGGAACTCGCCGCGCTGGATCAGGTGATCGACCGACGCCGGCACGTGATGGCGATAGGCGCCACAGCCCAGGAAAAACGGCACATCGCCTGCCACCATATTTTGCCCCGCGAGCTTTTTCATGTGGCGCTCGACCGCCATTTCGCTGGCGTGCATCGGCAGATCGTGGATCGGCCCGTCGAGGCGGGCGACTTCGGGCACATCGATGAACAGGTCACCGATCGAGGACGCGCCAATAGTGGCGAGCATCGCCGTGCGGTCGGTCTGGGTAAGCGGCAGATAACGCATCTTATTCTCCCCCCTCCCGCTTGCGGGA
>JBBQAG010000157.1:0-2953 GCA_038315875.1 Sphingomonadales bacterium | reverse complement strand
GTCGACGAACGCCTCGATCATCATCGCCATCATGATCGCGATGCCCACCGACGTTGCCGACAAGCCAACGACCTGATTGTAGAACAGCAACAGGAAGGTCGCGAAGCCATTGTCCTTGATGCCGTATGCGATCGACCCAAGCCCGAACGACCAGCGGCTGAGCGGCGGCAATTTGCGCGCCGCCGGGGCGGCGGCGCCGATCGAGGCAGAAATCGGGGACTCCTTCACTGGAAAGCCTCGAGCATGGCAAACAACGACGGCACATTGGGGTCCCAGCTGTGGCGCGGGCCAATCGTCATCCCGCCATCGACGGTGATATGGGTGCCCGTGACGAACCGGGCATCGTCGCTGGCAAGATAGGCGACGGCCGCGGCGATATCCTCGGGCCGGCCGGCATATTGGAGCGGCTGTGCGGTTTGCGCGACGGCGTTGATCGCCTGATTTGCCTGTGCGCGCTTGTCGCCGTCGATCCCCATCGCGCTGGTGAAGATATTGGTGGTGATGAAGCCGGGGCAGACCGCGTTCACCCGGATATTGTGCTGCGCCAAATCGGCAGCAGCCATTTTCGTCAGATGCAGCACGCCGGCTTTGGCAACCGAATAAGCGGTGGGCGCGGCGCCGGTCTGCAGGGCGGCAATCGATGCGGTGTTGACGATCGCACCGCCGCCGCGCCCATCATTATTACGCGCCATCAACGGAGCGGCGTAGCGGATGCCGAGCGCGACCGAGCGCAGCAACAGGCTTTGCGTATAATCCCATTCATTGGGCTCGATCGCATCGATCTTCGCGCGCGCGCCGCCGGCGCCGGCGTTGTTGAACACGATATCGATCCCGCCAGCGGCGTAGGCTGCAACCATCAGCGCCTCGATATCGCCCGCTTTCGTAACATCGGTACGCTGGAAGCGCATGCGGCCGTTAGAGGTTTGGGCAAGTTCCATCCCGCCCGCTTCGTCGATATCGCCGAGCCAGACTTCGGCGCCTTCATCGACCAACCGCAGCGCGGTCGCACGGCCAATGCCCGATGCAGCGCCGGTAACGACGGCGCGCTTGCCCGAAAAGCGCATCAGTGACGATCCTCTCTTACAGTCCTTGCCCAGCTTCATAGCGGTGCCGGCGAATGCAGTCACCCGGTTTTGGAATTTCGGGTTTGTGCGGCTTGCAGCAATCGACCGGCTGCGATAGCCCGGCGACAACAACGGGAGGATGTAGCGGTGGCGCTCGACGCAGAAACCTTTGACGCGCTGATCGATACGGTACGGCGTTTCGTCGCGGAAAGGCTCCGCCCGCTCGAAGCGCAGGTCGAGGCCGACGACGCCATCCCCGCCGAGGTGATCCGCGAGATGCGAGAGATGGGGCTTTATGGCCTGTCGATCGACGAGGAATATGGCGGGCTGGGCCTGACGATGACCGAGGAAGTGCGGGTCGCCATCGAGCTTGGCCGCACCACGCCTGCCTTTCGTTCGACCTTCGGCACCAATGTCGGCATCGGCAGCCAGGGGCTGGTGATGGCGGGCACGCCCGAGCAGAAATCGCTGTGGCTGCCGCGCATCGCGAGCGGGGAGATCGTGACGAGCTTTGCGCTGACCGAGCCCGACGTCGGCAGCGATTCGGGCGCGGTGAAGACGCGTGCGGTGTTCGACGGGCAATCCTATCGGCTGACCGGCACCAAGCGCTATATCACCAATGCCGACAAGGCCGATCTGTTCACGGTGATGGCGCGCACTGGCGACGACCCCGGTGCGCGCGGGGTCTCCGCCTTTCTGGTACCGCGAGACCTGGCGGGGCTGAGCATTGGCGAGCCCGAAAAGAAAATGGGGCAAAAGGGCGCCAAGGTCGCCGATGTGATCTTCGACGATGTCGTGGTTCCAGCCGAGAATCGGCTCGGGGCGGAAGGCGAAGGCTTCAAGATCGCGATGCGCGTGCTCGACCGTGGCCGGCTGCATATTTCTGCGGTGTGCGTTGGCGTCGCCGAGCGGCTGATCGCCGATTGCGTCGCCTATGCCAGCGAGCGCAAGCAGTTCGGCAAGCCCATCGCCGAGCATCAGCTGATCCAGGCAATGATCGCCGATTCAAAGACCGAGGCGCTGGCCGCGCGTGCGCTGGTGCTGGAGACGGCGGCGGCGAAGGATGCCGGCAAGGATGTCGTGATGGAATCGGCGGCGTCCAAATATTATGCGAGCGAGATGGTTGGCCGGGTGGCGGACCGCGCCGTCCAGATTTTCGGCGGCGCGGGCTATATCGCCGATTACGGGATCGAGCGGCTGTACCGCGACGTTCGGCTGTTCCGCATCTATGAAGGCACCAGCCAGATCCAGCAGATCATCATCGCGCGCGAGACGATCAAGCGCGGGGGGTAGACTGGCTTATATACAAAACAACAAACTCCGTTCGTTTCGAGCGCAGTCGAGAAACATGCCCCAGGCGCTGCGCAGCGTTTCTCGACTGCGCTCGAAACGAACGGATGATAGGAGAAGATTAGATGGACACCACCAACCTCTTCCGGCTCGACGGCCGGATCGCGCTCGTCACCGGCGGCTCGCGCGGCATCGGCAAGATGATCGCTGCGGGCTTCATCGCGCAGGGCGCAACGGTCTATATCTCGGCGCGCAAGGCCGATGCGTGCTTTGAGACCGCCAAAGAACTCGGCGACAAGTGCATCGCGCTGCCGCAGGACGTCTCGACCGTGGCTGGTTGCAAGGCCCTCGCCGCACAGCTTGCCGAGCACACCGACAAGCTCGACATCCTCGTCAACACTGCAGGGGCTGCTTGGGGTGAATCATTCGAGACCTTCCCTGAAAAGGGGTGGGACAAGGTGATGGACCTCAACGTCAAATCGCCCTTCTTCCTGACGCAGGCACTGCACGGACCGCTGAAGGCGGCCGCCAGCGCCGGGCAGCCGGCCAAGGTGATCAACATCACCTCGATCGACGGACTGCGGCTCAATCCGTGGGAA
>JBBQAG010000051.1:0-18195 GCA_038315875.1 Sphingomonadales bacterium | reverse complement strand
GCAGACCGCGTGGCGCCCAATCGGCCTTGGGGTATAGCCTGCCGAGCGTGCCGAAGATCGTGGACCTGAAGCCAGGCGGGATCATCCCCCTCACCCGCTCCTCCGCCGCCTGGAACCGGTAGCGGCGATAGCCGGCCAATGCCTCGTCCGCACCATCTCCCGACAGCGCTACCGTCACCGTCTCGCGCGCCAGTTCGCACACGCGGTAGGTGGCGAGCGCCGAGGCGTCGGCAAAGGGCTCGTCGAACGCGGCGACCAGCGTATCGATCAGCGCAAAATCATCGGCAGCGACGATGCGTTCGCGGTGCTCGGTCGCAAAAAGTGTCGCGATCTGGTTCGCGTGGCTGCGTTCGTCATGATCGGCGCTGTCGAAGCCGATCGTGCATGTTTTTACCGCGCGTTTCGATGCCTCGGCCATCAAGGCAACGACGGCTGAACTGTCCACTCCTCCCGACAGAAACGCGCCGAGCGGCACGTCCGCAAGCATCCGGGACCGCACGCCATCGCGCATCAACGCCACCAGTTCCTCGCCAAGCGCGGCGGCCGAGCCAGTCGCGCGGCGGCTGAAATCGACATCCCACCAGCATTGTGGCGCGGGGAGCGGTTTCCCGCGCTCGATGAGCAGGCTGTGACCCGCCGCAAGCTTCTTCACCCCAGCGACGAGGCAGGCATCATCGGGGACATAGCCCAACGCGAGATAATCCTCGACCGCGCGAATATCGGGGCTGCGACGCAACAAGGGATGGGCGAGCAGCCCCTTCAGTTCCGATGCAAAGGCGATCGCGCCGTCCGAAAGCTCGACATAGTGCAGCGGCTTCACGCCGAGCCGGTCGCGAGCAAGGAACAGGCATTGCCGACGCGAATCATGCAGCGCAAAGGCGAACATGCCGTTCAACCGCTCGAGCATCGCAGGGCCCCATGCCGCCCAGCCGTGGAGCAGCACCTCGGTATCGCTTTGCGAGCTGAATACCGCGCCCTTGGCCTCAAGCTCGGCGCGCACCGCCCGAAAATTATAGATTTCGCCGTTATAAGTAACCGTTAGCACACCATCGGCGCTCGCCATCGGCTGCGCGCCGCCGGCGAGATCGATGATCGACAGACGGCGGTGGCCGAGCCCAACCCCGGGCGCGGTCCACACGCCCGATCCATCGGGTCCCCGGTGCGCCTGGGCGTTCGCCATCGCAGCAATCCGTGCCGGATCGACAGGCTTTGGCGTGGCTGGATAGAAAAGCCCGGCGATACCGCACATCAGCCATTTGGCTCCGCGCTACGATCAGCTAACCGGTCGAGCGGACCGATTGCCTCCAAAAAGCGCTCGATCGCCGCCTTTGGATCGCTGCCCGCTCCCGCCTCGGCCGAAAGATGGATTGCCACTGCCCGTTGGGGCCCGCCAAACAATTTTGCCCGCAGCGTCTCTATCTTCACCTGCTTTGCACTCGCGGTCAGCGTGTCACCGATTCGATACCAGGTGACGACGATCCGCTCGACTGGTCCCGGCGCGGAAATCCGCATTGCCGAGCCGCCGGCAATATCGGGCAAGCCGGCAACCCGCACCCAGCGATCATCCTCCCGCAGCGCGCCAGTCCCAAACCGCACGAGCTCCTTGCCCTGATGCTGGTCGGCATAAACAGCGATCGCCAGATCCACTGCCGCGCCGTCTTTATCGACATAGCGCCCGAGCAGCAGATGATCCGCGTCCGGATAATTGGGCCCCCAAGGTGCACGCATACTCATCGCCGATCGCCGCCAGCCGGCAATTTCGGGTAACGAGACCCGCGCTGCCACTGAACCCGGCCGTGCATCGAAGGCTGCTGCCAGTCCTGGGAACGAAGCCGCGGTCGCCAGCAAGAGCGCGGCGGCGATCAAGGGATCGATTCGGACCTGCGGCAGCGCTTGCAATCGGCCCGCATCGAACCACGCCGCATCTGGATCGCGATCGAACCAGCGCCAGCCAATTGCGAGGACCGCAGCCATCACCAACCCGAAGAAAATCCAGCCATAAACGATATGATCGAACCCCGTTGCGGCTGCGACCGATGTCAGGTGCGCGGCATAGATCGTACCGAAGGCGCGCAGGCCATTGGCGATCACCGGCACAATCAGCGCGGCGACGATGAAGGCGATCCGGCGCGGCCATGAGATAAAGCAGACATTGGCAACCAGCGTGGCAAAGGCGGCCATCGCGATCACGAATTTGGCGCCCGAGCATGCTTCGGCCACCTCGAAATACCCATTGGGGATCGTGATCAGCACACCGTCGATCGCGGCGGGCACGCCCGCGGCATGCAACAGCTTGATCGTCATCACAGCCGTCACGCCCTGCAGCGGCCCTTCGAGCGATTCGCCAAAGGGCACCAGGAAAAAAGCATAGACCAATGGAAAGGTGATGCCCCGCGCCACTTGCGGGCCAAGCAGGGTGATCACGGCGCCCTGCAGCAGGATCACTAGCCCAAGATGTCTTGCCAGCGACACCTGCGCCAGATCGCCCAGCATCCAACCCAGCCCGCCGATTGCCACCACCGCCAATCCGCGCGCCCAGGCGACCGGTTGCAGCTGGGCCAGATCATGCCGACGCTGCCACACCAGCCACGCGATCACAGGGCCAATGAACAGGCAGTGGCCAAAGGTCGTGCTCGTCCACCAAATGCGGGCAAGATCGGCACTATCGTGGCCAAACAAGACAAGGACGACGAGCGCAACGCCGCCAAGCATCGCTCCTTGATGCTGCCATTCGCGGCGATACGGTGCCCCGTCCGCCTTGAACTCAGCGGCCGGGACGGCAATCGTCACGCAGCCGATCGCTGGATGGGCGGCGCCTTGGTCGGCAGCCCTAGAATGCGATCGAGTGGCGACAGGCACGGCTCCCAGCCGTAACGGCGCTTCACCTGTTCGCGTGCCGATGCGCCAAGTGCGGCCGCCGCAACGTGATCGCCCAGCAGCGCGATCACCTCCTCGGCAAACTCGCCAACGGTGCTGCCGATTCTGATCGTGCCGGCGTGATCGATCCCTTCCGCAGCGGCTGCAGAGGCGACCACGGGCCGTGCCATGGCCATTGCTTCGAGCACCTTGTTCTGAATGCCGCGCGCAAGTTTCAGCGGCGCGACCACCACCGATGCTGCCGCCAGCCAGCCCCGTACATCGGCGACTTCGCCCGTCACGATCACCCCAGGTTGCTTCGCCAGCGCCTTGACCGCGTCAGTTGGATGACGACCGACGATCGCAAACCGCGCCTGCGGATGGCGAAGCCGGATATGCGGCAAAATCGTCTCGACGAACCACACCACCGCCTCGATGTTGGGCCGGTAATCCATCTGCCCGGTAAACACGATCAATTCGGCCATCGTCTCGATCCGCTTGAACTGGCCGATGGGATTGAAGATATCGGTGTCGATGCCGTTTTCGACGACATGGACATTCGCTGCGCCCGAGCGCTGTCGGAACAGATCTGCCTCGGCTGCGCTGACAAACAGGCTGGCATCGACCCGCGAGGCGACGCTGCGCTCATATTGGGCGAGGAGCCGGGCTTCGCGCCGCATCATATAGCGCGAAAAGCCTAGCGATTTGTCGGCATAGGCTTCGAACTTGGCCGAATCGACGTCGACGAAATCCATGATGACGCGCTGTCGCGGCTTGGCCGGCAGATATTGCGCCATCTGGCTGGAAAAGACGAAGATCGTATCGATCGAATGGCGTGCGAGGATATTGTCGACCGCTTCCTGCAACGGCCGGTTCTCGAACGCCGTTACCGAAACCGGGCGATGCGTCATCAGCGCCTGGGTGGCGGCCAGCCAGCGCGGCTTTGATCGCCAGATGATCGATCGGTTGGCTGCATAGGCGGCAAGTCCACCCTTGCGCTTCAGATCGCGCGATTCGTCGGCAAAGGCGATGACATGGACCCGTTTGCGCCCCGACAGATACTTCAAGATGTTGAAGCTGCGGATCTTGTCCCCGCGATCAGGCGGGAACGGCATCCGGTGAACAAGAAACAAGATGTCGCCCATCAGCCAAGCCCCCGCGCTATCATTGGCCCCGTTCGATTTGCCAACCATAGCGGCAGTTTCCGCCACATTGCTACTTGAACCCGGTAACGTGGGTTCAACGGATTGATCTCGCGCGGCGCGGCGCCCGCTGCGGTACGCTTGGCATAGGTCAGCGGCACGCCTTCGAAACCAAAATTCTTTTTGAAGGCTGCTGCACCGGTGCCGGCCTTTGACCTGCCGAAATCGAACCGCGCGCAGCCCCGCGTGCGGGCATGGCTCATCAGCGCGAAATACAAGCGCTCGTTCGCCCGCGCCCCGCGGGCAGCATGCGTGCCTCCGCCCCAATAGGGATAGACGGTATCGTTCATATAAAGACTAAGCACGCTGGCCACCGCCCTTCCCCGCTCCATCACCGTAAGGATATCGGCGGATTCACCAAATTCGCGTAATACCTCTCGGAACAGGCGCGCTGGGAAAACGGGCGTTCCCAGATTGCGTACCGACTCGGCATAGACGGCATAATGCGCTTTAAGGTCGCCTGCGTTACGGCCCTTGGTCACTTCAAGATCGGCCGCGAGCGCCTTGCGCACCTCGGCACGTTGCTTGCGGGGAATGGCCAACAGCTCGGCCTCGTCATCGGCGGCGAGATCCCGGGCAAAGCCCAGATAGGTGGTCGTATCGGGTTGCCATTCCGGGCCGGGCACCGGCCCACCGCGCAATTCCAGCGTCGGGCAGCGGCGCTGCTCGGCCAGCGTCCAGCCAGCTTGCGCCAGCAACCCCACCGCGACATTGTCATCAGCAAGGATGCCGCCGCCAACCCCGAAGCCGGACGACACCATCGCCCGACCGAACAGCGGCGAGCCGATCTCGACAAGCGGCAATACTCCCGCGACGGCGCCATTCGCGCTTTCCGCCAACAGATAATGCGCGCGCTGGCCACAGCCCCGCGCGACCGCGATGATCCATTCTGGCAAGTGAAACGGAGTCGCGCCGGCATGCGCGCGGACATAACCTGCGATCAAGGCGCGATCGGACTCGTCGCCAAGATCGGCTGCGCGCAGGGCGAGCGGCTTGTTGAGCAAAGGCATCGTCACGCCGTGCGCACCCGCTCCGCGGCGATCACGGCATCGACCCGGTCCCAGGAATGATTGGCGATCAGCGTGCGCAGCTTACCCGCCATCGCGCCGAGCCGGGTGTAGTGCCGCAGCTTCGATTTGATCGGTGCATTGGCGACGCGTGGCTGGCCCGGATCGATATCCCAGGGGTGGAAATAAAAGATCGCCGGTTGCTGTTCGACGCGATTGAGTCGACGGATGGCCCGATAGGTGAAGGCGCCCGGAAAGAGCCGGAAGAAGCCGCCGCCAGTCGCAATCGGTCGCCCTGCAATGTGCGCAATCGTGATCGGCAACTCGATCAGATCGCTGCCGACGATCGGCCGGAAGGCGAAATTCGGCGCCTCCGGCCAGCCATAATGATCATGCACCACAGGGGCCACGCTCGATGAATAGCTATAGCCTTCATCCGCCAGCACGGCATGCGCCCAAGGCGTCCGTGTATCGATCGAGAAGCTAGGCGCCCGGTATCCAGTGACCGCCACGCCCGCTGCATCCTCGATCGTATCGCGCGCCACGCGCAGATCGGCGCGAAAGCGATCGGGCGTCATCGTAAAGACGCGCTGATGATCCCAGCCGTGGCTGGCGATTTCATGCCCCTGCTCGACGATCCGCCTGATCAGCGCTGGATAGCGCTTCGCCACCCAGCCCAGCGTGAAGAAAGTCGCCTTCACACCGGTTTCCGCAAACAGCGCAAGCACGGCATCGGTGTTGCGTTCGACGCGCGGCGCCAGGCTGTCCCAATCGGCCTTGTCGATCACGGTTTCGAAGGCGCCGACCTGAAACCAGTCCTCGACATCGACCGACAGCGCATTTCGCAAGGTAGCGGCAGTGATCGGGCCAAGCTTCGTCATCGAGCCGTGCCTTTCAGCGATGACAGATCGGGGCGGTGGCTATCGCTTTCGACCCAGTCGATCAGCAACGTCAGCACCCGCCGAAGCGCAAATTCCTGCTCTTCGACGCGCTGCTCGAGCGAGGCGATCCGCGCGGTCTGTTCAGCGCGATCAGGCGCCCCATCGTTGCCGGGTGCAGTTCCATGAGCGGACTGCGCCATTGCCCCGCCGCGCGACATCGGCAGCGGCTGGGGCAGCGGCTGGGGCAGCGGCTGGTTCGGCGCGACAAAATCGGGTTTGGTCGGCGGCAGGTGGATCTCCGGCACGGCCTCAACAGGCCCCGTCCCCGCGCCGAACATGCCCGGCACATCCGCCGAAATATCGGCGATCACGGCATCCACCACGCGGGCGTCTATGCGGTCGATCTGCTCGATCGCGCCGAACAGCATCACCCGCCCGGCAAGCTGGTTCAATCGCCGTGGCACCCCGTCCGAACCCCGATACAGCGCGTCAATCGCATCTTCGGTGAATTGCGGGCGTCCATCCCAACCAACGACGCCGAGCCGGTGGCGCATATAGGGGCCGATCTCGTGCGGTCCCATCGGATCGAGATGGTGCATCGCGATCACGCGTTGGCGAAGCTGTTCGAGACGCGCCGATCCGTGCAGCCGTTCGCGGAATTCAGGCTGGCCAAGCAGGAAGATCTGAAGCAGCGCATGGCCGCCTGCCTGGAAATTGGACAGCATGCGCAATTCTTCCAGCGCACCAACGGGCAACGCCTGCGCCTCATCGACGATCAGCAGCGTCCGCCGGCCGCTGCGCGCGACCGCATGCAGACCGCGCTCGATCATCGACAGCAGCTGTGCCTTGACGAGCCCCGTCGGATCGATCTCCAGCCCCACCGCAACCATCCGCAGAAGATCCTCTGCCTCGATCTGGGTCGAGACGATCTTGATCGCGTGCAGCCGATCACGATCGATCGTATCCATCAAATGGCCGACCAGCGTCGTCTTGCCAGCGCCGATATCGCCCGTCACGACGATGAAGCCCTCACCCTGGCTAAGACCATAGCCAAGATAGGCCATCGCCTTCTTGTGCGTTGCCGATTCGAACCAGAAACGCGGATCGGGCGTCAGCTGGAACGGTCGACCGCTCAATCCATAATGGTCATCGTACATCGTCATTATCCCACGCGGCGCCAATCGGCCCCGCGCCCTTTAGAAAGTGTAGCGAGCGCCGAGCAGCGCCTGCACCGAAACCGCCGTCTCCGCACGATCCTGGCCGAAGGTGTAGATCCCCGCCGATGCCCGTGCCGACAGCTTGCCAAAGCGGCGCGAGATGCCGCCCGTCGCACCGATACCGTAAACCTTTGGCGCGCCTGCGATGCCGCTGTTATAATAATTGCCAAACACATTCGCATCGACGCTGGTGCGGCTGTCAAGCGCAAGTGCCGCGAAGGCCTGGATATAATAGCTCTGGTCGCTCAAACCGCTGAGCGCGAGCCGGTTGCCGACTGGCGTCACGAAACGGCGATTGGCATAGCCACCACCGACACCAAAGGTGAGCGGACCACGATTGACCGAGACGATGGCATCAACCCCGCGCGAGCGATAGGCAGAGGTAGAAATCGATTGCAGCGCGCTGTTCAGGCAATTGCCCGCAGCGCCGCCCTGCCCGCCGAAAACGCAGCCGTTGAAATCATTGCCAAGCGCATTCTGATTGGCGACGAAACTGGTCGGCGTTGCCGCGATGCTGCTCTGGATCTGGCGGCCAAAGGTCTGGATGCCATCATAAACGCCGACGCGTAGCGCAACGGCGCTGGTTGGTTGATAGCTGATCGATCCAGTGACGCTGGTCGATCCATAGCGTTGGCCTACCCGCGCCTCGACCTGTGTGCGCGAACTCGGCCGCCACATGACGCCGGCATCATAATAGATCCCGTCGAACTGATAGGCGATCCGGCGCGCGGCGCCCGGCGCCGACTGGAAGCGGCCATTGCGGTCGGCAATCGGCTGGCCGGCTGCATCGAGCAGGGCATCGCGCTGGCTGATCTTGATGTTTTCATAGCCGACGCCGCCAAGCAGCGCGAGCGTCGGTGCGATTGGCACGGTCACATCGCCGCGGCCGTATTTGCCTTCATAACGCTGGCCGAGCTGGCTGGCATCGTCGCGCTCCCACGCGCCGCTAACAGTGATCCCGATCGGCAGAACGGTACCTGATTTCAGGTTCAGGCTTGCCTGTGCGATCTGGCTTTGCGAACTGTCGAATACATCGAGGGCTGGCTGCCCCGGTGTGACGCCGGTCGCGCCGGGTGCCTGGGCCTTGGTATAGCCATAGCGGTAGCTGCCGCTGACGCCGACCGGCCCGACATGGGTGCCGACCGTTGGGCCGCCATAGACCGAATAGATCTGGCTGATATTGCGCACATTGCCGACCAGAACGCCGGGCGCAGCGCCGCGAATATCGGATCGCGCGCGCGTGGCGACGGCGCCAGCGTCGAAGCCGAAGCCCGGTGCGACTTTCACGGCGACGCGAGCAAGCCCGCTATGGACGTCGCTGTCGGTCTGGCGCCGATCATAGGTGAAGCGGTGCTCGTAACGATAGCTTACTTGCCCCTCGACCCGGCGCCCTTGCAACGAGGCATCGACGCCAGCCGCGAGTGTCGAATAGGTCAGCACATCGCCCCCGCGATTGAGGTCAGCGGTCAGCACCTGGCCGAGCTCGATATAGGGGGCAATCGTACGCTGGCGCGCCGACGCGGCGCTGCCAAGCAGGGCGGTGCCAATCAAACCAATCGCAATCTTCGAAATGGCGTTCATGCCAGTTCCTCCTGGCCGTAATAGCTGCCGAAACGACGTCCGCCCGGGGCGAACGAAACGGAATTGAGAACGAGCTGCACATGCTCACAGCCATCCAGCAGGCTCACCGCCTCGCGCAGATCGCCTTCGCTGGTCCGGTCCGCCCGCACGACGAGCATGATCTGGCCGACATGCAGCGCCAGCGTTGCAGCGGGGGATGCAGCGAGTGCGGGCGGCGAATCGAAGATGATCAGCCGGCGCGGATCCGCGGCGAGCAAAGCGCTCAACAATGCGGGCGTCCGCTCGCTGGCGAGCAATTCGGTGTCCTGCGGGGTCTTCTTGCCCGCTGGCAAGATACTCAGCTGCGGGACGTCGGTGCGAATGACACACGCTTCGACATCGACGGCTGGATTGGCGAGCGCGTCGAGCAACCCCGGCCCTTCGGCGAGGCCCAGCCGGCCAAGGACGTCGGGCTTGGCGAAATCGGCATCGACGAGCAGAATTTCGGTATCGCGCTCGGCCGCCATCGATAAAGCGAGGTTGATCGAGCTGAAGGTCTTGCCCTCATTGGGATTGGCCGAGCAGACCAGGATCGTGCGCGATCGATCGCCGCTTGCTGCCTTGACCGTACGTGCGGTGAGCAACAATTGCCGCTTGATCAACCGAAATTCCTCGGCAAGCACCCCCACCGGTGCCCCGGGGACAAGCATGCCCTGCTTGGCGAGCAAATCGCGGCTGATGACGCCCCGCGAAGCAGCGAGTGGCGATGAAGCCACCGAGACACGCGGCGGCGCGGCAAAAACCTGCTCCACTGGCAACACGCCGGCGCCATTCGAGCCGCGCAGCTCGGCCTGAAAATCATAGACTTCCGCAGCGCGCTCAAGCAGCGAGCCGCCGGTGCGGATCGGTTTCATGATGCTCATGCCGCCAATCCGCGCTGGATGAACTCGACGCCGATCAGCGCGACATAAGCGATCCCGAGCCCGCCGAAGCCGCCCGCAAAGTAAACGAGCCGCTTGCGTCGCATCGCGCCCTGGGCCGCCGTCACCATTTCACCGATCGAGCCGATCACCGGCATCCCTGTGGCGCGTTCGAGCCGGCTCGCGGTGGGGAAGGTGGTGCGCATCTGGCCCATCACGAATGCAGCCCCAATGCCGGCACCAAGACCCGCCAGCAGCACGCCGGTGAGCAGCAACGGCCGATTGGGAGCGGTTGGCTGGCGTGGCGCCGTTGGAGGATCGATCACGCTGAATTTGATCGCGTCGGTCTGGTTCTGGACCTGCCCGCGCAGCTTGATGTCTTCGCGATCGCCGAGGAGCTTGTCATACTGGTCCTTCAGGACCTGATAATCCCGCTCAAGCTGTGCCTGTTCGGCCGCGACCCCGGGATCAAGGTTCAGCTTCGACTGGAGCTGGTCGAGATCATTCTGCAGCTGGGTCTTGCGCGCCGAGAGCGAGGCGACCTGCGCCTGCTTGTCGGCCTGGAGCGAGCGCAGCGACATGAATACCGGATTGGCGGCGCCGGCGCTGCCCGCGCTCAAGGGTTCGTTGCGCGCTGCCGATTGGGCTGCGGCCAGCTGGCTGCGGAGCGCAACGACATCGGGATGGGCATCGGTAAAGCCGCGGCCGCGCGCCTCGCCCAATTGGCCCTGGATTGCTGCGACGCGCGCGCGCGCCGGGCCCGCCGAGCCACCGCCGCTGCCGGCTACGTTCTGCGCGGTGCCCGCCATCTGCCCGTTGATCGCAGCAAGACCGCTTTGTGCCGCTGCGAGATCGCCGTCGACCTGGGCCATCTGGCTGCGGGCATTGCCGATCCGGTCGTTGAGCGTGCCGGTGCCCGGCAGGGAACCGAGAAAGCGGTTCTGGAAATCGGCGCGCTTCGCCTCTGAATCCTGGAGTTGCTTCTGTCGCTGGGCGAGCTGACCATCGAGAAACTGCAGCGTCTGGCTGGTTTCATCCCGATCGCCCGCCAGATTCTCCTCGACGAAGATGTCGATCAGCTTCTGGACGATCTGTCGCGCAAGCTTGGGGCTGGCCGCACTCGCGCTGATCTCAAACAGGTTGTCCTGCTGCGCCATCACCTTGATCGCGCTTTGCAGGCCCGCCACACGATCAGCGACGTCGCGGTCGTTCGAAACGCTATTGGCCAGATCGGTGCCGCGCACCACCTTGGACAGATTGACCGAGGACGTCAGCGTCTGGCGGACACGATCGACGTCTTTCGCCTGATCATCGGCGGTGATGCCGATCTTGCTTGGCAGGATCGACTGCATCTGCACCGAAACGCGCGCGCGCGAATTATAGCTGTTGGGGATTTGCGACACGACCAACCAGCCGAGCACGCACACGCCCCAGGCAATCGCCAGGGCGAGCCAGCGCCTGGTCCAGATGCCGTGAATCGCGACGCGAACTTCGTCGTAGAGGCCGTTCATGCCATCAGCCTCAGAACATGCTCTCTGGGATGATGATGACGTCGCCGGGCTGCAGCTTCACATTCGCCGTCGAATCGCCGTTCTTGAGCAGGCTCGACAGACGCAGCTGATATTCGTGCTGGCGGCCGGTTGCCCGGTCATAGCGGATCAGCCGTGCCCGGTTGCCCGCCGCGAATTCGGAAAGGCCGCCCACCGCGATCATTGCATCGAGCAGCGTCATGCTGGCCCGATAAGGGATTGACGCCGGCTTTGCCGTCGCCCCCACGATCCGAACCTGTTGGCTGAAGGTGCCGTTGAAATTCTCGACAATCACCGAGACGATCGGATCCTTGATATATTCACCAAGCGCGATCTTCATGTCGTCCGCCAACATCGCCGGCGTCTTGCCGACGGCGGGCATGTCGCTGATCAGCGGCGTGGTGATCCGGCCATCGGGGCGGACCTGAACCTTCGAGGAAAGCTCGGGATTGCGCCACACGAAGATGTTGAGCTGATCGAGCGGACCAATCACATATTCCTCGCCGGGCTGCTCCTGCGTGGCCACGAACGAAGCCGACGGCAATTGCGGCCTGCCACCGCCAATGCAGCCCGAAACGAGCAATGCGGCCATTGTCGGCGCCGCGAAAACCTTGGAAAACTGTTGCAAACGCATGATCGAACACCTCCCGCTGGCGCGCGGATGCCGGTGACGTCACCCGGCAAGACGCGCAGCTACGGCTTTGGCTATGCGATCAAGAGGTGAAGATAGCGTTAGGATTGTCCGGCGAACCTGCCAGAAACTCGGTGGGAAGCGGGTGTCCCAGGAAGCCGCTGGGACTCGCGGTGAGGCCATAGGCGCCTGCCAAGAAAACCGCGATGACGTCACCGACATCGGCTGCAGGAAGGGCAACCTGATCTGCGAGACGATCCAGCGGCGTACACAGGCAGCCAACCACCGATACTGGATCGCTCGGCTCCGCGCCCATCTTGTCGGCAACCGCGATTGGGTAGTTACGGCGCACGACGGTGCCGAAATTGCCGCTCGCCGCCAACTGGTGATGCAGCCCGCCATCGGTGACGAGAAACGTCTCGCCCCGGCTGGTCTTGCGATCGACGATCCGCGTCAGATACACGCCCGCCTCCGCCACCAGCCAACGACCCAGTTCGAGCGCGAATTGGGCTCCTGCAAGGCGCCCTGATAGTGACGTCATGCCATCGCCAAGCGCTGCGCCGATTGCCCCCACATCGATCGAGCGGTCTCCGGGAAAATAGGGCACGCCAAAACCCCCGCCCAGATTGACCAGCGGCGGCACCCGTCCGATCTTGTCGGCAAGATCCGCTGCCAACGCCAAGGTGGCGGCCTGGCTCTCGATGATGGCCGCGCTGTCCAACGCCTGCGAGCCAGCAAAAATGTGAAATCCCCGCCAATCCGCGCCACCAGCGATGATCGAAGCAACCAGCCCGGGAACCTCGCTCGCATCGACCCCGAAAGGAGACGCCCGGCCGCCCATTTTCATCCCCGATCCGCGCAGTTCGAAGGCGGGGTTCACGCGCACGGCAAGCCGCGGCGTCATCCCGATGCGATCGGCGATCGTCAACGCCCGCGCCGCCTCGCCCGCTGACTCCAGATTGATCGTGGCGCCCGCCCGGATCGCAGCCTCGATCGCATCGTCGCGCTTGCCCGGGCCGGCAAAGCTGACTGGCGTGTCCGCCGCCTCGCGCCCGACCAGCGCCAATTCCCCCGCCGAGGCGACATCAAGCCCGTCAACCAGCGTTGCGATGCCGCGCACGAGCGGCGCGAACGGGTTCGCTTTCACGGCATAATGGATGCCCACGCCTTGCGGCAACGCCCCGCGCAATCGAGCGATCTGCGCGGCGACGATCTCGAAATCATAGATAAACAAAGGCGTATTTTTTGCTAAATCAATCCATTGATCGGCATTTTTGCGACCAATTATCAGCTTGCCCCGCTGATCGGCAAAGGCTGGCGGGATAGGGCCCATCGGTTTCACGTCGCGAATTCCGACTTCAACAGCGCGCGATCGATCTTGCCATTGGCGTTTCGAGGCAGGGCATCGCGCCATTGGTAGCGTGCTGGCTGCATGAAATTGGGCAGATCACGGCGCAACCGCTCCCGCAGACGGTTCTCGATCTCGCCGGTATCGCCGCTCGCCCGCGCGACAATGATGATTGCCTGGCCAAGCCGCGGATCGGGCACCCCGATCGCCACTGCCTCGGCGACGTCTCCAGTTGCCAGCACGGCGGCCTCGATTTCGGTAGGGCTGATGCGGTTGCCGGCAGATTTGATCATCTCGTCCTGCCGCCCGACGAAATGGAGCAGCCCGTCACTGTCCGCGATCACGATATCGCCGGAATATACCGCTACGCCCCCGGTCGCTGAAAAAGTGGGTGCGGGCCGATAGCGTTCGGTGGCCTTGTCATTGTCGCCCCAATAGCCCTTCGAAACGAGCGGCCCTGCATGCACCAGTTCGCCCGGCTCATTGGGCCCTGCCCTCGTCCCGTCAGCGCGCATAACCATCACCTCGGCAAACGGGATCGCCCTTCCCATCGATTCGGGGTGACGATCGACCAATGACGGATCGAGATAGGTCGAACGGAATGCCTCTGTGATGCCGTACATCGGATATAGATCGGCCATCGGGAAACGATCTTGCAAGCCCTTTACCATCGGCAGGGTCAAGGCGCCGCCCGAATTTGTAAGTCGCTTTAGCCGTGCAGCTGTTTCGACAGGCCAATCCGCCTCGAGCAGTTGCACCCAGAGCGGCGGCAGACCAGCGAGCGTGGTGATCCCAAAGCGCTCGACCGCCTTGATGACATCGCGTGCCGTCAGATAATCGAGCGGCACAGCGGATGCCCCTGCGGCCCAGGTCGAGAAGAGCTGGCTCTGGCCATAATCGAAGCTCAGGGGCAGCACGCATAGCGTCCGGTCGGCCGGGTCGAGCTTCAGATAATGCGCGACGCTGATCGCCCCTAGCCACAGATTGGCATGGCTGAGTATCACCCCCTTTGGCCGCCCCGTCGAGCCAGAGGTGTACAGGATCGCGGCGAGATCGTCAGGAGACGCGTCGCTTGGCGGCATGACGTCATGCCCCCAATCGGCAGGATCGGCCAAAAGCCGGCAGTCGCGGGGCAGATTGCCCTCCTCCAGGGTCTCGGCCCGCGCCGGTTGCGTCACCAGCATGCTCGCTGAGCAATCGGCCAGAATGTGGGCAACCTGCGCGCGCTTGAGCAGCGGGTTGATCGGCACGTGCACCAAGCCTGCACGCGGGGCAGCCAGCGGCATCAGGCACGCCGTCCGGTTCTTTGGCAGCCAGCTCGCGACCCGTGCGCCCTTCGCCAGCCCTTGCCCCGCCAGCCAACCAGCCATTCGCGCAACCGATGCTTCGAGCCCCGCAAAATCAAGAGCCCCGCTGCGATCTTCAAACGCCACGCGGCGCGCCTCGCCCATCCCCGCAAGGTGATCGATTGGCTGCGGGACTGGATCGAGCGCGATCATCATTCCCTTGATAGCCACGCCTGCGGTGCTGCCAAGAGGGCAGGCCCTTGGCAGCACGCCGGCAATTCTCTAACGCGCATCCACTTTGCATGGCGCCGCGCATCGCGCGCGGACAGGAAGGGACCGGGTTGGATCAGATCGGGGAAGCCGATGTCGAGGCGACGGTGCGCGCGGTGCTGCGCGACATCCTGGGAATCAGCGTTGGCCGCGTTGCTGCCTTTACCGATGATACCGAATTGTTCGGGGCTCTCCCCGAATTCGATTCGATGGCGGTGGCAGGCGTCCTGACCGAGCTTGAGGACAGGCTTGGCATCCTGATCGACGATGAGGATGTCGATGGCGAGATGCTTGCGACTTTCGGCGCGCTGACGCGCTTTGCTGCTGCTCGGGCGCTGCATTGATCGATCATTACGACTGGCCCGGCGGGCGCGAGGCGATGCTGCGCTTCGGCCCCGATACCGGCCCAGTCGTCGTGATGCTGCTGCCGCTGTTCGAGGAGCATAACCGCACGCGGGCCTTTGCAGTAACGATCTGCCGCGCCCTGGCCGCGATGAGCGTGGCAAGCCTGGTTCCGGACCTGCCGGGCCAAGGCGAAAGCGTGCTGGCGACCCAATCGGCAACGCTTGCCGACTGGCGCAATGCCGTCAAAAGCCTTTCAGAAGCCCAAGGCGCTGTCCGGCCCGTCTTCATGGCATCGATGCGCGGGGGTGCCGTTGCGGACAGCGTGGCGGGCGTCTGTGGCGTGTGGCGATTGTCGCCGATCACTGGCTATGCGGTGCTAGCCGACTTGCAACGCGCCCAATCAATCGGCGGGGAACCAAATTTGTCGATGTCCGGGCCTGACAGCCCGCCGGTAAATCTTGTCGGCAACCTGATCGGCTGGCCGCTGTTCAACGAGCTGTTGAACGACGATGTGTTGCGGGAAGCGCTGGCGCCGTTGCGCACCGTTCGGCTGGAAAGCGACCCCGCCCCCGCCGATATCAAATTCCCCGGCGCCCCACTGTGGCGCCGTGCCGAACCGGGCAACGATGGCGCGCTTGCCCAACTGCTCGCCGCCGACATTGCCGATTGGGTGCTCGCATGCGGCGGCTGATCGAATTTCGCTGCGAAGGCGAAACGCTGGTCGGCTCACTCGACGAGGCGACGGGGAGCACTGGGCTGCTGATCGTATCGGGTGGCAACGAGATTCGCTGCGGCGCGCATCGCGGGATGGCGATGCTGGCTGCCGAACTCGCCACGCGCGGCACCCCGGTGTTCCGCTTCGATCGCCGCGGGATTGGCGATTCGAGCGGCGAGAACGACGGATACGCATCGTCGTCGCCCGATATCGCCGCCGCTGTCGATGCGTTTCGCACCACCTGCCCGGGCTTGAAACGGATGATCGGCTTTGGCAACTGCGACGCCGCGACGGCATTATTACTTCATGGCGGCGCTGCCTTTGACGGGCTGATCCTCGCCAACCCCTGGATCATTGAGGAGGCCGATGACTTGCCGCCTGCGGCAGCCATCAGCGCGCGCTATGCCACCCGCCTCAAGGACCCCGAAAGCTGGACGAAATTGCTCACCGGACGGGTCAATTTCGGCAGAGCAATAAGTGGCTTGTCAAAGATAGCTGCCACACGCTGGCAACAATCGGAGTTGCTTGAAAAGCGAGTCTTCGATGCGCTAGCCTCGCGATCTGATGCAACGATCATTCTCGCCGAAGGCGATGCGACCGCGCTCGCCTTCATCGATGCGGCCAGGCGCGCCGGCCGCGCGATAAAATCGATCACCATTGCCACCGCATCGCACAGTTTCGCGCGGTCTGCAGACAAAGACGCCCTGCGCGCCGCAATCATCGCCGCGCTCGACTGATCTTTATTCGGCGGCTTCGGCGATCTTCTCGA
The DNA here is from genome assembly GCA_038315875.1 of Sphingomonadales bacterium. Classification (GTDB taxonomy): domain Bacteria; phylum Pseudomonadota; class Alphaproteobacteria; order Sphingomonadales; family Sphingomonadaceae; genus Sphingomonas. The sequence continues at coordinate 1,659 of JBBQAG010000051.1, read as the reverse complement.
AATCGGCTTCGGCAAGGAAGCGCTCGGCATCCAGCGCGGCCATGCAGCCCGTGCCTGCTGCCGTCACCGCCTGGCGATAGATTTTATCCATCACGTCACCGCATGCGAAGACCCCGTGGATGCTCGTGCGGGTCGTGCCCTTCTCGACATCGATATAGCCGTCGCTGTCGAGCGTGAGATGGCCCCTGAACAACTCGGTCGCAGGATGATGGCCGATGGCGACAAAGCCGCCGTCGACATCGATGGTCGATGTTTCGCCGGTGACGGTATCGATCAATTCCAGGCCGACAAGCCCCTCCGGCTGGCCACCGCCGACGAACTGCCGAACTTCCTTGTTCCACAACACGGTGATGTTCTTGTGCGCGAACAGCCTGTCTTGCAGGATTCGCTCGGCGCGCAGGCTGTCACGGCGGTGGATCAGCGTGACGTCATCGCTATGATTGGTGAGGTAGAGCGCCTCCTCGACCGCGGTATTGCCGCCACCGATCACCGCCACCTTCTTGCCGCGATAGAAGAACCCGTCGCAGGTCGCACAGGCGCTCACGCCCTTGCCTTTCATCAGCTCCTCGCTGTCGAGGCCAAGCCATCTGGCCTGCGCGCCTGTCGCGATGATCAGAACATCACCCTCATAGATATCACCGCCATCGCCGATCAGCCGAAACGGCCGGCGCGACAGATCCACCTCGACGATCGTATCGTACATCAGCTGGGTGCCGACATGCTCTGCCTGCCCCTGCATCTCGTCCATCAGCCATGGCCCCTGGATGACTTCTCGAAATCCGGGATAATTCTCGACATCGGTCGTCGTCATCAACTGGCCGCCGGGCTGAATGCCCTGGACCAGAATCGGCTTCATGCCGGCGCGCGCGCCATAAATCGCCGCTGAAAGGCCGGCGGGACCGGAACCAATGATGAGCATTCGAGTTTTATACGTGGCTGGCATTAGGCGTCATCCAATGATGTGATGATGGGTAAGTAGATGCCCCAAGCGCGGGCAACAATGCCTACGTGGAACGTCGCGGGATTGTTACGGATTTCTGGCCCCAAATGATGTGCCTGCTTTGGGCCGCGCTGGCCGAGCAACCCCGGGACACGGCCCATCCAGCCGCGAATAAGTGACGTTTAGATGTCATCGGGCAATCCCGAACCTGACCCTCATCTGTCATGATAGGATATTAGATAGTGCGGCGCTCGCTCAGACCACTGGTCGCTACCATCACAGAACAGGGGACAGACGTCATGTCGGCACCGCGACTTGCGTTAGTGCAGCGATTGGCCTGCATGGCCGGCAATCATCGGCGTCATCGCAGCCATGTCCGCCCGGGCTGGATCAATCGGCTTCAATATCATGCCGCGCCCTGTGCTGGATGCGGCGCGATGATGGTGAAGGACTTTCACGGATGGCAACTGGTATCGCCGAAAGAGCAGCTCGAATTTTCGATCGATTGAACGACCCGTTGGATGCCGATATCGGCGCCGGGCTCGCAGAATTGGTAGCGAAGGAGGCGCTATAACTTTCGTCTCAGGCAATTTCAGAGCGTCTCCAACTACTCTGTAAAATCAGCCATTTATCTTGTAACGTGTTCGCGGTCGGTCACCGTGATTTGCCTGAATTCCCGCTGAAATGTGGGAACGATTGTGGGACCAAATACCCCCGTT
>JBBQAG010000052.1:0-17999 GCA_038315875.1 Sphingomonadales bacterium | reverse complement strand
TGTTGCGTGGCTCTAGCGGGGCCATCGTCTCGTCGATCCACACGGCCGCCCCGCCCTCGGCGCGGCGGATGGCATCCGAGATCATCAGCGAGGTCGTGGAGGTGAACACGAACCGGTCGTGCCCTGCCGCAACCGCCGCCTCGAGCAAATTAAGCGTGCCCGCCACGTTCACATCGACGAACGCCTGGGTTGGGTAACGAGCGATATCGGGCTTGTGCAGCGCGGCGGAATGGATGACCACCTCGATGCCATGCTCGCTGAAGATACGGTCGATCAACCCCCGATCGGCGACACTGCCGATCACCTCGGTGTGGGCACCCGGCGCGATATCCAGCCCCGTCACCACATGCCCCGTCGTCCCCAGCCGTGGCGCGAGATATCGTCCCAGCCAGCCCGATGATCCTGTCAGCAACACCCGCATTGGATCAGCCGATATACGCAGCGGTGGTCTTGGCCCTCACTTCGTCATCGGTCACGCCCGGCGCGCGTTCGACAAGCTTGAAGGGACTTGAATGATCGGCCCGCTCGAACACCGCCAGATCGGTGATGATCATATCGATCACGTTCCTGCCAGTCAGCGGCAGCGTGCAGGCGGGAATGAACTTCGGATCGCCGTTCTTCGATGTGTGTTCCATCACCACGACGATCCGCTTGACGCCAGCGACGAGATCCATCGCGCCGCCCATGCCCTTGATCAGCTTGCCGGGAATCATCCAGTTGGCGATGTCACCGCCTTCGCTGACTTCCATCGCGCCGAGCACGGTCAGGTCGATATGCCCGCCGCGGATCATCGCGAAACTATCGGCGCTGCTGAAATAGACCGAGGAGGGCAGCTCGCTGATCGTCTGCTTGCCGGCATTGATCAGATCGGGATCGACCTCGTCGGGACAAGGGAACGGCCCGATGCCGAGCATGCCGTTTTCGGATTGCAGCGTCACATCCATGCCTGGCGGGATATGGTTCGCGACGAGCGTCGGGATACCGATGCCGAGATTGACATAGAAGCCGTCTTCAAGTTCCTTGGCCGCGCGGGCCGCCATTTCATCGCGGGTCCAGGCCATTATTGCTTCTCCTGCGGCTGGGGCGGTGCCCACCGTTTGTCTGCTGGAAACACATCGTCAAAGCCACCCTTCAGCCCGCTGCCATAGACGGGATTGGGCAGAACGAACCAACCGGCACCCCATTTTGCCGACATCGGAGGCACTAATGTTGCAGCGCGGCGCTCGGCGGGTGATTTGATATCGTTGAACAAATCGCTGAAATCGCCGAGCTGATCGCCGCCCATCGCGATGACGCAATATTTGGCAGCGATGGCCGCGCGGCGCGCATCCTTTTTCGAGCCGCCTGGCGCATCGCCCTGCAGGAACGGCGTTTCGCCGTGGACGGCTGGGCCGAGCCCCGCTCGTTCGATCGCCGCCTGCGTCTGCGCGGCGTTGGCAACGGTGCGATTGGTATTGAAGACGACCGTCACGCCCAACTCGCGCAGGAGCGCGAGCGCCTTGGCCGCGCCGGGCGTGGGCGCCACTTTATCCGCCCCGGTCCGCTCCCAGGCATCCCATTTCGCCGCATCATATGGGCCGGGGTGAAGCGCTGCATCATATTCGAAGCCGAGATTGAGCAGCACCGTTTCATCGACATCGAACACGGCGGCGAGCGGTTTTGCGCCGCAGGGTATGAATACCGGCTGCGCGAGCGTAGCGCCCTCATCGAGAACGACGCTGTCCTTTGGCCGCGCCCGCGATTGCGCAATCGCATAGCCAACCAGGCCTCGCCATGCTTGCAGGCTGATCGTAGCGCCCTCGCCCGATCCGTAGAGATATTGCATCCCGGCGGGAACGGCAGGTGCCGCAATGTCGACTGCCAGGTAGCTTCCACCCTTCAGGTCGAGCTTATCGACCGCCGATGGCGTGGCGCATGCCGTCAGCGCCATCGCACCAGCCAAAACCGTTTGTGTCGAGCGCAGTCGAGACACTGCCCGGCCGAACCAGCTTCTCGACTGCGCTCGAAGCAAACGGAGGTTGCCAGACCTCACGCCGCGGCGCGCTCGCGCGTCGTCACGAATTCGATCTTCTTGTCATAAGGCGCGCCCAGGATCAGCCGGTTCACATAGATGCCCGCAAGATGGACCTGATCGGGATCGAGCGTGCCCACCGGCACGATCTCCTCGACTTCGGCCACGCAGACCTTGCCAGCGGTCGCCATCGGCTGGTTGAAATTGCGTGCGGTCTTGCGGAACACAAGATTGCCCGCCTCGTCGGCCTTCCAGCCCTTCACGATTGCCAGATCGGCGACGATACCGCGTTCGAGGATATAGTCCTGTCCGTCGAATGCCATCACCGGCTTGCCTTCAGCGACCAGCGTGCCGACGCCCGTTTTGGTGTAGAAGCCGGGAATGCCCGCCCCGCCAGCCCGGCAGCGCTCGGCAAGTGTGCCCTGGGGAGAGAATTCGACCTCCAACTCGCCTGCGAGATATTGCCGCTCAAATTCCTTGTTCTCGCCGACATAGCTGCTGATCATCTTCTTGACCTGGCGCGTACGCAGCAGCTTGCCGAGACCCTCGCCATCTATGCCGGCATTGTTGCTGGCGATTGTCAGATCCTTGGTGCCGGCGTCGCGAATCGCATCGATCAGGCGTTCCGGAATGCCGCACAGGCCAAAGCCACCTGCGCAAATCGTCATCCCGTCGAACAGCACCCCTTCGAGCGCAGCGGCAGCGTTGGGATAGAGCTTCTTCATGGGCGGCGCTCCCGGACTCGGTTGGGCTTGGCCAGCCGCTTAGCCATGTCCGCCAGCGCCGGTCAACGGCGGTTGCGTGCGCTATCCCGCCACGCCGAACAACAATCCCACCCCAGCGGTAATCGCCATCGCCAAGGCGCCCCAGAAAGTCACGCGAATGGTCGCTTTCAGCACCGGCGCTCCGCCAGCGCGCGCGCCCACCACGCCAAGCAGCGCCAGAAACGCAAGCGATCCAGTACCGATACCCCAGAGCAATATCGCCCGGGGCAGCAGCAGCGCCAGCACCAGCGGCAGCGCCGCGCCAACCGCAAAACTCGACGCCGATGCCAGCGCCGCCTGCACCGGCTTTGCTTCCAGATGCGCGCTGAGGCCGAGTTCGTCACGCAGATGCGCCACCAGCGGATCCTTCGTCGTGAACTGCGCAGCGACCTGCGCCGCCAGCGTGCGATCGAGCCCGCGCGCGATATAAATTTGCGTGAGCTCCTCCAGCTCGGCATCGGGCTGCTCGGCCTGTTCGCGCTCCTCACGCAGGCGTTCGGCGCGTTCGGTATCGGCCTGCGAACTGACCGAGACATATTCTCCTGCCGCCATCGACATCGCGCCTGCGACCAGCCCGGCGACGCCCGTCACCAGGATCGCCGGACCACTCTGTGCCGCCGCCGCGACCCCGATCATCAGGCTGGCGGTCGAGACGATCCCGTCATTGGCGCCGAGCACTGACGCGCGCAGCCAGCCAATCCGGTCGATGCGGTGTGCTTCGCGATGAGCACGGGGCATGGCGTTCCCTTCAATAGACCAGCGTCAGGCCGGGTCGCGCCCACGGCATCGATACCAGCTGCCCGGTGCCGGACAGGGTGATATAGGCGGTCGACATGTCCGCCCCGCCCCAACAAATATTGGTCGTGAATGGATCGGGCATCGGCACGAATTCGACCAGCTCACCCGTCGGCGAGATTACCGAGATGCCGCTCTCGCCGATCGTCGCGACACAGATATTGCCGCGGGCCTCGATGCCCAGCGAATCGAAGAATTTATAGCCTGCTGGCCGATAGAGCGGGATGCCGGCACCCCCCAACCCACCCGCCTGATCGACCTTGCCAGGCGCGGTCACTTTGAAGGCCATCAGCCGACACGTGTAAGTTTCGGCAGCATACAGCATGCTGCCATCGGGCGAGAGGCCGATGCCGTTGGGGTTTTCGCTCGGGAAGATCACTTCTTCCAGATGGCTGCCATCGGCCTTGGCGTAGAAGATGCCGGTCACATCGCGGTCGCGTTCGCGGGTCTTGCCGTGATCGGTAAACCAGAACCCGCCATCGCGATCGAAGACGATGTCGTTCGGGCCCCGTATGACGCAGCCAAAATCGCCGTCCTTGTACAGTATCTCGACCGCGCCCGATTCGATATCGATCCGCTCGATCCGTCCGCCTGAATAATCATCCGCCTGGCCGTGCGGGATAAGCACGCCGCTGGGATGCTCGATATAATTGAAGCCGCCATTGTTGCAGCAATATAGCTTCCCATCTGGACCAATCGCCAACCCGTTGGGGCCACCGCCTGGCTCGGCAACGGTTTCCTTCGATCCATCTGGACGCACGCGGGTGATCCGTCTGGCCTCGATCTCGACCAGGATCACGCTGCCATCGGGCATTGCCACTGGCCCTTCGGGAAAACGCAGTCCGCGCGCGATGACGGTCAATTCGGCCATGCCGATCCTCTCTCTCGTATCTTGTGCTTTGCGTGCCTATCTGCCCCTCATCCCGTCGATCGCCAAGGAGATTCCCGCGTGACCACTGCCCGCTGTGACGCAGACCTCGCACTCTTCGTCGACGGCGCCTGGAGCGCCGGAGAAGGACGCGACACGCGTGCCGTCATTAATCCAGCGACCGGCGACGAAATTGCCGAGGTGCCGCTAGCCTCCGCCAGCGATCTTGATGCAGCGCTTGCATCGGCGGAGCGCGGTTTCGCACTGTGGCGCGGGACCGATGCCAGCACGCGCGCGGTGATCCTCCACAAGGCCGCCGATCTGATCCGCGCCCGCGCCGATGCGATCGCGACGCTGATGACGCGTGAACAGGGTAAGCCGATCGGCGAGGCACGCGGCGAGGTGATGAGCGCGGCGCAGATGTTCGATTGGTTCGCCGAGGAAGCGCTGCGCCACTATGGCCGCGTCCTTGTCCGCCCTGCCGGTCAGCGATCGATCGTCATCCAGCAACCTGTCGGGGTGGTGGCTGCACTCTCGCCGTGGAATTTCCCGGTCTATCTGATGGCCAAAAAGCTCGCGCCCGCGCTTGCTGCCGGTTGCGCCGTGATCGCCAAGCCGCCCGAGGAGACGCCGGGCTGCACCAGCGCGATCATCCATTGCCTCGATGATGCCGGGCTGCCCAAGGGCGTCGCGCAACTCGTGTTTGGCGTGCCCGATATGGTCAGCCGTCATCTGATCGCCTCGCCGATTGTCCGCAAGGTGAGCTTCACTGGATCGGTGCCCGTCGGCCAGCATCTGCTGAAGCTGGCGGCAGACGGCGTCAAGCGGACGACGATGGAACTTGGCGGACATGCACCCGTGCTGATCTTCGCCGATTGCGATTTGGAAAAGACGCTCGACATGGTCGTGCCGCAGAAATTCAGAAACGCCGGGCAGGTCTGCGTCAGCCCGACGCGCTTCTATGTCGAGGAAGCGATCTACGAGGATTTCCTGGCGGGCTTTGCCGCGCGCACAGCGATATTGCCGGTTGGTGACGGCTTGGACCCAGCCACCAAGATGGGCCCGCTCGCCAACCACCGCCGCCCCGATGCGATCGAAAAACTGGTCGACGATGCCAAGGCAAGGGGCGCACGGACGATGGCGGGTGGCGAACGCTTCGGAGAAGGCGGCTTCTTCTTCCGCCCCACGCTTCTCGCCGATGTGCCCAACGATGCCGACATCATGTCCAACGAACCCTTCGGCCCCGTCGCTGTCTCGCGCTCGTTCAAGAATTTCGACGAGGCAATCGAACAAGCCAACCGGCTGCCCTATGGCCTCGCGGCGTTCGCCTTTACTGAAAATGGCCGGCGGGCGAATTTGCTGGGCGACGCGATCGAGGCCGGGATGGTGGGAATCAACAGCTTTGCGATCAGCACCCCCGATGCGCCGTTCGGCGGTGTTAAGATTTCGGGCTTCGGCAGCGAGGGCGGGACGGAAGGCTATGACAGCTATTGCGTGACCAAGGCGATCCACCAGGCGTGAGGCGCTTCCTTAAGCCGCGCCCCTTCAGGGGAGGGGTTGGGGTGAGGAGCGTCAGTCTCACCGAGAGCGACGTTTTCGAGGATAGCCCCCCCACCCCCACCCCTCCCCTGAAGGGGAGGGGCTTTAACAAGCGCAAGCTGGCGGATTCCCCCACCCCTCGCTAAACTGCGGCGATGACCCAGCTTCGCACCGGCGGCCGCATCCTTGTCGACAATTTGATCGCGCAAGGCTGCGATCGCATCTTCCAGGTGCCGGGGGAGAGCTTCCTCGCCGTCCTCGATGCTTTGCACGACACGCCAGAGGTAGATGTCGTGACGTGCCGGCAGGAAGGCGGCGCGGCGTTCATGGCCTGCGCCGATGGCACGCTGACGCAGCGGCCCGGCATCTGCTTCGTCACGCGCGGGCCGGGCGCGACCAATGCCAGCATCGGCGTGCATGTCGCGATGCAGGATTCGCAGCCGATGATCCTGTTCATTGGCGACGTCGACCGGGGGATGAGGGACCGCGAGGGGTTTCAGGAAGTCGACCTGCCCGCGATGTTCGCGCCGCTTTGCAAATGGGCAACGCGGATCGAGGACGCCCGCCGCATCCCCGAATATATCGCGCGGGCGTTCAACGTCGCAACGAGCGGGCGGGCCGGCCCGGTGGTGATCGCGCTTCCCGAAGATATGTTGTGCGACGTGGTGGAGGCGGTCGATCGGCCAAAGGTCGGGCTGCCAACCCGCAGTCTCGATCCCGCCGCGTTTGGCGACCTGCTCGATCGCCTTCGCGCAGCAAAGCGCCCGGTCGCCATCGTTGGTGGCGCGGGCTGGGACATGGCGACATCTGCCGCGTTCACCGCCTTCGCGTCGTCTTGGGGTATACCCGTCGCAGGTGCCTTTCGCCGTCAGGACGCCATCGATAACGGGTCTGGCGCCTGGGCAGGCAATCTCGGCTATGGCCCGAGCCCCAAGCTGGTCGCGCGGATCAAGGCTGCCGACCTCATCCTCGCCGTCGGCGCGCGGCTGGGTGAAGCGACGACCGACGGGTACACGTTGATCACCCCCGGTCACCCGGGCCAAACGCTGATCCACGGCCACCCGGACCCGTCCGAACTCAATCGGGTCTATCGGGCCGACCTCGCCCTCAATGCAGGCGTTTTTGAAATCGCCGACATGCTGGCGCGCCTGCCTTTCCCCGACCAGGCCGATCCGGCTGCCAAGGAGGCCCATGCCGAATGGCTCGACTGGTCCACGCCAAAACCGCGAGACGGCGTGACCTTGGACCTCGGCGTATGCGTCGCCGCGATGCGCGAGCGCTTGCACGGGGCCGACACCATCATCTGCAATGGTGCCGGCAATTTCTCGGGCTGGTGGCACCGCTATTGGCACTATGGCAATCCCGGCACACAACTCGCCCCCACCGCAGGCGCGATGGGCTACGGGGTCCCCGCCGCCGTCGCCGGCGCGCTCCGCTGCCCCGACAAGACCGTCATCGCCGTCGCTGGCGATGGCGATTTCCTGATGAACGGGCAGGAACTGGCAACCGCGATTCAGCAAGGCGCGAACATGCTCGTCATCGTCGTCGACAATGGCGGCTATGGCACGATCCGTATGCATCAGGAGCGCGAATACCCAGCGCGCCTAAGCGGCACCGCGCTCCACAACCCCGATTTCGCGTTGCTCGCCAAGGCGTATGGCGCATGGTCCGAAACCGTCGAGACCACCGAGCAATGTACGCCCGCGCTCGACCGCGCACTCGCCGAGCCGGGCGTCAAGCTGCTGCATCTGAAGACCGATATCGAGATCATCACCAACGGCACGACCATCAGCGCTATCAGGGCCCGATAGACGGCTCAGCTTGCCGATTTAGCGGATACAGAAACGGCCGCCCGGGAAACCCCGGGCGGCCGATCATTTACAAGATGTCCTGGCTTTCAGCGACGTCAGATGTCGTCGCCGAGCGCGCCCTTAATCTTGCCGGCAGTCTGCTGGGCCTTGCCCTTCAATTCCTGCGCAGCACCGGCAGCCTTGGTATCAGGATCGGTGCTGTTCTGCTTGGCCTTGCCAACCGCTTCGTTCACGTTGCCTTTGATCTTGTCGATAAGTTCGCCCATGATCTATCTCCGTGTGCGCTCTTTCGGCGGCGGACCATCCGGCCGCTGTTCAATGCGCTCGAGAAGACAACGGCGGTTCGTTTCGAAAGTTCCGCCGAGCGTTGCTCTTCAATGATATCAAGGCTTTGCCGGGGCTGCCTTCGTTTGAGGGCGCGGCGCTACCCGATCCAGAAATGCCTCGACCGCGTGCCAATTCTCTTCGGCGCCGCGCGAGTTGCGATCAGGAATGAGGGTCGAGGAACCGTGCACGCCTGCTGTGGGCGGCACGTAACGCACCTTGATCGCCGCAGGCGCTGCATCGATAATCGCTTTTGCCGCCGCGATTTCGCCCGCGTCCTTGGCCGATGTTACGAATATTGGCACCCGCACCTGCGCTGCCGCCCGACGCACCTTGTCTGGCGTGCCCAGATATTCTCCCGGCGAAAAGGCAAGCAGGCCCTGCACCTTTCCCGGATTTTCGGCCGCGAGCAGAAAAACGAGCGCTGACGAATAGCTGCTGCCCCAAACGATCACTGGCAAATGCTTGGTCAACGCCCAGTTCAGCGCGCCCTGCAGGTCCTTTTCGGCTTCGAGATAGGGCTGTGATCCCCCAAGCATGTGAACCGTCGAATTGTCGCCGAACAGCGTGCCGCCAGCGCGTTGATCGATTGCAAGCGCGGTGAAACCCCTCGCAGCGAGGCGCGGACCAATGCTGTCATATTCATATTTGCTCGACCCCGCTTGATGAAACAGCAGGACAATCGCGCGCGGCGTCGACGCAGGATAGAGCAGCCCGACGATATTGAGCCGGTCAGTCGCCTTCACGGTTTCGGGATGGCGCGGTAGGACGCCGGTCTGCCCATCGGCGTGGCGGCCGCAAGCAGCCAGCGCGAGCCCGAATATCAGTCCCATGATTATGCGCATGTCGATCGCCCCACCGCGGATGAAGAAGTGCCGGAGCGTCGCCGCTCCGGCACCGTTTAGTCAGTCGTCGGATCGATCAGCAATTGGCCCGCCCGCATTCGATGCCCAACGTCATGCAGACACCCATGCACGCGGCGCTGCACGCTGCCGTCACAGCAGCTGGTGCCGCCGCATAGGCAGCCGTTGCGGTGAGACCGAGACCGATCACGAAAAGCTTGGCAATACGAACCATTGTCATTCTCCGATAGAAAAGCGGACTGGCCATGCAGGCCACGTCCGAAAAATTTTGAGGTCACTTCCGGCGTGCGGCCAATCGCGGCGGCGGCAGGGCGGGCGGCGTGGCAAGGCCTGTCTGCGGCGCGGTGGCAGCAGGCGTAAAGCCGGGCTTCGGAGCATCGCCGACGTCGATGAAAGCTGCCAGCGACGGGGCCACGGCACAACAGAGCTCGCATCCAATGCTTGGTCCATCGGTGCAGGGCTGCATCGGCGCGGCTGGCATATGCGCCATCGGCGCGGCTGAAACTCGGTGGGCAGCCGCCATGCCCATGCTCATCCCGGCAAGGGCGATCATCGCAAACAGGGCGGCGATTCGTTTCATTGTTTCCTATACGCGCTCAAGGGGGGATAGTTACAAGCTCAGATCATTCCCGCCAATGGGCTGGAAGGATCGGCATAGCGGCGCAGCCCCATCCGGCCACTGCGATAGGCGAGCCGCCCCGATTCGACCGCCAGTTTCATCGCTGATGCCATCATGATCGGATCCTTAGCTTCGGCAATCGCTGTATTCATCAGCACGCCGTCGCAACCAAGTTCCATTGCGACGGCCGCATCAGATGCGGTGCCGACCCCGGCATCGACCAGCACCGGCACGCTCGCCCCCTCGACGATCAACCGAATCGTCACGCGGTTCTGGATGCCCAACCCCGATCCGATCGGCGCGCCAAGCGGCATGATTGCGACGGCGCCTGCATCCTCGAGCCGCTTCGCCGCAATGGGATCATCCACACAATAGACCATCGGCAGGAAGCCTTCCTTTGCCAACACCTCGGTCGCGCGCAAGGTTTCAACCATATCGGGATAGAGCGTTTTGGCCTCGCCAAGCACCTCCAACTTGACGAGATCCCAGCCGCCCGCTTCACGCGCCAGGCGCAACGTGCGGATCGCGCTTTCGGCATCGAAGCATCCTGCGGTATTGGGTAAATAGGTGATCTTCTTTGGATCGATGAAATCGGTGAGCAGTGGCGCATTGGGATCGGAAACATTCACCCGCCGCACCGCAACGGTCACGATTTCGGCGCCCGATGCGGCAACCGCGGCGGCGTTCTGCGCGAAATCCTTGTATTTGCCCGTGCCCACGATCAGCCGCGATCGAAACGTACGCCCCGCCACCGTCCAGCTGTCATCCGCAAGCGGCAAGACATGATCGCCGCCGCCGACAAAGTGGACGATCTCCAGCTCATCGCCATCCTCGACCACCACCTGCGCCAGCGTCGATCGCGGCACGACCTCAAGATTGCGCTCAACCGCCAGCTTGGCGGGCACCAGCCCCAGCTGTTCGGCCAACTGGGCAATCGTCAACCCGGCAACGATGCGGCGATGTTCGCCATTGACGTGGATACCGATGGTGCCGTCGACTGACATGATACGCCTTTGCATGAACCTGTGCCGCATATAGGAAGGCGGCGGGCCAACCGGCAACCCAAACAACCATGCTGGCGGATACAGGATAGACGGCATGGGGGGTGCGGCACTGATCATCGGTGCGGGCGACGCGACCGGCGGCGCAATCGCCCGTGCCTTTGCCCGCGAAGGACTCGTCGCCTGCGTCAATCGCCGCGCGACCAACGCCGATAAGCTTGAAGAGCTCGCGCAGGCGATCCGCGACGAGGGATTTGCCGCACGGGCTTTCCCGGCGGACGCGCGCGAGGAAGATCAGATGATCGCGCTTGTCGACCAGATCGAACGCGACATCGGGCCGATCGAGGTGGCGGTCTTCAACATCGGCGCCAACGTCAATTTCCCGATCACCGAGATGACCTCGCGCGTTTATCGCAAGGTCTGGGAGATGGCATGTTTCGGCGGGTTCCTGATGGGCCGTGAAGTCGCCCGCCACATGCTGACGCGCGAGCGCGGCACGATCATCTTCACGGGCGCGACGGCATCACTGCGGGGCGGCAGCGGCTATTCGGCGTTTTCAGGGGCAAAGGCGGCGCTCAGGATGCTCGCCCAGAGCATGGCGCGCGAGCTGGGGCCAAGGAACATCCATGTCGCGCATTCGATCATCGACGGGCCGATCGACAACGATTTCATTGCCAGCCGAATCGCCGATATCGGCGCGGCCCGGGCTGCGGACGCGGTGTTGTCCCCGGCCGAAATCGCGAAAAACTACGTCATGCTCCACAATCAGGCGCGCAATGCCTGGACGCACGAGCTCGATCTCAGGCCCTGGACGGAGCGCTTCTGATGCCCGGCACCCTTGAATTCATCTTTGATTTCGCCAGCCCCAACGCCTATCTGGCCTATAAAGCGTTGCCCGACCTGGTCGCCCGCACCGGCGCGAGCGTGCGTTACACACCGTGTCTCCTCGGCGGAATCTTCAAGGCAACGGGCAACAAGGCGCCGATGGTGCAATATGCCGAGGTTCCCGCCAAGATCACGTATGAACGGCTTGAAATGCAGCGGTTCATCGTGGCTCATGGACTGACCAAATTCACGATGAACCCGCATTTTCCAGTCAACACGCTAGCGCTGATGCGCACGGCGATGGTTGCCGAGCAGGACGGGGTGCTGGAGCGCTTCATCGACATCGGCCTCGCGGCAATGTGGGAGGCGGGCGAACCAATCGCAGATCCCGAAACGATCGTACGCGTGCTCAGCGCCGCCGGTCTCGACGGCGCTGCACTGCTCGCGCGTGGGCAGGAACAGGCGGCCAAAGACGCCCTCGCTGCCAATACCGAACGTGCCGTCGCGCGCGGCGTCTTCGGCATCCCCACCTTTTTTGTCGGTGACGAGATGTTCTTCGGCAAGGATCGCCTGCCCCAGGTCGAGGCGTCGCTCGGCTGAGCACGCCGCTTGGCCGCCGGCTGCGGCGCGCCTATAGCGAAGCGCGACAGCGATATTCGAACAAGAGGCGACATGGCCGATACGATCTTTGTCCTGAATGGTCCAAATCTCAATCTGCTTGGGCTGCGCGAACCCGAAATCTATGGTTTGGACACGCTCGACGACATCGCCGGGATGCTTGAGGACCGGGCGCAGGCCCTCGATCTGACGATCGACATGCGGCAGTCCAACCACGAAGGGCATCTGATCGACTGGCTGCACGAGGCGCAGGCGGTATCGGCGCGGGCGGTGCTGCTCAACGCCGGCGCGCTCACGCACACCTCGCTCGCGCTGTATGATGCGATCCGCTCGATCACCACGCCGGTTGTAGAGGTGCATATATCCAATCCCGCTGCGCGCGAAGCCTATCGGCACCACAGCCATGTCGGCATGGCGGCACGCGGCACGATTGCAGGCTTCGGTGCGCTTTCATATCTTCTGGCGCTTGAAGCGGCGGCGCGCTTCTGACAGGACATTGAGTCGAAACGGGGCCAATCTCACCTCAGGGCAGTCTCAACAGGGAATAAAGACGCATGGCGGAAACCACTGAATCGGGCCAGGGCGCGATGCGGATCGATGTCGATCTGGTGCGCGAACTTGCCGAACTGCTCGATCAGACGAAATTGACCGAGATCGAAGTGCAGGACGGCGATCGCCTCGTTCGCGTTGCGCGGACGGTCACAGTGGCGGCGGCACCTGCGTACGCCCCACCAGCGGGCGCACCCGCTGCAGCCCCTGCGGCAATCGCGGCGGCCGAAGCAGCGCCTGCGCCAAGGGCTGATGCGGTAAAATCACCAATGGTCGGCACCGCCTATCTGTCGGCCGAACCCGGCGCCAAGCCGTTCGTCTCGGTTGGCGAGAAGGTGGCTGCCGGCGCGACGCTGATCATCATCGAAGCGATGAAGGTGATGAACCCGATCGTCGCCCCGGCTGCGGGCACAGTGACCGCTATCCTAGTGGAAAATGGCCAGCCAGTCGAATTCGATCAGCCGCTTGTGGTAGTCGAATAAACCCATGCCCCAGATCAAGAAGCTCCTGATCGCCAATCGCGGCGAGATCGCGCTGCGCATTCACCGCGCGTGCCACGAAATGGGCATAGAGACGGTGGCGGTGCATTCGACCGCGGATACCGATGCGATGCACGTGCGGCTTGCCGATCAGGCGATCTGCATTGGCCCGCCACCAGCAGCAGAAAGCTATCTCAACATCCCCAACATCATTTCCGCCGCCGAAATATCGGGCGCGGATGCGATCCACCCGGGCTATGGTTTTCTGAGCGAGAACGCCAAGTTCGCCGAGATCGTCGAAGCGCACGACATTATTTTCGTGGGCCCCAAGCCCGAGCATATCCGGACGATGGGCGACAAGGTGGAGGCCAAGCGGACCGCCGGCGCGCTTGGGCTGCCGCTGGTGCCGGGGTCTGACGGCGCGATCAGCGATCTGGCGGAAGCCAAGGCGGTCGCCGCACAGATCGGCTACCCGGTCCTGATCAAGGCTGCATCGGGTGGCGGCGGGCGCGGTATGAAGGTGGTGCCCGAGGAAAGCCAGCTCGAAACCTTGATGGCGCAGGCGGGCAACGAAGCCAAATCGGCGTTCGGCGACGCGACTGTCTATATGGAGAAATATCTCGGCAATCCGCGCCATATCGAGTTCCAGATCTTCGGCGACGGCAATGGCAATGCTATCCATCTCGGCGAGCGCGACTGCTCGCTCCAGCGCCGCCACCAGAAAGTGCTCGAGGAAGCACCGTCGCCAGTGCTCGGTGCAGAGGATCGCGAACGGATGGGCGGCATCGTCGCCAAGGCAATGGCCGATATGGCCTATCGCGGCGCGGGCACGATCGAGTTCCTGTGGGAGAATGGCGAATTTTACTTCATCGAGATGAACACCCGCCTGCAG
This sequence comes from Sphingomonadales bacterium, assembly GCA_038315875.1. GTDB lineage: Bacteria > Pseudomonadota > Alphaproteobacteria > Sphingomonadales > Sphingomonadaceae > Sphingomonas. Next base: position 4,041 of record JBBQAG010000052.1, on the reverse strand, counting down.
GTCGAACACCCCGTGACCGAGGCGATCACCGGGCTCGATCTCGTCCGCGAACAGATTCGCATTGCCGAGGGGCACCCGCTCACGTTGCGCCAGGAAGATGTCCATTTTCGCGGCCACGCGATCGAATGCCGCATCAACGCCGAGGATCCACGCACCTTTGCTCCCTCGCCCGGCACGGTGAAGGCGTATCACGCGCCGGGCGGCATGAATGTGCGCGTTGATAGCGGGCTTTACGCTGGCTACCGGGTACCGCCTTATTATGATTCGATGATCGCCAAGCTGATAGTTTATGGCACCACGCGCCAGGGTGCGCTGCGCCGCCTGCGCCGCGCGTTGAAAGAGTATGTGATCGAAGGGATGAAGACGACCATCCCGCTCCATCAGGCGCTGCTCGACGAGCCCGATTTCCAGACCGGCAATTATACCATCAAGTGGCTCGAGGAATGGCTCGCCCGGCAGGAGCCGTAAGCAGCACGAACGAGGGGGGAAGCGATGAGGCGGTTGCTGCGAATTGCTGGCTGGATCGTGCTTGCGCTCGTCTTCATTGCGGGCGCGGCGCTGCTGTATTTCCGCACGCCCGATACCGATCCTGCCGCGATGCGCGCCAAATACGGCGATGCGACCTCGCAATATGTCGATCTGGGCGGCGGGCTGACCGTCCATCTGCGCGATACCGGGCCGCGCGATGCGCCGGCAATGATCCTCGTCCACGGCTCCAACGCCTCGCTCCACGCCTGGCAGCCATGGGCCGATCGGCTCGGCAAACGCTATCGGATGATCCGCTTCGATCTGCCCGGCCACGGCCTTACCGGGGCGAGCCCGTCGGGCAGTTACAGCACCGCCGCCTTTGTCGATGTGGTGGAGCGGGTGCGCGCGAAGCTCGGGGTCGATCGGTTCATCCTTGCGGGCAATTCGATGGGCGGCGGCGTCGCCTGGCATTATGCCTTGGCGCATCCAGAACGCGTCAGTGGCCTGATCCTCGTCGATTCGGTCGGCCAGCCCGAGCCCGGCAGTCAAACCCCGCCGCTGGCCTTCCGCATCGCGCGGATGCCAGTCATCAGGAATCTGGCGACGATCGTAACGCCCCGCAGCCTGATTGCCGACAGCCTGCCCGGAGCCTATGCAAATCCCAAGCTCGCCGACGCCAAGACCGTCGACCTCTATTGGGAGCTGCTGCGTTATCCCGGCAACCGCGAGGCGACGATCGAGCGTTTTGCCACCGCGTCCGATCCCGCAACGCCGGGGCAATTGGCGAAGCTGCACCTGCCGGTGCTGATCCTGTGGGGTCAGCAGGATCATCTCATTCCCGTGTCGTCGGCCCACTGGCTGAACGAACGGATTCCGGGCAGCCAGCTGATCGTCTATCCCGATAGCGGCCATGTGCCGATGGAAGAAGTAGCCGATCGCAGCGCCGCCGACGTCTATCAATTCATCGAGACAAAGATCGTCCCACCAACCCGCTAGGCCACTATTGACTGAACATCATTTCGATATTATTCGAAATATCGAAATGATGAGTGCAGATCAGATAATCGCTTCCCTTGCGGCACTCGCTCAGGCCCACCGGCTGGCGGCGTTCCGCGCGCTCGTCGAAGCCGGACCGGCGGGGATGGCGGCGGGCGATATCGCCGTCCGACTGGGGATAGCGGCGTCGTCTCTGTCCTTCCACCTCGCCCAGCTAGAGCGCGCCGGGCTCGTCAACGCGGCACGGGCCGGACGCTCGATCATTTATTCAGCAGACTTCGCCGCGATGAACATTCTCATCGCCTACCTCACCGAAAATTGCTGCGGCGGGAGCAACTGCGCCCCGGCCGCCGCCGACACCATTACGGAAAGGAACGCCGCATGAAGCGTCTGCATGTCCATGTCGCGGTCGACGATCTCGACCGCTCGGTCGGGTTTTACTCGGTACTGTTCGCCGCCACGCCAACGGTGATCAAGCCCGATTATGCCAAGTGGATGCTCGACGATCCGCGCGTCAATTTTGCGATTTCCGCGCGCGGCGCAAAGGCGGGCGTCGAGCATCTCGGCATCCAGGTTGAAGATGCTGCGGAACTGACCGAAGTCTATGCCCGACTCGACAAGGCCGATGCGCCAGTGGTCGAGGAAGGCGCGACCACCTGTTGCTACGCTAAATCCGAAAAGAGCTGGATCACCGACCCGCAGGGCGTGGTTTGGGAAACATTCCTGACCCAGGGCGACTCGACGACTTATGGCACGTCGGCGACGATCGATGCGCTGACCACCAAATCGGTCTGCGGCTGCGCGTGATGAAAGTGACGATCTGGCACAACCCGGCCTGTGGCACGTCGCGCAAGACGCTTGCGATTTTGGAGGAGACGCCCGGCATTGAGCTGACGGTGACCGAGTATCTCATCCACCCGCCGACCCGCGACAAGCTCGCTGCGCTATACGCTCGCGCCGGGATCACCCCACGCGAGGGCCTTCGCACTCACAACAGCCCCGCCGCCGAGCTGTGCGCCGAGCTGGGCCTGCTCGAAGCCGATGGCGAGACGATTCTCGACGCGATGATGGCGCATCCAGTGCTGATCAACCGACCGCTGGTCGAAACCGACAAGGGCGTGCGCCTGTGTCGCCCCCAGGACGTAGTTCGCGAAATCCTGTGATCGGCGATATGCGCCGCGCCCTCGCAGCCGAGTTCATCGGCTCGCTGATCCTGTTTGCAGCCGTCGTCGGGTCGGGCGTGATGGCGCAGCGGCTTGCGGGCGGGAATGACGCGGTGGCGTTACTTGGCAATACGGGCGCGACCGGCGCAGTGCTGTTCGTCTTGATCACCCTGCTGGGGCCGGTTTCGGGTGCTCATTTCAACCCGGCGGTGACCCTGCTGCTTGGCGCGCGCAGCCGCTGGCTGCCGTTCATTGCCGCGCAGTTGTTGGGGGGGATCATCGGCGTGCTGATTGTCCACGCGATGTTCGATATGCCGCTGATCGAACAGGGCATCAAGGTCCGCACTGGCCCCGGGCAATGGATCGGTGAGTTCGTCGCCACCTTCGGCCTGTTGTTCACGATCATTATCGGCAGCCGTCATCGGCCGGACTCGGTACCCGCTCTCGTCGCGCTGTGGATTGTTGCTGGATATTGGTTCACCTCGTCGACCAGTTTTGCGAACCCGGCGATCACGATCGCGCGAGCGCTGACCGACAGTTTCGCCGGTATCAGGCCGGTCGACGCACCCGGGTTCATCGTGGCGCAGTTTCTGGGCGCCTGGGCGGGGATGCGCTTTTCAAATTGGCTAGCCCCCTCCCCCGCTGGCGGCTAAAGCCCGGGCATGAGCCAGATCACGCCTGAAATCGTCGCCCAGCACGGCCTTTCTCCCGAAGAATATGACCGCGTCCTCGCCGCGATGGGGCGCGAGCCCAATCTCACCGAACTCGGCATCTTCTCGGTAATGTGGTCTGAGCATTGCAGCTACAAATCGAGCCGTATTCATCTAAAGAAGCTGCCGACCACCGGCCCGCAGGTGATCTGCGGCCCCGGCGAGAATGCCGGCGTGATCGACATTGGCGACGGTCAGGCAGCGATCTTCAAGATGGAGAGCCACAACCACCCCAGCTATATCGAGCCCTATCAGGGCGCTGCAACGGGCGTCGGCGGCATCCTGCGCGACGTGTTCACCATGGGCGCGCGACCGGTCGCCAATCTCAATGCGCTTCGGTTCGGCAGGCCCGATCACCCTAAAACGCGCCACCTGATCGCCGGTGTCGTCCACGGGATCGGCGGTTACGGCAATTGCGTCGGCGTGCCGACAGTCGGCGGCGAGGTGAACTTTCATGCCGCCTATGACGGCAATATCCTCGTCAACGCGATGACCGTAGGCGTCGCCGATCAGGACAAGATTTTCTATTCGGCCGCATCGGGCGTCGGCAATTCGATCGTCTATGTGGGCTCCAAGACCGGGCGCGACGGCATCCACGGTGCCACCATGGCCAGCACCGAATTCAGCGCCGACACTGAGGACAAGCGCCCGACCGTGCAGATCGGCGACCCCTTTACCGAGAAGCTGCTGATCGAGGCCTGCCT